>CAKVBG010000075.1 GCA_934725345.1 uncultured Eubacteriales bacterium
GAAAAATATATTTTGCACAATCTTTTTAGATATTATTTGACAAAAATATTTCGAAATGATAAATTATATTATGATAACTATATCAAAAGCATTTCATGAAAAAGAAAGGATGATAATATGAAATACTCAACTACTGATGTATCGGTGCTACCGGTGAAGAAAGATAAGGGGCTTATCAATGAGGTAAGCCAGTTAGCTAGAAATATTTATCTTACTCACCATAGTACATATTTGGATAGTAAAATAGCAACGAAAATGTACAATATTTATCAATCTCCTGAGGCTATTGAATATGCCATCAATAAAGGAGAAGAATATTATTTAGTTCAGATGTTTAAAGCTAGCGTGGGATATTTGGCTGTAGATGTTCAAAAAGAAAAAGATAGAGTGTTTTTGTCTAAATTTTATTTGGATTCCAAATGCCGAGGAAGAGGCATTGGTAGATACCTCATGGATTCAGTTATACAGCTAGCTAAATATCTAGGACTTTCTACTGTTGATCTTCTTGTTTACAAGGGTAACCAGACATTTGAAATATACAAAAAATTTGGGTTTAAAGTCCTAAAAGATATTTATGAAAAGCTCGATAATGGAATTATAAATGATGAATACTTAATGCGATTAGAAGTTCAAAAAGTATAAGGAGGAATAATAATATGAATATGTCGTCTAAAATAACAAAAAAAGTTTCAACTTTTATTATGGCTTTTTGCATGACTGCTTCTGGGTTTAGTTATATGCCTGCTAAGTCTCTTCACTCTGTAGGTATTCATAAAGTAGTTTTGGATGATGTAACTGAGGCTAGTGGAGATTGGCTTGTATGTAAAACCGATGAGAAAACAAGTGGAAAATTTAAATTTGAAGGAATGCCTTCTAAGGGTGAAATAAATGAAAGTAAGAATACTTTCTCAGATGTGCCTAGTGGAGACTATAAACTAACAGTAGTACCCGAAAATGGATATATTTTTAGTGGCGTTTACATCAACGATGAATTTCATTCTTCAAAGGAATTCGGTTCGCTAGCAGATAAAATCTACAATTACAATTTAAAAATAAAATCGGATTCAACGAAAGACGTTCAAATTCGTCCTGAATTTAAATTAAATGTAGCTTCTGGTTCTAAAAACAAAATTTTTGTAGGAGATAATTTGTGTATAGATGAATCCGAAGAAAAGCCCCTAACTTCTCACAGCACAGATTCATTTAATCTAATTCCCGGGGAAAAACAAAACAGCTACATTTTAACTATCAACCCTGGCTGTACTTTGAATCAGGTATCTTGTGAAGGCGATATTGAGCTTTTCATTAGAGTTTCCGGTTCGTCTACTATTGCTCAGAGCGATGGATATTCCATTAAAGGAGTAAAAAACTTAAGCATTCAAGGCATTAGCGATTCTTCGGGAGTCTTGAACCTAGATGGTGGAATACAATTTAAAAATTCCTTGAATATTAATCAAAATGTTAAAATAGGAACTACTTCTAATCCATCTGCTAAAGGAATTTGCGGCAGTGAGGGCGCCAATCAAAATGTTACGGTTGAACACGCTAATTTAGAAATAAACACCAGCTCTGACGGCTCTGCTTTTGAAAATATAAAAGGAAGTATAGTTTGTGGAAGCAAAGGGATAATTTCTACTGTTAGTGATAAAAAAACATTCAATGGATGCGGTAAGGTAATTGTTAGGGATGGAGGAAATCTCAAGGTTACTTCTAAAGTTTCTTCTTTTGATGCAAAAGCGTATAGTTGCGTAAAAAATACTGAATTGCAAAATTCGATGGGTTATTTGCAGCATCCGGTATCTTGGAATGGTTCAACTAACGAAAACACAGATCACTCGTACACTTCAATAAATTCAACTAGTCCTGACTCTCAAGGATATTACTCATATGAATTAAAATCATTGAGCTTGCCTTCAAATAGAATTGTTTACGGAAAAAATTTATTGGGAGATACAGAATCTGTTTTAAATGGTTCAGTGATATTTAATATTGCTGGTAACTCTCCAACCGCACAAGACTCTAAAATAGGTGAATACTCATTTACTAGCGGTTCAGAAGTAAATGTGACGCTAATGCCGGATTATGGTTTTCAGCTAAATAATAGTGCAGTTAAATCTTTATCTATGGTGCCGGGCGAGAACAAAGGTGAGTACAGTTTTGTGATGCCGGACAACGACATTCATTGGAGCGACTTATTTGTTAAAAGCGATGACAAAATAGTAATAAATTCTAAAGACGTGAAAGGCGCACAGATATCAATCCCTAATGATCTAATTTGTGGTACAGCCGAATTTGTAGTTACCTCAAAAGAAGCTCCTGAAGATATATCGGCTTTTGAGAATAAATCAAATGGTTTGAATATAATGGGATATTTTGATATTTCACTCAATGAGCGTATCTTAAAGAATGGCGATGAATCTCAAGGGTATTGGGTAAACAATATAACTCAGCTACCTAAACCCATGGACGTTACTTTAGACCTTGGTGAAAAAATGAAAGGCAAGGCATCATATAGTGTTTTAAGAGGGCATAATGGGGTTGTAAATAAACTCGATGGCATTTACGATGAAAGCTCTAATCAATTAAAATTTGCAACAGACCAGTATTCGGATTATGCAGTTGGGACATCAGATGATGTAAGAACTTTAAGTGCAGAAACTACATTTAATGGAGAAAAACTTAAAATTATTGTTCAGGACCCAAACAATGCGCTAAATGATAATGCAGTTGTTGAAGTTACCGCAGCAGAGGAAGGCAGTGATCGGTATAACAGCTTAAAAGAGCAACTCGATGATATTTATGCTCCAAAGAATTTAGCATTTTTTGACGTAGTTATCTACAAAGATGAAACTAAAACCGAAAAATATACCGATCTTGCGTCACACGTAAATATACTGTTTCAAATTCCAAAGGGTTGGACTAAAGAAAATCTTGAAGCAGTTCTGGTAACAAAAGAAGAAGATACACAATTCGATGAGGAAGTAGTTACTCAAGATGGTGTCGACTATGTTTCGTTCTGGACGGACCACTTCAGCCCCTACGCAATGATGGAAGACATAGATTGGGATAAGCTTATCAATCAAGCTCAAGACCAAAATCAAGACTCCACAGATAATCAAGACGATGATGTGGTATTAAATAATAACGATGACGATGATCAAACCAATCTGGCGGACAATATAACTGATTTTATTACAGGAGATAAATACAGGACCGTGATAATAGTGGCATCTTTGGCCGTTATAGTGAGTTTGGTGACATTAATTTTCCTGAAGAAAAAGAAAAAATAAATTTAAAGGCTGACAATCTGGCTCGCACACTATTTACAAAATAAAAAAAGTGTGTTAAAATAAGGTTGTATCAGCCTTATTAAAATTTATATGACATGAACAGGAGAGATTAGTTATGGAAAGAAAAATAGATGAGCTATATGAGTACTGCAAATCAAAGGGATATAATGAATCAATTGAAAAATTCGAGGAAGATTTAAGCCAGTTGATGGTGGAAGAACTAGAAAATGAAGAGCTTTTAAATGTTTCAGGAGGTAAAAGGGGAATTAATGCTTTGACTGCAGGCGTGATTTCTGCTTTGAGCGTTGCTGCACCACTTGTTTCTGCTCAGCAGACTTATTTTGTTGATGGTAATAAAGTTATGACTCCGGTATCAGATACTACAAAGGTCAATCAAGATTCACAGAGGAAAACTACAGAGGATATGAAATCCAAGATTAATCTTAAAAATATCCTTTTAGGTGTTGGTGGAGTTTCACTTTTAGGAAATGTTGTTTTAGCAGATGCTGTTTTATCCAAGGAGCCGATTTGGTCAAAGTTTGATTTCAAAAAGAATGATGTCAAAAAGCTTAACAAAGTTATAGAGGAAGTTTTATTTGAACTTGAGAAAGACTCTATAAGGCAACTAAAGGATTTTTATGTGGGCTTAAGCAAAACTGATAAATGTGCATTTTGGGGAAAATCTTCTGTGTCGAGCGAAAGTACTCTTTTGTTACTAGAAGAAATGTTTGCGAAGCGCCAAAATGCAAATACAGCAGAAAACTTTGGATTTTATGTGAGCAGTTTTATTAAAAATGCCTTTTCAAAAGGTAATAACGCAAAACAAATTGCCCAAGATTTAAAAACCGATATAACACAAGACAGAGTAGGAGTATATGAATGGTATACATTGGGTGGAAAAACCTATATTCCGATAAGTCTTTTATCCGAGTTGGCTATAAAACGGCATCTTGGTAAAATGACGAAGCCACATAGGGCCGCTATAAAAGAAGATTTTGATAACCTTACACGTGATATTCGGAATGATTTTGGAAAAGTAATAAAAGAAACCGATATGTTTGATAATACTACCTCTACCGATATCTATAGTTATGACTCCGGTATCAGATACTACAAAGGTCAATCAAAGTTCAAAGAAGAAAACTATAGATAGTATGAAATCCA
>CAKVBG010000076.1 GCA_934725345.1 uncultured Eubacteriales bacterium
TTATAGTATATGGTGATAATTATACAAATACGTCGTATGTTAACAATAAAGCTTCTGTTAATGTTGGAATTCTAAATTTAATCAATTTCCAACTTTTCACAAAGCTGAATTCTGGACATAGGTCAGCACAAGAAGCACCGGCAGAACACCCCTCGCAGGCCGAGCACACCCCAGCAGAACCGAACGCAACGCAAAATTCCTCTGAAGATGATAGTGATAGTGCACTTAGCGTTAGTCAATCGGCAGATGATTCTTCTGGCGATGAAGAACAACCTGAAGAGATTAATTAAAATCAAATAGCCACGCATTAAATTGCGTGGTTTTCTAATATAAAAATCCCCCGGTAATTTCCGAGGGAGTTAAATTTGATGTTATTTAGGATAGAATAGAAATCTTAACTTGCTTTCTTCCAAAATTTTTACATGCGCTTTGAGAATTCATATAGATATCAGCTGCTGCCGAGCCTTGCCTTAATGCTCCACCGGTGTCTTGGGCTGTTAAAACTTGTTTGAAAGAGCCATCCACAGACTCCACTAAAATTTTAGAACCGTATGGTATCTTTTTAGGGTTAACCGCAACTGTTACACCTTCACGTGGTACTGCTCCAGTTGAGGTGCGTGCGCCGGATGGGGCGGTGTAAGCCGTGGCTGAACCATAAATTATGCTAGAGGCCTTTTCGGTGCTTGCTGAGCAGGATTGAGTATTATTTTTGGGAGCAACTGGTTTTTCACGTGTACCTTTCATAATAACCTTATCAATCGGTTCTTCGATAATGCTTTCGCTCATAACTTGCGAATCTACTAATTCATTATCTTTAAAGGTTTGAAGGGTTTTAATTTCTTTAATTCCGTCTTTGCCTTCAGTGCTGATTTCTTCTTCGCCTTTATAAAGTAGGGTAGAAGTTTTAGTAACGACGTTTCTAGGCATAGACTCCGTTGAAACAACTTCTTCATGGCGAATCCTGTTTATTACTATTTCCATATCTGCAGAAGTTTTATCCGAAAGGTTGAAATTTATAACATCTTCATCTGCGAGGGATACTTTTGCATATTTCAATGCATCTAAAACTGAAGAGCTGATAGGAATAATGCATTGTTTTTGCTCACCATCCGCTAAAACAGAAACTTTAATTCTTCTGGTAATAAGTATTTTCATATTTTTTGTAAGTTCTGCATCTAGGGAAAAGTTAATAACATCATATTCTCCTAAGGATACTCCCGCACTTTTTAGAGCATCTCCAACGGTTCCTCCGGCCGATTGCATATTGATTTGCGTATTGCCGTCAGTTATTTGAAAATCAAATGCTCTTTTAACGTTGAGCTTTAAGGGAGCTTCAGGTTCGTCGATTGTTTCTACTATATCATTATCTGCAACATTGACGCCGACTTTATCAAGTATTTTATTAACGTTATTATCAATTGTTACAGAGTGGATAGTGGTATTATCTACATTTACATAAACGTCTCTTGCAAAAGCTTTTGCAGAAAAAATAGAAGCTACGCACACTGTTCCGAGTAAAGCAACGGAAGTCGCTTTTTTTATTATTTGTTTTTTACTTTTCGAGTTTAGAATACAAGTCAATTATAGACCCTCCTCAATTACAATAATCAAAAAACTCAAGTACGATATTTGTAATATTTTTAACTAGGATATTTTTGCAAAATCACTGTATAAATTCATGTTATTAAACAAATTGTTGTTTGTCAAGAAAACTAAATTTTAATTTTTGTTCATTATGCCAGCCGCCCAACTTTGGCGATTGTAAGTAATATACCAAATTTTAGATTTTAAAAAATAAAATAGTGTATTATAAATAAATTGATAGATAAATAGGATGCTAGAATTTGTGTAAATCTCTGAAATCAAATAATTACATTTTAGTAACAAATAATTACACCCAGTTCTTAAAATATAACGTACTTTTTTATCTTTGATATCTCTCGATTTTATCAAAATTATCGTTAGCAGAATATATTGAAGAATAACTATTATATTTCAATTCTTGCAAACATATTATCATCATATCGGAGGTAAGAAAATGCCTACTCAAATCTATAACACTGCGTCTTTAACTTTTGAGTATGGGTCTCAAAAGGGGTTTGTGTCTTCAAATGTGGCTGTGACCACTCTTCAAGAAGCTCTGACTGTTTCTCAAACTTCTTTAGGAGATACCTATTTTCAAAACAGTGATATTCCATTTATAGTGAATATCAATAATAACAATACTGAAAGAATTAAGAATGTAAAAGTGCAAAGTAACCTAGGTTCGTATTCTTTAGGTCAGGGTATTTGCGATAGTTCTTTCACGCCTCTTTCATATGTAGGGCCTTCTTCTTTGTATATAGGAGGGATTTTCCATTCTAATTTAGAACCTAAAATTTCAGCAGATAAAATCATTTTTAGCATTCCTTCAATTCCTGAGCGTTCAAATGCACTTTTGATATACAAAACCTCAACTAACCAATTTTCACCCTTAACTTCGGGTTCCACGATAACTAACACTATTACCGTATCTTCTAGGGCGCTTGCATCTTCTTTAACTTCTTCAGCTTCGGTAAAAGTGAGAGATGAAGCGGATATTCGAATAATTAAAAATATGTGTCCGAACCCAGTATCTGCGGGCGATACCATAACGTATAGTTTTTCACTTTATAACTATGGAAATGTTGAAGCAACCAACGTTACTTTAAACGACACATTTTCACCGGCGCCAACGGGTATAAGTGTAAATTTGAATTCTCAAGAGTTAACCTCTGATGAATTTTCGTATGTCAACGGGACGCTTACAGTTCCAAGTTATAGTGCAGGACTAGGCATTTCGATACCGGCTGCAAAATTCATTCAAGATAACATTACAGGCTTAATTTCTATTGAACCCGGGATAACTACTATTACGGCAACAGGTAAAATATAGTAGGTTTTTAACTATAATAATCTAATATTATTAAGCAACTTACTTTAAAAATTGCTTTTCGTCTAATATATATTGTTTAAATGTACAAGCTTATAATACATAAATAGGTGCGTAGATTATTAGTATTAAACAATTTCAAATAAAAATCATTGACTTAATTTTTAGCTTGTTATATAATCTTATCAGATAGTAGTGGAATCCGTGCCCAAGTAGCTTAGTATAGTAGAGCGTTGTCATATTCAGAGGTGTCGGTGCGAATCCGTCCTGGGGCAAATTTTTATTTTAAAGTGAGGTATGTCTTATGTATGAAGACAAAACTTTAGTCTGCAAAGAGTGCGGAAACGAATTTACGTTTACTCAAGGTGAACAAGAATTCTATGCTGAGAAAGGTTTCACAAACGAACCACAAAGATGTAAATCTTGTCGTGATGCTCGCAAAAATGCAAGCAGACAAGGTCAAGATCGTGAAATGTTTGTAGCTGAATGTGCTTCTTGCGGAGGCGAAGCAAGAGTTCCTTTCAGACCTCGTGAAGATCGTCCTGTTTACTGCAGTGAATGCTTTGCAAAAATGAGAGAAGAATCCAGAAACTAATTTCTAGTTTATGAGATGAATGAAAAGCCAGTAATATGACCTGGCTTTTTTGTTTTTTGACTGGAAATAAAAATACGCCTGTGGCAAACAGGCGTAAAACCATTAGTGATTATCTTGCCATAGCAAGATGACTGAGCTGGCGCTTTACAATTTTCTTTTGTTCTGCTTTTCTACCACGACCGTATCCTATTTTTGCTGCAACAAATCCCACAGCTGAAACAATAGCGGTGCTCGAAGCTGCCATAAGCAATGTAGATGGAAAAATCGATTTTTCAAATGCTTTAATAATAAGTTGTTGGTTTTCTGGGTCGTCCCTACAAATATCACTTAACGCTGCACCCATTAACATGGGTCCTACTCCGGGAACACCTGCCAGTGTGCTTGTAAGACAATGAAGTGGAACTAGCTCATCAGCTCTCTCTTCTAAAGTTTTATCTCCACCCGATACTTTCTCCAACTCAATGTCTTTCAATCTAAAAATTTCATTATTCACTTAAAAATCCTCTCTTTTGTTGTTTTTTATGTATAATAAACCGTCAACTACACTCTTCTAGAAGTGCACAAACTACTAAGAACTATACTTTTAGTCATTTCTTTTTCCGCTTTAGCTTTTCCGGATTTTCTGCCAATAACCCATCCAACAACTCCGGTAGTGGTACTAACTACAAGCCCAATTGCGCCAGAAATAGCCAATGCGGCTGTGGCTGCACAATCAGCAAATTGCCCTGCTGCCCCTGCAGCTCTAGTTGGATCTTCATTTATAGCATTACGAACGTCCTGGTCTCCTAAACTCCGTCCTCCAGTCATCACAACACTTACACCCGCTGCCTCAGGTG
>CAKVBG010000077.1 GCA_934725345.1 uncultured Eubacteriales bacterium
ACCCGGAACGGGCTCGAACCGTCGACCTCTAGCGTGACAGGCTAGCGTTCTAACCAACTGAACTACCGGGCCAAATAAATTACTTCATGGTGGGAGCAACAGGACTCGAACCTGTGACCCCTTGCTTGTAAGGCAAGTGCTCTAACCAACTGAGCTATGCTCCCTAGAAGTCCAACATTTTCAAACTTCCACACGGCTATCTCTCAACCGATGACTAGATAATACCATCAAGAGAATTATATGTCAAGGGTTTTATTCGCAATTTTCAAAAAAATCCCTCATGATTAAATTGCCCTTTAAGACGATTTTTTTGTTTAACTTGTATGATTTAGGTTTTTTTGCTTAATTTTTGAATTCACAGACAACCGCTTAGACATTATTTTTTGCCTGATATCCACACCCATAAATTCTATTTTTAAATTACTTCCGAAAATTCTAGATATCATTCTATCACTATAATTAGCCTGTAATTCCTTGGGTGATAAGTTCGTGCTGATTATGGTGGGACGCTTGGACATAATCCTAGAATTTATAATCCCGTATATTGCAGAAGCAGAAAACGCCGTGGGGAATTCAGTACCCAAATCATCCATTATTAGTAAATCGCACTCTAAAAAATGCTGCCCTTCAGACTGAAAATTTTCACCGTAGGCTTGAAACTTATCTTTTTCCATTTTAGAAATTATATTTTGAATAGTACTATAAATCACACTGTATCCTTTGTCTATAACTTCACGAGCTACCGCAAGAGATAAATGCGTTTTACCCAAACCCGGATTTCCAATGAAAAGCAATCCAGGAGATTCCAAGCTAAAATCTCTAGCGTAATTTTTGCAATAGTTCAGAATCTCGCCCATTCTATCTCTTGGTGAAATTCCATTAGCATTTTTTGGATACTCAGGGTAATACTCTAAAGAAAAATTTCTAAAACAACAACTTTTTAGAGGCGCCATATCATTTAGTTGCCTATACGACTCTGCTTTTAATAAACTTTTCATACACTTACACATTTTACCATTAATTAAGCCCTGGTCTTTGCAGTCTTTGCAGTTGTATTTTAGTTCTAAGTAGTCCTCCGGCAAACCTACACTTTTTAATAGCGAAGATAACTCCTGTTTAAGCTTAAAATTTTTGTTTTTAAGGGCTACAAGAATTTGTTTAACATCACTTCCACGCATAACAATCCTAGCAGCACGTATGGCGCAAGAGCCTAGTTCCTTTTCTATTTCAGCTGCTCTTGGAAATCTTTTATAAAAAAAACTTTTTTTCTTTTCAAGCTCTTCGATAGCATGCGTTCTCGCAGCATACAGTTTTTCCGCTGCTCTATCGTAAGCTTTTCTACTATAACTCATAAAATTCTCGCTCCAAGTGTTTATTTTGCGCTAAAAATATCATATGTTTCATACCACTGCATATCATAGGAAGTTTCTTTAACTTGAGCTCTTTTGCTTTTATGTAAATTTTGAACCTGCTTAGCTTGATCGAGAGTGTATATTTTCTGAGCGTACCATTTTTTTATTATTCCATCCATATATCTAATAGCATACTTACCTTTTGAGTCTACACATATTTCGTAAGCGTACTTTATTAATTCATCTGTAAGTTTCCATTCATCATACCACTTAATCACTATTTCTTCTTCATAAGAAGTTGGAGAGCGTTTCTCAAGTCCTATCAGATTCTGAAACTTTTTCCAAAGAGCAGTAAAGTGATTCAAAGATTGAATTTTCAGCTCTGCTTTTTCTACACTATCTATTCCAGAAGATGCCCAATTTCTTCCCAAGGCTTGTATGTACTTAAGCCCCGATTTTCCCACACTCACCGCATACTGTATAAGCATCAAAATGACATCCACCGGCAAACCTTCACCATCATGAAGCATCAGCAAAACCGTACAGTCCGAACTTGAGATAGGTCTGCCAAGCACATTTTGAGCTTCATTCATTAAGAAACTTATTTCTGTTGACTCTCTTATACGCGAAGCAATATAACTACTATCCGCCAGACGACGGAAATAAACTTTGTTTAAACTTTCTGCCGGGCTTTTGCTTTCAAAAGGTTTTTCAAAGACAGCTTTTTCCTCTGGAACAGAAACCTTGCATGAAAAAATTCCTCTGCTATGCCAGTATTCAAAAATTTCATCAAACTGCTTCCCGGATATCTCAAGCTCCAAGCAAGCTTTTTCTCTTTGAATTTTCCCTCCTGCATTCCTCAGCACCCATAAAAGCACTTTTAACTGCTCCGCGCTTAGCTTTGAAATTTGCTTATCAACCACGCTATTTGGTACTGCAAAAACGCCGCTCCATTCGCCAAGATTTAAGTTGTAGTCCATTGTTTCATCCTTTTATGCATAGAAATTTTAATCTCCAAAATAGATATCATACCAAACAATAAAAATATAAATAGTCCAAACTTTACGGCTTGTATCGGCTTTCCCTGAATAGTGTTCATTAAGAATAGAAACCAATTCTTCAGTATTGAAAAATAGTTCAGCGGTTTTAGAGAGAAAAGCTTTTTTTACAATTTCATAGTACTTTTGATCACGAAGCCACACTCTAGTCGGTACAGGGAATCCTAATTTTCGTTTTTGAGCAGTGCGTTCAGGTAATCGACGCATTGCAGCTTGGCGAAGAGCATATTTGGTATTTTCTTTATTTACTCTCAAGTACGTAGGAAGTTTGGAAGCTACTTTATAAACTTCTCTGTCAAGGAAAGGTACTCTAAGTTCAAGTGAATTAGCCATACTCATTCTATCCGCTTTGAGCAGGATATCACCAATTAACCATGTGTTTATATCCACACACTGCATCTGCGTAATTTCATCGTAGTCCTTTGCTTTTTCATATAACCCCTTGCATTTTTCAACAGGATCGCTCGGAATTGAAGGATCTTTAAGCAACTTTTCCTTTTCTTCTTTTGAAAACATAAACGCATTCCCTATATACTTACCAGAAGCATCGTGCTCGGCACGAATAATAAAACTTTTTCCTTTGAACTTGAATGGAAGTTTCTTCACAAAGTTTGCAAGCATACTACGTATCTTTTGAGGGAATATCCGCTTGTACAGTTTAAGAGAATTGGGTTCGTTATATATGGTATAACCACCAAACAGCTCGTCCGCACCTTCACCCGAAAGCACAACTTTTACATGTTCGCTTGCCAACTTTGATACAAAATATAAAGCTATACATGAAGGGTCCGCAAGAGGTTGGTCCATAACGTACTGGACTCTTTTTATGGCCGACCAAAATTCTTCGGAAGATATTATTTTATGATAATGATTTATATTTATCTTTTTTGATAAATCTTTCGCCCAGGATACTTCACTATACTTTTCTCCAAAATCAAAGCCTACTGTAAATGCTTTTTGTCCTTTGAAATATGATGCAACATAGCTCGAATCTATTCCGCTTGAAAGAAAACAACCCACTTCAACGTCACTTATCCTATGTGCTTCCACTGAATCGCGGAAAACATTCTCTATTTCATTAACGGCTTCTTTTGGATCGATATTTTCATTAATATCAAATCGAGCCTCAAAATACCTCTCAATTTTAATTCCTGTTTCGTCGAGGGTAAGTGTATGGCCAGGCATTAAGCAGTAAACTCCCTCGAAGAAAGTCTCAGGTGGTAGAACATACTGAAATGAAAGATAATTGTCAAGCGCTCTAAGATTTAACTTCTTTTCAAACCCCGGAAAAACCATAAAACTTTTTATTTCCGAAGCATATAAGAAATTGTTGCCTATTTTCATCCAGTGAAGCGGTTTTATTCCAAAGGGGTCCCTGGCTAAAAACAATGATTTATTTTTTCTATCCCAAACCGCAAACGCAAACATTCCTCTTAGTTTCTTTACAACATCTTTTCCCCATTCTTCAAATCCATGGACTAAAACTTCTGAATCGGTTTGAGTATAAAATTCATGACCTAAATTTAGCAATTCTTCTCTAAGTTCTTTGTAGTTATAAATTTCTCCATTAAAAGTTAAAACCATTGTATTGGTTTCATTGTATATCGGTTGTTTTCCGCTTTCTACGTCTATTATGCTAAGACGTCTGAATCCCATCGCGATATCTTTGTCAACAAAATAACCTGAATCGTCCGGGCCTCGATGGGTTATCAACTCTGCCATATTTTCGATAACTTTTGATTTGTTCAAGACTTCACCAGTAAAACCACAAATTCCGCACATTCTAAAACTTCCTCCATTTAAATTCGCTTTGCCTTATTATATCATGCACGCTTTAATCTTACAATAATCATTGCTAATTGTAATTAAATTTATTTTAAAATTGACTAATTTAAGTAAAAAACATACAAC
>CAKVBG010000078.1 GCA_934725345.1 uncultured Eubacteriales bacterium
TGCTAGCTGCTCGTTTTAATTTTTCGCTACTTATTCCAGTTTTTTTCTCAACCTCTTTTATCATTTCTGGATTGATGGAATCTGCCATAAGATTTGTCACCTCGCTCAATGCATCAGATTCAAAGCCAACACGAGTCAAAGGCTCGAAATAGGCTTAAAAATTTATATGTTTATTTTTGTAAGTATATGAACCCGAAGCTAAGGACACAGGTTCAGAAAATGTAATATAGTTAAAAAATATAATAATAAAATAAAAATGTTGACAAATTTATTTTTATTATATAAAATATATATCGTGACAATTTGAAATGAAAGGGGGAAGGGGAGTAAAATTTTTGATTGAGTAGTACTCCCTAGATTATGGACAAAAATGAACTTAAAGAAATTCTTTCGGATGTGGAGTTTGTTAATGAGCTTTTGAATCTGGAAACCGGAAGAGAAGTTAAAAGGGCTCTAGCAAAGAAAGGTATTAAATTAGAAGACGGAAACTTAGACGAATTTGCTGAAGTTTTAGCAGATGAGCTTGAAAAAAAAATCAAAATAAAAAAGCTTGACAATATGGAAACCGCCCCTGTAAGTGGTGGGAATTTGGATCAGGGGTTTGTGCCTGAGTGCATTTTGACTAAAGATAAAGTATTAGATGTGGATTTTGGTGTATGCCAGAAAAGTTGGATTTTGAACCATAGAAAAAATAAATAACGGGATTACCGTTATAAAAATAATAATTTATATATTAAACAACCCGCTCGACTTTCTCGAGCGGGAATTTGTCAGTTTAATTCTTGTTTTGTACAGTAAGTTATTCTAGTATCCTCTCCTAAGGCACGCGCCCACTTACAGTTATCGCAAATATTTATAGTACTCATCGATATTGCAGGTTCGTACTTTCCGCAATCGCACGCGTGAGAACCACAAGTCTGTTTATATTTACCCATAGCGCTGGAGTCTACCTTAGCTCCTCCAGTTACGAATTCCAAATCTTCCTCTGTTGTTTCATTTAAATATTCCCTTATTTCTGACATAGCGTACCTCCCATTATTTTAATATTATTCTAAAAACACTAATACAACCAATTATATCTCGAAATCTTTTTAGGTTTCAAAATATGTTATACACTATATCATATAAAAATCTAACTGTCAACAACGTAAACTTTTACTTTTTATGAAAGAGAAGTTGGTTTAGCTGATTTTACAACTTCAATTAAAAATTCCCAAGGATTTATATTTGTTAGCACTCCCGGCATATATACCATTATTTCTGCAATGGTAGGAAGCTCACCTGGCTTTTTATCAAACATTAGAGATAATATATCCTCAGGTGACCATTCATTCCCTGACCTCATAAGTCGGTCTTTAGCCCTGTTAAATCGTGCTTGCAGGCTAGCAGCCCCTGGAGAAACAAACTTTCCATCTATTTTTGAAGAAGTGCCAGTAGTAAATTCCAAACCATGAATAGGACGTAGTACCACACATTTATTTATTTGCTCATTTAATTCTTTCATAAGCATAGTACCATTATAGTAATTCTGAGTTATAGAGTCCACGAAAGCAATGAAACTTCTCCAACTGGGATTTGCACATATAAATCCCATTAACATTTCTTTTTCTTCTGCATTTATAGAAACTTCACTGTAAGTGTCACGCATATTTTTGATAAAACTCACTTTTATATCCGTAGCTATAGAGTAGGATTCAATATATTTATTAGTGATGAGGTTGCAAAGTATTCTACAGTAATCTTCAAAAATTTTAGTGGCGTAAGGTTTAATATCATCTAAAGATAGATCTTCCCAGTTGTTGAGTTGTTGCGAATCAGGATTACTGGGTTTCCCTTCACTCTTAGCCGCATAAGCTATTATCGGCCCACCTACTGCTAGAGTAATAAGCCCTCCACCAACTGCTGCAGCTAGAATTTTTTTGAGAGAATGTTTGCTTGAGTTTTTCTTTGTACTCACAGCATAAATTTTAGAAAAATCTGGTAGTTCTGAATAGTTGCTTGTAAAATGTACGCCCTTGACATTTGATAGACTAGCACTTCCTGTGAGGCTTAAAGCTGCACAAACTCCTGCATAAAATTTCTTGTTCATTTTAGCTCCTCCTGTAACCCTACATAGATGATTATCATTTAATTCTTCAACAGCTATTTCTTTTAAATCCTGACAAAACTGAGCCTCAGAGTAGTTGTATCCTTGAGATTTGCAATATTCATAAAGCTCTTTTAGATTTACTTTCATAACATTCACATCTTTACTTCTTTTTTCTAGAATCAATTTGACCTACTATTATATTTAACACTATTTTGGCAAGTTTGTCAAGTTAAAAACTTGAATTACCAAAATTTAAATTTAAAATAAAATTATCAGTTGCTTAAATAATTAAGTGTCAAAGTAGAAATTATAATCGCGGTCACATCTGCCATTAGGGCTGCAGCCAGAGCATGTCTGGAGTTCTTTATTCCCACCGCTCCAAAATAGACTGTTAAAGTATAAAAAGTAGTTTCTGTTGAACCGCAAATTATAGAAGCCAACTTTCCAATGAAACTATCTGAACCGTAGTTTTTGAATATGTTATCTACCAGTGCAAGCGAACCGCTGCCAGAAACGGGTCTCAATAAGCATAGTGGTACTACTTCCTTTGGAATGCCAACAATTTCAGAGAGTGGTCCTATGGCGTGAGATAGCATATCCAGAGCACCCGAGCTTTTTAGCATACTTACAGCAACTATCAATCCTACGAGTGAAGGAGCAAGAGAGATAGTAGAATTCAGGCCTTCTTTGGCTCCTTCCAGGAAGACGTCAAAAGCTTTAATATTTTTTAAAAGTCCAAAAACTATTATTATTAGTATTACTGAAGGAACTATGTAAAAACCAATTTCATTCATCATTTTTACCTTCTAAAAGTTTAGTAAATGCAATTCCAGATATTAGCGCTGCTAGAGAGGAAATCCACAAGCAAGGAAGAATGTCTAGAGGATTCGCGCAGCCGTGTTTTTGTCTGAGGGTGCAAAGTAAAGTTGGCACTAATTGAAGAGAAGCCGTATTAATGACCACAAACATTACCATGCTGTTACTTGCGCGCGATTTATTACTATTTAATTTTTGCATTTCATGCATTGCGTTTATTCCTAAGGGAGTTGCTGCATTTCCAAGTCCTAACAAATTAGCAGTTATGTTCATGCAAATCGCTCTGGCGGCTGGACCATCTGGAGGCAAATTGGGAAACAGAAATTTTATCACAAAGGAAAACAACCTAGCTAATTTTGTAGTCAGACCGGATTTTTCAGCTACTTTCATCAAACCGGTCCACAGGGCCATCATGCCAGTGATAGAAATTACCAAAGAAATTGCATCTGAAGCGCTTGTCATTACAGCTGAAGATAATTCTTGTGTTTTGCCAGTTACAAATCCGCAAATTACACTTATCACCAAAAATGCAGCCCAAATATAATTCAGCATAAAATTATTCACCTTCCATTATTTTAATAAGTAGTTGTAAAACCCAAATAGTATTACAAAATTTTCTAATTTGAATAAAATAAGTCAAAATATTATAAAAAAGACATATATTGACAAAAAACGTCGAAAATAGTAGAATAATCCCATAGGTTGCAAGACTAGAATTTTTTTGTGCAAAAAATTAAATATAGTAGCCTAAATAATTAAATTGTAAAGGACGAGTAAGATTTTGAAATCCACCGGAATTGTACGGAAAGTTGATGAATTAGGAAGAATAGTTTTACCTATGGAGCTTCGCAAACTTTTGGATATTGCTCCTAGGGATTCTTTGGAAATTTTTACTGAGGGAGAAAACGTTATCCTCAGAAAGTACGAGCCTCAGTGCACGTTTTGCTCTGATTCAACAAACGTTATTGTTTTTAACAACAAAACCATTTGTGGGGCATGCTTGGAAAAGCTCAAGAACTTGTCCGTTGAGGAAGAATAGTTTCTTATAATTTTCAAAATGGTTCAGTTTTAAATTTAGGACTTGAACCATTTTATTAATTGTTATACAATCAGGAGATACGATTCCCAAATTTAATAAATGAAAGGATGTTCTTATGAATTATTTAAATAAGCTCACAATAAGAGACATGGACGTAAAAAACAAAAGGGTGTTTCTACGCTGCGATTTTAACGTGCCTTTTGATGACAAAGGAAATATTACTGATACCAGAAGAATTGATGAATCTCTTAAAAGCATAAAGTATCTCATCGACCACGATGCTAAAGTTATTTTGTGTTCTCATCTTGGTAGACCTAAAAACGGCTACGAAGATAAGCTCTCTTTAAAAC
>CAKVBG010000079.1 GCA_934725345.1 uncultured Eubacteriales bacterium
TCATTCAAAATCATTTTGACGTAGCGCCAGAGCTTGAAGCTGCACTTGAAAAAAGCGGTAAAGAGCAAATGCTAAAAGACGTTAGGCTAACTTCAGGTATGGCAAATATATATTTTACCAGGCAGAAAAATCCTCAAGGACTTGGCCATGCAATACTGTGTGCAGAAAGTTTCGTGGGTGATGAGCCGTTTGCAGTGCTTTATCCAGACGATGTAATTTACAGCAAAAAAGTTCCTGTTTGCAAACAGCTAGTGGATGCTTACGAAGAGTTTGGTTTGGGAGTTTTGGGAGCTCACCAAATGCCCCTAGAAGAAATGAGTAAATACGGCTCTTTAAAAGTTGAAAATATTAGGGATAATTTATTCATGTGCCGTGATATGATAGAAAAACCTGCACCTAATCAAGTGATGTCTAGGTATTCAATTTTAGGGAGATGCGTTTTGCCTGCATCCATATTTGAAATTTTGAAAGATACCTCTCCAGGTGTGGGAGGGGAAATTCAACTAACAGATGCTATGAAGGTTTTGGCCCAAAAAGAAGGCATGATAGTAGTTGATTTTGAAGGTATCCGATATGATATAGGAAATAAGTTAGGTATACTTACTGCAATTGTAGAAACTGCTCTCAGACATCCTGAACTCTCTGCGGATTTTAAGGAATATCTTAAAAATATTCTCAAGGATATCTAAAGTTTTAAAATTTACAGTTGCAAAGCGAAACGAACTATGATAAACTTAAAGTCATGCTACTTGAAGTATGAAATGCTTAAGTATTGCAAAATTATGAACATTCCTCTGCCAGGGGGATTTACATAAGGCAAGAATGTTTGAATTAATTGGAGGAAGTTATGGATTTTTTATCAAAAGTATCTGAATCATCACTAAAAGAAAAACTCCCAGAGTTTAACGTTGGAGATACCGTTAAGGTTGAAGTTAAAATAAAAGAGGGAGAGAGAGAAAGAATTCAGGTTTTCGAAGGCACAGTTATTGCTAAGAAAAACCAAGGTGTTTCTCAGACTTTTACAGTTAGAAAAATTTCTTATGGCTGCGGCGTAGAAAGAATTTTCCCCGTTCATTCTCCCAGCGTTAAAGACGTTAAGGTTGTAAGACGCGGTCTTGTAAGAAGATCTAAACTTTACTACTTAAGAGATAGAGTAGGAAAAGCTGCAAAAGTTAAGGAGAAAATATTCTAAAAACTTTATGGGGAATTATTTCCCCTTGTTTTTTCTAAATCGATTGGATATTTTTCATAATTTATATGGAATGGAGTAGAAATAATATGGATAAACAATACGATAATTATTCAAGCGACACCATTCAAAGAAATGTAAGCAATCCGGCAAGTAAATTCTCATCCATTTGTTTCGATTGGAGTGAAACGGTTGTACAAGCAGTTATTCTAGTTGTTTTGCTGATGACGTTTTTGTTCAGAATGTTTACAGTTGACGGAAAATCTATGATGAACACTCTTTTCAATGGTGATAAAGTAGCGGTTATCAGATGGAAATACGTTCCTAAAAACGGCGATGTTGTAGTTATAAAACACGGTGAGGAGTACAACAAACCTTTAATTAAGAGAGTCATTGCAACGGAAGGCCAAACTTTAAAAATAAACTTTGATACGGGAAAAGTTTTTGTTAATGGTCAAAAATTGAATGAAACTTATATAAAGGAGCGTATGTGGCTAGAAGGGGACGCTGAAATTCCCGAAGTCATTCCAGAAGGACATTGTTTCGTAATGGGTGATAATCGTAATAACTCAAGCGATAGCCGCAATAAGGTAATAGGTTTGATTCCAAATGAAAATATTGTGGGGAAAGCTAAATTCGTGATTTATCCGTTTAACAGAATTAAAGTTATAGAATAGCTGCTTTGGCTTAGAGTTCAAGGCGAATAATGAGTATAACTACGCTATAAAATAGTAAGGTAGTTATACCTCTTTAAATTTTTACTTAATTATTTTTAAGTTGGGAAAGTATAAATAGGTGAGGTGTAAATGATTTGTAAAGAGGATTGAGTTTTTATATGAGTGGTAATCAAAGCGGAAAGCAGATAGATTCAAAGCCTGAAGTATCTTGGTTTAAAACATTTTGTTTTGAGTGGTTGGAAGCCGGAATACAAGCTATAATAGTTGTTGTGTTTTTAATGAATTTCGTATTCAGGACTGTCAATATAAGCGGCGAATCTATGCTAAACACCCTTCACGACAACGATAAAGTAATTATTTCAAAATGGAAATATACTCCCAAAAATGGTGATGTTGTAGTCATAAAAAAGGGGAAAAAACTAGACTGTCCTATAATAAAGCGAATAATTGCTCTAGGTGGACAAAAACTGGAAATTAACTTTACAAATGGAGAGGTAAAAGTAGACGGAAAGCAACTAAACGAGAATTACATAAAAGAACGTATGTGGTTGCGTGGAGATTCTGAAATTCCGGAAGTTATCCCTGAAGGATACTGTTTCGTGATGGGAGATAATCGTAATAATTCCACGGATAGTAGATTTGAAGAAGTAGGACTTATCCCATATGGATATATAGTCGGCAAGGCAAGTCTGATAATATTTCCTTTCGAGAGATTTGGGACTGTTTAATAAAATAGAAATAAAAATAACAAAGGTGAAAAAAATGAATAACTCTAATAAAATTAACTGGTTTCCTGGTCATATGGCAAAAACCAAACGCGAAATAACAGAAAGTTTAAAACTTGTGGATTTAGTAGTAGAGATTATAGATGCCAGAATTCCAATTTCAAGCAGAAATTTAGAAATAGCCTCCCTAACAAATGGGAAACCAAAAATTTTAGTTTTAAACAAAACTGACCTTGCACCAGACCACTTATTAAATCTTTGGAAGAACTTTTACTCTAAGCAAAACATGGTTTGCGTGCTTTATAGTTCTAAGGATGCTTCGAGTAGAAATCGATTCATGACAACTGCAAAAGAAGTTATGAAAGAAAAACTAGATTCTTGGAAACGAAAGGGGATACTGGGGCGTAAGATAAGAGCAATGGTTTTAGGTATCCCAAACGTAGGAAAATCTTCGTTTATAAATCATTTGTGTAAAAACGCGAAAGCTAAAGTTGAAAATAAACCCGGAGTGACCAAAAGAAATCAATGGTTTTCGTTGGGCAGTGAAATGGAACTTCTGGACACACCGGGTGTTTTGTGGCCGAATTTAGATAATCAGGAGATAGCTTGTAATCTGGCAATAACGGGGGCTATAAAGAACAGCATTTTAGATTTAGAAGATTTGGCGTACTTTTTCATAGATAAAGTCAAAGACGAAAATATTCTTACTCAAAGATACAAATTGACCCCGGAAGAATCCCAGGGAACAGCCTATGAAATTTTAAATTCTATCGGTAAAAAAAGAGGATTTTTAGTTTCAGGCGGAGATGTTGACACCTTTAAAACTTCTAAAATGATTCTAGAAGAGTTCAGAAATGGAAAGCTTGGAAAGATAGTTTTGGAGCGGCCGGAAGTGTAAATAATTAAAGCAAAGGATGTAATTATGGATTGGTTATCTTATGAAAAAAAATATGAACTACAAGGTAGAAAATTAATTTGTGGTGTAGATGAAGCAGGACGAGGTCCATTGGCAGGTCCGGTTTGTGCTGCTGCGGTGATTATGCCAAGTGGGCTCATGATAGAAGGTGTAAATGACTCTAAAAAATTAACTCCAAAGAAACGCGAGACTCTTTATCAGATAATCATTGAAAAGTGCATTGACTACTCAGTTTCACTGGTTTGCTCGGAGAAAATAGATGAAATAAATATTTTAAACGCGACTCATCTTGCAATGAAAAATGCTGTGGACTCACTCAAACAAAAACCTGATATAGTTTTAGTAGACGGCAACTCGCTTCCAAAATGGGATGTAGACTCAGTATCTATTGTTAAAGGCGACGCTCTTTCTCACAGTATAGCTTGTGCTTCCATTTTAGCTAAAGTTAGCCGAGATAAATTTATGATTGAGCAGGCTGAAAAATATTCGTCATATGGTTTTGAAAGGCATAAAGGCTATGGTACTAAAGCTCATATTGAGTCTTTAAAAAAATATGGTCCTTGTGAAATACATAGAAAAACGTTTCTGAAAAATATCTTGAAAGATGAGTAAGAATATTTTCAAGGGAGAAAGTGGAGAGAAGTATACTTGTGAGTATTTAAAGCAAAAGGGATATTCGATTATTCAAACGAATTATCATAGCAGATATGGTGAAATAGATATCATTGCCGAAAACGAGGACTATATTGCCTTCGTGGAGGTAAAATCAAGGAGTAGTT
>CAKVBG010000080.1 GCA_934725345.1 uncultured Eubacteriales bacterium
GAAAATCCTTTTACCCTTACTTTTATTACTCCATATCCACTTTCTTCGTTTTGATACGTTATTCTTTCCACTACTCCACTTATTTCGTCCATTTTTCTCACCTCCAAAATACATTTTATTAATAAGATTATATCAGTGATTTTTTGTATTTCCAATATGGCAAAAAATATTTAAATTGAAAATAAAAATTACTTTTTACGACAATAAATTACGTTGATTGTTGTTTGTGAAAATAGTATAATTAGATTTAGTAAATCAACATTTTATATGTAAAAATTCACGAATACAAATTTATATATATCGGAGATGAAATTATTGACTAACAAAGAATTGTCGAGATTATATTATTTGAAAAAAGAAATTGAAATGCAGAGAAAACGGCTTTATGAATTGGAAACCATTGCAAAATCTTGCACCGCAACAATAACAGGTATGCCCCATGGCAAAGAAATATCTAATAAAGTTGGTAAATATGCACCTCAAATTGCAGACTTAAAATGTTTAATTGATTTAAATTTGAAAAAATGCTTCTTTGAACTTAACAGACTTACAGAGTACATACAAAGTGTAGATGATCCGTTAGTTCGTCAGATTATGACTTACCGATACATACATGGCTTTAATTGGCAAAAAACTGCGTTTAGTGTTGGTGGAAATAACAATCCGTATAACTTAAAAATGAGATTGTATCGCTATTTAAAAAATAATTAAAGTCGTTATGGAATGTTACTTTTTAAGTAATAAAATGATATTGTAGAAAAATATTCAAGAACTCTTTTTAAGGGTTCTTTTTTACTTTTAAGGAGGAATTATGAATAAACATGAATTCATAAGAAAATACGCGGAAAAAACACATACTAAAATTTATCAAACAGAAAAATTTATGAATGGCCTAGAAGATTTAATCGTTGAACTTGTAAAATCGGGCGAAACTATAAATTTTCATGGTTTCTGTGAGATTGGAGTAAAAGACGTCAAAGATAAAATCGGAACCAATCCCCAAAATTTAGAGCTTATGACAATAAAAGGTGGAAAAAGAGTATATATAAAACCTTGTTCTAGGCTTAAATCCGCTGTGAAAAACTTAAATGTATGAAACATAAAAAAATAACTTCAGAAAAACGATACACATGTTCAATGTGTGGGAAATCGTATAGAAGCAAAGATAGAAAATTTACCCCCTCTTTGTGTTCGATTTACAAGGCAAATGATGGTCTTATGACGATTTGTAGAGATTGCATTTCTAGCATTTACAATAGTTATCTTAAAAAATTTAGCGGTGATGAATACAACGCAATAAAACGTGTTTGTATGCTACTAAACATTTATTTTTGTGATGCTCTTTTTGAACATTCTGCAAATACTAAAATGTTCACAAACCGCATGAACTCTTATCTTTCTAAGATAAATTTAATGCCATACATGAACAAAACTTTCGATGATTATCTATTTAGTGAAGAT
This sequence comes from uncultured Eubacteriales bacterium, assembly GCA_934725345.1. Taxonomy (GTDB): domain Bacteria; phylum Bacillota; class Clostridia; order Oscillospirales; family Acutalibacteraceae; genus UMGS1491. The sequence continues at coordinate 1,462 of CAKVBG010000080.1, forward strand.
TATACTGAACCTGAAATCAAAGAAAAGAAAACTGATACTATACCCGACAGACTTGTGAAAGTATGGGGATTTGGATTTACTTTGGAAGGTACAACTTCTGCATGGTTTACACCTTTTAAATCTTCATATACACATAACCTGTATATTGATTTAATCAATGACGGAAACACTTGGGTGACAAGAACAAATTATACGAGTGGATCTACAGTTACAATTTCAGATAGTGAAATTTTAAATGCTTATAGTCAGCTAGGAAATTATTCCCTAGGGCAAACTGTAAATGTTAAATATTATCTTGCAACATTTTCAGGCGGTACACATATTGGTGGTACTTCTCTTTGGAAAACTATGACGATTGGCGGTACGGCTAAAGTAAACATCAATGGTTCATGGAAAAAAACTATTCCTTATGTAAAAATAAATGGTTCATGGGAGCCAACAATTTCATATGTTAATGCCAATTCAAGTTGGGAACGAGGTCGAGTTTGAAAGGTGGTGATATAATTGCCTAAATGTACAATTGGAAGCTTCTCTGGTACAGCTAAAGCAGGCGTTAATCTAATTCCGATTTTCAGAGAAAACGAACTGAAAAAACATACCGATTCGTTCTTGAAAACATCTGCGTTAATAGTTAAAAAGATAGCTATTGTAGCACCACCGGGAACAATATTTCAGCTCAATGGAGCTGATTTTTTAATGCCGTCAAACGATTTTGAAATTAGCTATGGAATGGTTGATATAACGGAACTTATATTTAGTCAAGACACTATTGTTACAATAACCTATGTTTACTAGCTAGGAATAGAGGTGGTTCTAATGTCCGGAGATTGCAATATTTATGGTGGATTTGTTTCGGGTTCATCAAGAACGAATTGGGGTGATATACAAGGTAAAATTTCAAGTCAAAAAGATTTGATATCGGAACTGGACAAAAAAGCAGATAAAGTTGAGGGTAAAGATTTATCAAGTAATGATTTTACAGATGAACTAAGAGAAAAATTAATCAATGTAAATAAAACTTATCTGATCCGCATCGAGAAAATTTGGAATAAAATTTCCGATAACACCTATACACAGATAATTCCTGTAACAGGCATAAAAGAAAAAGATGTGGCTATTGTAAATGTGGAATTGAGTGATGACTTAAATCTTGCCGATGCAGAACTTAAGGCTTGGAGCAAAATTTCAAGTATATCAATAAATAATGGAAATATTACAGTTTATTGTAAAAATGGAATACCAGATACAGATCTAAAAATCAGAATAAAAACTTAGGAGGAAAAATAAATGAGCGAGGCAATAATAGTTAGAGCAGGAAACGTAACAAAAGGTTATGTAGATACAAATTTAAATTTGAAAGTAGATAAGGTCGAAGGTAAAGGACTATCAACAAATGACTATGATAATAAAACAAAAGAAGCAATCGACAGTTTAGGAACAGCTTCAAAGTGTAATACAGGAACAAGTGAAGGCAACGTTCCTATCATAAATTCAAGCGGTAAACTTGATACTTCGATTATCCCACAGATAGCTATTACAGATACATTTTGCGTTGATAGCGAAGAAGCGATGCTTAAACTTGAGGTGCAAAAAGGCGATATTTGTATTCGCACGGACGAAAATAAAACTTACATATTACAAAATAGTCCAGCAACCGAACGCCAAAATTGGATAGAGCTTGCTACACCCACAGATTTAGTGCAATCTGTAAACGGAAAAACAGGAACTGTTATTTTAAATTATGAAGATGTTGGAGCAGTACAATCTAATACAGCAATCAATGGAGCAACCAAATGTAAAATTACATACGATTCAAAAGGTTTGGTGACTTCGGGAGAAGATTTAAAAGCAAGTGATATTCCTGATATTAGCGAAACTTATGAAACAAAATCCAATAAATCAGACAGTTTTACTGCAAGTTCAAGCGAAACATATGCAAGTACAAAAGCCTTGGTTGACGGATTGAATACTAAAGCAGAATTTAAAAAGTTTACTGCTACAATCGGTACTTCATGGGTGCAAGGAGAAAACAACGAGTACACTCAAGAAGTTACATTAGACGGGATTTTAGAAACAGATACTCCGACTATTGATTTAGTTTTAAGTGATGATATTTCTACTGCAAAGTCTCAAATAGAAGCATGGTCTTGTGTTTCAAGGATCACTACATCTTTGGGTAAAATGAAGATTTATTGCTATGATTCCTCACCTACTACCGAAATACCTATACAGATAATTTGCATTAGATAGGGGGGCAGGTGACTTTATGAGCGATGCTTTAATATCAAGAGTTCTAAAAACTTGTGGTGCTGATATTGTTCAAGCTACAGGAAAATCCTCCGTAGATGTTATGTCGCAAAAAGCTTGTACTGATAACTTTTCATTATTACAACATACTCATGCAATCTCCGATCTAACATCAGGGGTTTTGGAACAATCTAAAGGTGGCACGGGAACATCTAATTTTTATGAAAAAGGCTCATGGACGCCCACTATAGGTTCAACCGGATCAACGTCACCGACTGTATCTTATGGATATAGGTACGGAATTTACTATCGAATAGGCAATCTAGTTTTCATTGCTTGCCATATAAAAATGAATATAAGTAGTGCTGGAAGTAATTACGCTTGTATAAACGGATTACCGTATGCGTGTGCGTCCGGTAGTGATAAATATGGTCTGTCATTAGTTGAAGATTATAAATCCACAAAATCAGGTGATGATAATTCTCGAGGTGTTGTAGTGCAAGGAACAACAAGAATAGATTTAAGAGGAGAATCTGG
>CAKVBG010000081.1 GCA_934725345.1 uncultured Eubacteriales bacterium
CCTTTACGGCGCTTTCGACAAGAAGAAGGTCAACCCGGACAACCTCATCAACGGAGAGATTTCCGGCTACAAGACCGCCGACACCTACAACAACGGGTACGGCGTGAAGTACACGGTGGAGAAGAACGGCACGGTGAAGGCATTTGGTACGGCTACCGCTGACGATGTGTTCACGGTCGCAACCGGCATCAAGCTGACATCCGGCAAGACCTACACCCTGAGCTGCGGGAACAACTCGGTCGGCTACAAATCCTTCGGTCTGCGGCTGCACAACATGAACGCGACCTCCGGTGCGGCGAACGAGTACATCTACGCAAACCTTGACGGCACCTTTACCGCCGCCAACAGCACCGACAGCTACAATGTCGAAGTGTATGTCATGAAGGACGCAAAGGTCTTTGCCACCTTCCGTCCGGTACTGGTGGAGGGCAAGACTGCCGGGGACTTCCTCGTGAAATGAGGTGATTCCGTGAAGCTGACTCGGAATCTGAAAAAGCATCTGCTCCCGGTTTGCCTGGTGCTGGCGTTCGCGCTTCTGCTGGGTCTGACGCTGAAACTTTACAAGCCGCTGAAGCAGCTGACGCAGAAGAAGGTGGTCAATCCGAAGAATCTGTTTTTGATCAACAATGTTGAGTACTATAAACAGAATTCTATGAACGGCGTAACCATAAAAATGTAAAATTGCCATGCTTTGAGCTACCGTCCGGCGTTTACTATAAACCGAATAAACCCACAGCTTGGGGTGCTGACATTGACATTCAAGCCAAAAGCATATTGCGGTTTATAAATGGGAAGAGCCGCAGATAAACTCCGCGGCTCCTATATGTAGGAAAGATATAAAATCTTTACTTGCTTATAGTATAGCACAAATCCCGAAAAAGTCTTGCGCCGGCGCAAAAAGGTTCTTCAATTCATCAACAAAAATAAATGAGGGTCGCAAAAGCAACCCTCGTGCGTCGCAGAGCTTGTGACGGGCTAACACCCATTGGCTTTATGTACTTACAGTATCGTCTTGCCATGTTTGCGCTCCCTACCTTTATACTACGAAAAATCATTTTCAGAAGTCATACCCATGTTTTGGGAGTATAAAATTATTGCTTATTTTTTAGCCTATCATTATTAATGTCATGCAATTTTTCCTTGATTTGAGATATCGCCTCCTTACCGCCTTCCTTTTTTAATAAGCCCATCATTATTTCATTAGTCGGCGAATACTCCCCCAACCAAGTGGATGAAGATGTACAGAGACAAAAAACCATATTATCAATTGACCATTCTATTGAAAACAAAGTACCCTCTTTATACTTGTATTCAATGTCATTGTTATAATATGAACCACTTTCTTTACTGGGATAATAATGAAGATCGCTGTTAGTTTGTTGAGATAAAATTTTTTTAGGTTTTAGAGTATCATCATTTTTTTGATTTACATATAGCATTAATTTAATGTCACCAGATTTTAGAGAATATAAGTAATTATTATAATGCAGATCTCGAGCATCCTCTAGGAAAACAACGCTTATAAATTCTCCCATATAAGATATTTGGTTGTAAAAAACAAAATCTAAAGGTAGTTTGTCTAAATAGTCTTCGTATTCTTTTACGGAATATAATCCAAAATACGGAATTTCCCCTCCGGGAATATACTCATCGTTTAAATTTACTGATTGAGAATCTCCCTTGATGCTATTTTCTGAAATATTATTTTCCTTTATTTGAGTATTACTGTTACATGCACTCATACACAATAAAATAATAAGTAATAAAGGCACAAAAAATTTTTTCATCTCAAATACTCCTCTCTTAATTATGAGAAAATCTACTTGCTTGTGCTTGCATTCTGGCCCGACAACCATCACAGATGATATAGTTGTTCATAACATCAGCATTTTCTTTATCTTCTCCATATATACAGTATGAGCTATATGGCGCACCGCTTGTACGATCATTCATATCCTTTGCAGTAGGTTGACTTTCTCCGTAAAATAGCTAATACAAATCCAAAAATATTCTGCACATTTTTCACGGGTCTTTTTCATATTATTATCAATCCGTGCTTACGCATTTAAATGTTGGTATGAATGTAATATAAAGTCTTTGTATCAGTATCAAAGAAATATACGTTATAATCGTCATATTTCCCATACCGGGATTCCCCGATTGGTTTTCCTTCTTTTGTTTCTATGCGAACGTAATCCCCAAAAGAAACAGAGGCAATATCAAAAGTGTACTCATCCATGCGGTTTTCAAGCTTCATGATCCGCTCGAAATGTTCAAAGTATCCTTTAACATTTTCAATATCAAGTTCGCCGATTTTTGAATACGCTTTATTCGCTATGAAAGAATCGGCAGAATCGTATTTATAAATGCAAAAATCGGTGTAGTCCTGAAAGCCGGACTCATCATAATACTCTTTACACTCGGTATAACCGTCTGGCACATATTTCGGTTTGCCGGAACAACCAATGAATAAAAAGATCGTAGTTGCCAAAAGAAATGCACCCATCGCTTTTTTCATAAAATCACCTTCTTCCATGTTGCTTCGTCTTCTTTTTGCATCAATATAAGGTCACCAATGTTATCGGCAGTGTGATGATTGACCGAAAGAACCTTGCCCCATGCATCATATGTATAGCTTGCAACCTTCAGTCCGGCGGCTGTGTAGATTTCGGTAACGTCACCCTGAAGGTTCTTGCGGAAGTAGTAATCGGTTCCGTTGTAGTGGAATCCGATGATTCCGCTGCCGCCGTGGTAATAGGTGAGTGTCCGTGTGCCGTCGCTTTCGCGCAGAATCTTGTTGCCGTCGAGCGTGTAAATGGTATCGTTCTTCTTGTAGCGGATTCCGTTTGCGCCGTAAGCAAAGGTGTTGTTATCGAACTTGGCAAGTCTGCGCACCTTCGTCCACTCAAGCGTGTGTCCGAGATACACGAGCGGGTTGCCCATGAGGTCGTAGGTGCAGGTCTGACCGTTGAAGGAATCCAGACGGTCGCGCCAGCCTTCGCTCTTGTAGGTATAGGTCTTGGTATTCAGACACGTGCCGAGGTTTACATCGGTGCAGAGTGCGTATTCTTTCTTGAACAGGATATTGCCGCCGACGTCATAATCCCAGACGTACGTCTTACCTGCGGTGTGATTGTCCTCTCGCTTGAGGCGATTCAGGCCGTCGTAGTAATACTTGGAGAGCAGGGAAGTACCGTTGCGGACGGTCTCCAGATTGCCTGCCTTGTCGTAGGTATAGCTCAGCGTAGAGGAATTTGCGCTTGTACCGTAAACATGACTTGCAACGCTCGAAACGATTTCGGTTGCAATCGTTTTGCCGTCCTTGGGGGTAGACAGGTAACTGTAGCTTTCGCTGAACAGGGTACGCGAGCCAACCTGCAGGGATTTTCCGCTTGCCCGGCGAAGTCCGTCCTTGGTAACCTTATCGGTAAACTTGCCGTCAAGGGTAATCCCAAGCACTTCGTTGTCAGGATAAATGGATCCGCTTGCGTTCTTTTCGTATACAGGACGGTAGGTCTGTTCTACTGCACTGTAGGTTTTGGAAGTCAGTCTCTCATTGGCATCAAAGACGAAGGTGTTGGTGGCAAGGGTATTTCCGCTTGTATCGGTTTCAACGATTTGGGTGACATTGCCCTTGGCATCATATGTATAATTATAGCATACTCCGCGTTCGTTGTCAACAATTTTCTTGATTTTTCCAACAGCGTCATAAGTCGCGCTGCTGACCGTTCTTGTATTGTTGTTTTTGTCTGTGTAGGTGCTGAGAATGGGATTTCCGAGAATATCGGTTGTTACACAGTTCTTTTCACCGGTTGCAAAAACGGTTTCGGTTACGTCATTTACACCATCTTTTTCGTAATTCATCGTCAGGAGCGATGTAGAAGCCGAGGCATCGCCAACCGTTACCGTTTTACTTCTCCCAAGCTGGTCAAAGGCAAATCCAAAGTTGAATCCGTTGTGTGCAACGCGGGTCAGATAGCCGCGCGTGTAGAAGAATCGGTTTTCGTTGGCTTTGCTTTCAACGGTAGAGGACAGCGACATAAGATCATCGGTGGTATCATCATAGGAATAGTTGTATTCCTGACCGTTGACGGCAGTCTGCTTCAGGAGAAGGTTGCGGGAGGTGTCGTGCTGATAGGTTGTCTTGAGTTTTTCACCGTTCAGCATATAGCGGGGATCGCTTTCGGTTTTTACAAAGCTTCCGTCCTGAT
>CAKVBG010000082.1 GCA_934725345.1 uncultured Eubacteriales bacterium
TAAATGAAATTTTGGTATTCAGCAATTGTCGGTGCTGCAGTTCACGGTATTCCGGATTATCTGAAATCAGATTGCCCGGCGGACGAATCCCGTGCCCTATCGTTCGTGCGGCATCTTCTTCATCTTTATCGCTCCTGTAATCGCACAACTATAAACCATCTTCGCCGTGCCTTTAGTTTCTCTTGCTTTCTGCCAAGAAAAAGCCACAGGCAACGCCTGTGACTTTTTCTTGCGATAAAGCGAATAAAAGGTGTCTGGGCAGGGTAAAAACGAACAAAAGGCGTCTGCATATATCGCTATCTCACTTATGCTTATCATGTGAAAATCGTACCCTTGAACGACAAAGGGCACTCGACAATGGTTCTGATCACTGCCGAGGGTGTTGCTTATGCTACTTCGTATTCTTTTTTGATGGTTGCGCCGCACTTGAAGTGTATCTCGATGCCGTTATCATTGACTATGATCTGTTCGATCAGTTGTTTTACGATCGTTTCGTCGTCCGCATCAGATATTCTCCTTATTCTCTATTATCACATATAACTACTTGTCTTAAATTACCCTTTAATAAGTGTAGTCGCTCTACGTTCATTATACTTGCCGCAGAAATCAAACGAGCAGAGATAAAGAGATTTCTTTACCGCGGCTTTGGTGGATATCTTCAGATTGTCTATGTTGCTCGCGATTGTTGCTTCGTCTACCAATCCCCATGCTTCGGCAATTTCAATGTAACGTGCCGAGTTATTAATCATGTTTGACGGTGTAGAAATGAATGTAAACTTCTCCATAAAATCTGCCGTCGCAATACTGCGAATTAAATCAAGAAGTTCCTGCATCGTACCTTCTTCGCCAGACAAGTACGACCATAATTCTTCTGCAATCAAAATTTCATCAGCTGCGCAGAATTTAGGAAATTCAATCATATTATTCATAAAGCGTTCTTTGCAATAATCTGTATCCGAAGTTGCGGTAGGATCAAACGGGAATCCAAAATAATATCTAACGTCTTTGCCAGGGTACATGATTCTTAATGCGGCTTTGGCTTTAAGAATTTTCTGCTTTTCACCACGCGTTTCTCCAGAATTAGGACGTACAGATTTGAGCTCGATAGCTACTACGCTATCTTCATCTTCATAATAACAATCTGCTGTAAAATTCGTTCCAGTAACAAGTGTTCCTGTGGCTGCATCAGCAATAGCTGCGTCTTCCTGTTCAACATTCGGACGACGTGTGCCGTTCTTCAAATCTGTCATCAATTCAGCAATCACGCGTTCTTGCTCGGTATATATTCTAAAGTTGGTTCCGCTGAAACCGCGCTTATCGCCATCGCAAAGTATGTGAGCTACGCTTTCAAAAAAGACTTGTCCAAGAGTGGTATTCAACCCATGCATCCACGAGCTCATGCTAATCATCGCGTCTACGTTAGTGCCTGCTGCGTCAAATTTTTCAGAAAAAGCTTGCAAAAAGGCTTTGTGAAATGGCGCATTTCTGGGAGCAGTTGCATCCTCAGGGAAGGTATCAAAACGTGACTTCAGCAACTTAATAATTACTTTTGCAATCTCTTGTTTCTTAATAGCATTCATGATTTTTTCTCCTTCATTCTGAATATGATTTCGGAATATGCATTTTTATCTTTTTCGGTTATGTTAAGAACGGGACGTTTGAACTGTTCGACAATAACCATTCCTGCTTGTTCTGCGATTTCTTGGTATAAGCCAAATTTATCATTAGCAACAATGAACACTTCATAATCATCCGCCAGATATTGCTTGCAGTTGATCAAAACCGCGGAAATATCTTCAACATATTTCTGGCGAGCTGCTTTGGTACTGCCTTTTTGCATAGAGCCAATCTCCTGATCATCATGTCTCTCCATGCCGAGAAGTTCGTATGCATATGCATGTTGCTCGTGATAATCAATAAGACCTACATAGGGAAGACTGCAGAAAATCCCCTTGACCTTCCTTGCTCTATACATGTCATATATGGCTCCTCCCATAGATGCGATACATTCCGAAATATCTACTGTGGCAGAGTTGGCCGCGAAGCATCGTTGTTGTGTGGCGGTGCGCAACTTTGCATACTCCACGATTCTCTTGACTGTATCTTGTGAATATGTTTTCCACCATTTCAGGATGCTGAATAATGGTTTGCATATCTTTTTGTTTTTGGTGCAGTAATAGGTTGTATACACGGGTTCTATCAACGTAGCAAGATCGGAGTGCGTTGTTGCACGACAAGATCTCATCGTTCTTGACAGTATTACTTGCAGAATTTGTTTTGTCGATTCATCCAAAGTTTCTTCAATCAATCTGTAAACGAAATGGATTTCGCGTCTCGCTGTTTCAAAGTACCATTTATCCAAGAAGGAGTCTTCTGAAATTTTCAATGATACACCATATTTTTCTGCCAATTCAATGAACGTAGAGAGGAACATCTGGGCTTTTTCTTCGCCGTATGTCTTTTCGACCACTTCTTTTCGGTAAATTCTTTTCTTGAATTCAGGGGAAGGAAAATACTGGGAGTTGAACTCATACAGTTTTTCAAGAAGTTCTGCTTCAAAGCCGGCGATATTTAAGGATGCTTCGAATTCCTCTAATACTTTTGTAATTCGAGCAATTTCGAGTTTCAGCAAATCGACATCATAGACACCGATTTTACAGTTTGAAATCTGTGCATTAAACGATGATATGTCGATACCTATCGCATGCATTCCCAGTTCGCTTGCTTGTACTAATGTGGTACCACTGCCGCAGAAAGGATCTAACACAATATCGCCGGGTAGGAAGTAAACTTCTTTTTTGAACGCGTCTGTATGTCCATCCAAAAAGTACTCAACGAGTTGAGGAATATATTTTCCTTTATACGGATGGAGTCGATGAACATGCTTGGTTGTTTCGGATTCCTTGTAACCGTCGAAGGACAATTCCCAATTAGTGTCATCGCCCAATACGTTTTTCCACTCAATTTCTTTTTTGCCTTTGAAGGATTCATAGTAAGCGATTAATTGATTCTGGTCGACATAAGTTACGCCATTGTTTTCAAATTTATCAATTCTTCCATATTGAATCAGATACGAAATGTTAGATTCAGTTACCAACTTGTCAATGTGCTGGGTTGCAAAGGCGCTTGCCTCTGCGATTGTTAACAGCGTGTTCATTTTATTCTCCTTTTATTCTCCTTTTTGCGCTTATTAATCGTTGTTTTATTAGCTGCAATAATGTATCTCGTCGTGAAGTTTCGGTTCTATATCTTCGCATAGAACGTATTCTTGTCTGCGCCATATTTAGTAATATATCCGTCTGTGGCCAGTTTCTTCAAGTAACGCTCCACGGTGGATGCGCTGAAATCACTCATATCTCTTGTGCTATTCATCGGCGTTTCGCAGATGTCAATGGACATAACAGAGTCATCCGTGAAAAAACACCCCATAGTTAATAATTCAAAATCATTTGATTTGTGATTATGCAACTCAAAACGAGAACCAGCAATATCACTTATAATTGTACCTAACATATATCAGCCATCATTCTTTTCATCGGGTATGAATTCCATTATATCTTCAAGCTTACAATCGAGTGCAAAGCATATGTTGCGCAACGCTTCGGTGCTGACGTCTTTGTCTTTTCCCATCTGCGTCATGGTATAATGCGATACACCGGCGAGCTTTTCAAGATCGCTTCGTGTCATTCGCTTGTTAAGCAATAGATGCCATAATTTCATGTAACTTACAGCCATTTTCGTTCCTCCGACCGTATTTGGATTTGAACTATAATTCTACAACTCGTATTATAGCACGTATCGCGCACGATGTCAACTGTTATGTATGAATTTCAAACTTTGCGTCGAATATTCTTTTGATAAATACGATTTTGATGTTTCAAATCCCTCTGTCCGCACCTTATTTTCGCTTCTTTCAGAAGCATAAAACGAACAAAAGGTGAACGTTTTATTGCTTCGGTGGGCAAAAAAATTAGAGCCGATGCAGCATTTTCAGCCGCTCTGGCTACGATTTTTATGTGATTTTTCTTGATTTTGCGTCATTTTGCCTCAAAAACGCCCAAAAAGACGAAAAAACGAACTTTTATCTGGTAGACAAAAGTTCGTTTTTTTATGGCAGGGGCAGGAGGATTCGAACCCGCGACCCACGGTTTTGGAGACCGGTACTCTACCAGCTGAGCTATAC
>CAKVBG010000083.1 GCA_934725345.1 uncultured Eubacteriales bacterium
TCTTTCTTTAGATTTACAACATACTTATTTTTAACAACATTACAAGCTTTCACTTTAACGTCTTCTGTAATATTTTGAATTATATATCTTCCTGACGCTAGTTTTTGAACCTTCAAACCGCTTTTGCTATCATTAAGGGAAATGTACATTCCAGCTAATGAGTCAGAATAAGCGTCCTCAACACCAACACTGAATTCAAAATTTTCGCCGTAACTTATATTTATCCTTCCTGAAATAGCAGCTCCTTGGTCATTGTAATAAGCAACTCCCTCAACAGGCGCAAAATACAGTGAGTACGAAACATTACCGACATTTTCTACACTTATAGTATATCCTTCCTGCACATCCGGCAAAACATAGTTACCATCCGCATCAGTGGATAAGCTTTTAGCCTTTCCTGAATCAGAAACCGCGTTTATGATAGCTTTTGTACCCAGAACATACCCTTGCTTCATATTTACCTTAAATTTATAACTATCTCCATGAACCACGGTTTGAGTACCATCTATAATATTATTTTGATTCTCCGCACTTACAAAGTTAGCAAAATTACTTTTTGAGAAATTCAAAATATATAGGTTCCAACTCAAATTTTCAACTTTGATTGTTAAATCATCTCGCACGTCGATTAGCTTGTACACATTCCCAATTTTAGTTAGTTCCTCTTTAAATACCAAGGTACCGTCATCTTGCTTTTTGTAAACGTTCATCTTCAAAGAAGAGTTGCTGCATTTATCCTCCAAAACTACATAAAATTCTTCGCTTCCCCCGTACTCAACCGGAAAATTTTCCTCAGTAACTTCTTGATCATCTCTGTAGTATTTCACTTTAGTTGTTGTTTCAGAACCTCCGGCTTTTTCAGGCAAATCCGCTGTTTTAGTTACGGTTATAGTACAGTTCGATTTAGATATCGAAGCCTTGATATCAACATTTTCTTGCAGGCTTTCAAGTTTAAAAAGTCGCATACCTTTATCACGGTGGGATTGATCTGTGATTTCAGTTATATCTTTTTTACCATCATTTCCTTTTAATTCACATGAACTCAAATCATATCCCTTAGAAGCTTTTACTGCGAATTCAAGCGATTCACCTTGAGCAACACTAACAGACCCACTTATTCTATTATCCTCTGCTGGGTTGTAGAACTCTACTCCCTCGGTGTCGAGAAATTTCACAAATATAGGCACAAAATTGAATCTCAAAGATATTGTCAAATTTGTTTTAACGGAATTTATTAAAATTACGCAAGATTCTGAGGAGGATTTTTTTGAAATAAAGTTTACTTTTTCTCCTTTTTGGCCATCTCCAGGATTCGTTTCGATGGATATATTATTTTGTGGTATTGTGAAAGGATTTTGAGAAGGAGCTTGTATTTTGAGGTATACATCTTTATTATATTCGATATTATCTAGTTGACTTCTATCCCCTAAAGGTTCAAAAGAATCGCTGTCATCGTTATTGTAGGTGTAGGAGTACTCGACCGTAGCTCCATCTGGGTTCTTAAAATCGAGAGTATAAACTTTCTTTTTAATTCCACTAATTCTGATTTCATAATTAGCATTTAAATCAGAAACAGAATTTAAGTTAACCTTGAAAATTCTAAATTTTTCGCCAAGTGATGAATTATCTTTTGTAACAGAAATAGTCTCAGGTAAAACTTCAGTAATTAAAAAATTTGGGTCCTCTCCGGAATCTTTTTGTGAAATGCATTCCATTTTTGTATCGTCTACACTGATGGGAATAGCAACAACAAGATAACTGTCTTTAGCTGGAAGAATATATCCTTGTCCTCCGTTTTCTACAGCGTTGCTGCTTTTTAGCTCTATTTTATTATCGGTGGCCTCACTTAAATATAACCCAATACTACTTTTTGATTGTTCATCTAAATCGTCTTGAGCTATTTTTAGTTGCACGGAGACTAGGGCAGAATTTAATTTTTTAAAGTTTATCGTAAGAGGGAGAGTTGCCTCAGAGGAACTGTCATTACTTTTACGTCTTACATTCTTTAAAGTTATTTTTGCATATTTTCCATCTTCATCAGCTTGAGTCACTTCCAAACTACAACTTGCACCATCTACTTCTATAAAATCCCATACAGAATCTTTGATTCCGTTTAGACTATAGTATTGGTTTTCTACTCTAATTGAAAATTTAAAATCCGACCCATGAGGAACCGTTATGTTTTTATCTGAACTGTTTTCCCAAGGTAACGCTTCTTCTCCTCCCTGCTGTGTACCGTTCACATAGGGTTGGTAATAAATTTTTGAAACAGAACTAACTATCTTAGATGTACTTGTATCTTCTATGCCAACTTTGAAATAAATTCTTTGTATTCCTTTAAGTGTAATAGTGATATCTCCATCTACGTTCTCGCACACGAATTTACCTTCAGTGTTTCTACTGAGTGGACGATCACCAACTGATGCCGTCAAATCAGAAATGTCGTATCCATCCATTGCTGTTATATTAAATTCAAAATTCTCTTTGTATCTTGCTTTGGTACCACCGTTTACTGGTTCGCCCTTTGAGTTTTTAATTATTACATTTTCTTTGGGGATACTCTTTCCATTTTCGTCTACAAATTTTATATTGAATACTTTATACACGATTTCCGAAATACTGATAATGCCATTTGAAGAAATACTAGGAATTGTGAAAGTAATACCACCTGAATCATCATTTTTAAAATTAACAATTTGAGAATCACCGTATTTTATCGAAATAGGATCTACCCAAGAAAAACCATGTTTAGGAATTATTTTAAGCTTTATTTCACTGCCGTGCTCAAATCTAGAATCTAAAACGCCTTGGTCGTCTAAATCAATTTTTTGATGAGTATCATCCCCAGAAAGTTTTTGTACTGTAATACAGTCTTTTAATAATTCTTCACCGGGGCAATTAACAGCTTTCAATGTTAGAGAGTAAGAATTTATCTCGAGACCTGTTATAGTAAAATTTCTAGATGAATTTAAATTGATGTCATATAATTTAAACCCATTATTTACTGACGTAGGCGATATTTGATTTTCCTCTTCTTTTATTACAATATCAGAATCACTATACTCATTCATAGGTTTTACGTAAAACCTAACAGATGTTTCTTGCGGTGCTTCGTAAGAAAATTTTTTTAAATCTTCCTTATAATCTACTTCCAAAACTCCACTCACAAGGTCACTTCCATTATAAGGAGATTCCGGTGCTGATTCCCCTTGGTAGGCTAAAATTTTGACAGCTTCACTGGGAATTTCTTCTGCCATGCTAAAAGTGGCGGTACAGTTGTTAATATCTAAATTTTTAATTTTAATGGTGATAGTACTAGTGGTGTTACTAGATGGTATGCTTATAGTGTATTTAGAATATCCCTCTGTGTCGGTACTAGTTTTTGGAATTTCCGTATTGTCCCATAAAGTAAAATTAGAGTTACTATATTTGCCTTTAGCTTTGATTTTAACACTTAACGAATTATTTGCCGTACTTGGAAAAGTTGCAGTACCATCCTGCTCATTAAAAGTTACATTTACAGTGGATCCATCCTGATTTTCTAATTTTATGTCAATTATTTCTTCTGTTAAATTCACTTTTTCACCTTTAGAATTTAGCCCTTCAAATTTGATCGAATAGCTAATACTTGCTGTACCATCATCTAGAGCGGTTTGAATATTCTCTGTGTTATATACATCTTCTATTAGGATTTCTATATTTTGAATGTTATCGTGAATACCACCAAACTCTGTGTTGGGGTCGAAAATAGTAATTTCACGGTTGCCATTTTCAAGCTTTTTAATTTCACATGACAGAGGTTCCCGAATTTGATCAAAAACACTTTCAGCATGTATTTCTTTTATTTCATATTCAAAATCTTGAGTGTGAGTAGAAAGTTCAAATTTATATTTAGTGTTGTATTCGAACGAGGAATTCCATATATTTCCTAAATCATCAAACTCAACTTCCTCTCCCGAAGACGTAATTACTTTGGGTTTTGCAGCACTCAATTTTTTAATCTGAACTCCTTCTATCTGAACTTGTTTACTTTCCGTAATTACACCCATATCCCACTCAAAACAATTCTCTTCAGATAAAAACTTTCCAGAAGTTATTTCATTAGATCCAAAATTTGCTCCAAGGCAAGGCACTCCATTTTCATCCGACACAGCTTCATAG
>CAKVBG010000084.1 GCA_934725345.1 uncultured Eubacteriales bacterium
GATGAAACATTTGGGAAAATGAACTGGCAATGCGAATACAAAGAAATTAAACAAAACTTGTATTGTGGTATATCTGTATTTAATCATGAACAGAATCAATGGATTACAAAGTGGGATTGTGGAATTGAGAGTGCTTATGGAGACAAAGCCAAAGGGGAAGCTTCAGACGCCTTCAAAAGAGCAGGATTTAAATGGGGGATAGGAACAGAATTGTATACCTCGCCCCATATATGGATTCCCAATACTCATTGCACAATAAAATCTGGTAAATGCAACGATGATTTTATAGTTGAAAAAATATTAATTGAAAACAAAAAGATAGTAGCTTTATCAATTAAAAATGTTTCTAAAAATAATAAACGTGTTTTTGTTTGGCAAAAAAACAAATAAGGAGTTTTAAGAAATGGACATACTAAATAAATTTAAAAATTTTGAATTGAGTCAAGAAGATAGAATACCAAAAGAAGATAAGGAAAATTGTGAAAGAATACAAGCTATATACGAACAAACATTATCCGTATATAAAAAATGGTATGATATATACCACGAAAATTCGAAACTTAATCAAGAACATAATTACTATGGCTTGCAAATAGAAGACTTATCAATATGTGAGATAATTAGACGTTTACATAAAAATTTTATATATCGGATTTACAATTATTTTTCCGACAAATATAAGATAGACATAAAACAACCTACTATCAATGATTTCTTTTTTAAATGTAACCATAGTAAGTCTACAATAGACACAAATCCATTAAATTATAAAACATATGTGGACAAAATTTTAAAACAACTAGATGGTCTAAATTTTGAAAACATGAGAATAAAACAATTAAAGGAAAATTTAAAAAATATTTGTAAAAATAATTATAGTGATAAATGGAAGATTGATATAAAAGCTAATATAATAAAATTTAATGACTTGCTTTCATGGAACAAATACACCTGGGAAAATGATTATAAATTATATGATCAAGGTAATTTATTACTATTAGAGTCGGCATTGTCGTTTTTTGAATATAGAAAAGAAATAGGATTTTCGGAATTAAAACCAATAAAACAAAAATATAGTGTGCAATGGAATAATATAGAAAACAATATAAAAATAACTTCACAAAAGATAAAATCTATAAAGTTATTTAAAAATGGTAGAGTAGATGTAAAATTTTCCTCGTCTAAATTCGCAAGAGAGTTTATTCAATGTTGGTGTGGTTATCCACTCTCAGATGCAGAATAAAAAAGGTGGTGATAAAATGAGATATAAAATAGAAAATCAAACGATACCAAAAGAATTAAGAGAGAAGATAAATGAAAAAATAATTCATATCATACAAAACAATTTAGATGAAAAAGATACCAACATAACCAAAAATGATATATTTAACAGTTATACCGGTAAAGGTGGTTTACATAATCTAAAATATGAAGATTATAAAAACTATTATGAATATAAAAAAGATAAGCAAGAAATTGAGCAAGGGCAATTTTTCACGCCGTACAGTCTTGCAAATTGGATAATGGAATGTTTAAAACCTAAACAAAGTGACTTAATAGCAGACTTAACCTTTGGGCATGGGGCATTTATAAATAGTGTCCCAAATGAAATAAACTTTTATGGTTGCGAACTAGATTATAATTCTTATTTAGTGGCAGAATACCTTTATCCTGATGCAAAGTTAGTCCATGGTGATATTAGAGAATATAGCCCAGAATCAACATTTGATTATGTTATAGTCAACCCTCCCTATGGCTTAAAATGGACTAAAAATGGAGTAAATTATTCAAGCGAACTGTATTATTGCATTAAAGCAAACACTCTTTTGAAACCTTGCGGAATACTAGCGATAATTGTACCCTATTCCTTTTGTAATGACGAATTTTCAAACAAATCTGATATAGAAGCGTTAAACGAAAGATTTAATCATGTAGTACAAATTGCTCTTGATAAAAATAGTTTTAAGCACCTAGGTGTAGAGAATTATAAAACTAAACTTCTAATACTTCAAAAAAAGTCCGACTGTACAACTGAAGTAAAATTTAAAAACGATGCAATAGATACAGATAATTCGGACTTGATTTACAATAATTATATAGAACCTTTAGTAGCTCAAAAAGACAAATTAAAACAAAAATTATTTCTTGAAAATATCAAAAGTAGTGATTGTGATTTTCAGTATAAAGTTAAGAAATTAATATATGACATAAAGAAAAATCCTAAGACAAAAAAATATTTAGCAGATTGTCAAGAGTATATAGATAGATTTAAAAATCAGAAACAACCTACATATATGAATTATGAAGAATGGGAAAAAACAAAAATCACTTCTAAAGGTGTTCTGCAAAAATTAAAATATATCCTACAACTTCAACACCCTCAACGCAAAAAAGAAAATAGGTTAATAAAAGACAAGTATAATTTAAGGTTTAACCACTTAAAAATCCCAATATATCAAGCCGTTACAGAAGAATATTACCCATTTAAGGATACTAAGTATAAAAAATTAATAGACAAAAAAATAAAACAATATCAAATACAATCTCAAAAGTTTAAGGATATGAAAATTGACCCTAAAATAGAAAGTTGGCTTAAAAGTTTTGAATTAAAAAGTGTGAGTGAAACAATAAAGCTCAATCCTATACAATTACACGATACGAATTTATTTTTACAAAAACCCTACGCATTTGTGCAATGGGAACAAGGATCAGGAAAAACAATAACCGGAATAACTCAAGCTGAGTACCGATTAAAGCATAATAATGTAAGAAATATATTTATTGTAAGTACGGCAATAGCTATAAAAACAAACTGGAATGATGTTTTAAAGGCTTATGGCAAAGACTTCTGTAACATTGAAAAATTAAGTGATATAAACAACATAAAAAAAGGTCAATATGTAACAATCACTTTAAATATGATGTGCAAACACCATAGACAAATTAAAAAGTACATAAAAATGCAATCTCAAAAAGTGATGTTAATCCTTGATGAATCCGACAATATAAGTCAAGCTAATTCTAAACGTACCAAAGCGGTATTAAATGCTTTTAGAAAAGTAAAATATAAACTGCTTATGACTGGTACAAGCACACGAAATAATGTAGCTGAGATCATTCCTCAAATAGAGCTTTTATATAATAATTCTTATAACATGATTAGCACTAACGACTACATTTATAAACGTGACAAATATCATTTAAATGAATTATTAGAGCAACCCAACGAGTATAAAAACAAACCTATTCCTGCATACATTAAGGGCTATAAATTGTTTAAAGAATCGCATATCCCCGAAAAAATCACTGTCTTTGGAATAGCAAAATTAAATCAAGATATTTACAACTTAGAAGATTTAAAAGCTTTGAGAGATAAAACCATAATAACAAGGACTTTTGAAGAAGTAACAGGGAAAAAATTATATGAAATTAAACAAATTTCATGTAACATGAATGAAGCTGAAAAATCACTTTATAGGACAGCAATAGAAAAGTTTTATGAAATGGAATACCTATTTTCCAAAACTGGCAATAGCAGAAAAGATGCAATGCTTAAAATTTTACAACAATTAATACTAATGCTCAAAATATGTGCATCGCCTCAAATATTCAAAGAGTATACATTATCAGAATTACCGGGGAAGTTTAAAGAAGTAATAAAGTTAGTAGATAAATTTAAAGATGAACGAATTGCAATAGGTGTGAGACATATTGAAGTTGCAAACGAATACTACAAAGAAATAAAGAAGCGCTTTCCGAATAGACAAGTATTTTTAATTACTGGGGATAAAACTTCACTTGAACAAAGAAAAAGCATAGTAGATGAATTAAAAGCTACAAAAAATGGTATTTTGATAAGCACGCAACAATCATTGTCAGCATCAATGAATATTGACTTTGTAGATAAATGTATTATTGCAGAGCTTCATTGGAACAATGCAGGAATGAGTCAATACTACTTTAGATTTATAAGGTATACCTCCACACGATTTAAGGAAGTTTATTTTGTAACGTATAAAAATAGTATCGAAACAAATTTACTAAAGATGATACTTACCAAAGATAAATTCAATTTGATTATGAAGGACAAAGAGGTTGCAGATGAAGAAATTGAAGAAAAATTCGGAATTGATAGCGATATAC
>CAKVBG010000085.1 GCA_934725345.1 uncultured Eubacteriales bacterium
GCCCTGATTCAGTCATCATAATGCGTTCAAAAAGGAGGGGAGAATAAACAATGTCAAAACATTCATTCCACGGAGCACGCAGCACAAAGAAAATGCTTGCGCACGGTGTGCAGCAGGGAATCGGCGTATTCGGCCGACAACAGCCCAAGAAAAAGCCGAAGAACAACGCCGACAGCAAAAAGCAAACAAATGAACAAAATTGAAAGGACGGTAAAAGAACATGGAAACAAACTACTACGTAAAAGAGATCACGGAGAACGGCGGGGAGATCAGGATCCCGATCACGGAGGACAACGTGTTTGCACGCTGCCCGCAGTGCGGTAAAGAACATTGGATCAGTAATTTCATTGCCGTCGTACAAGGTGACGAAGACTTTGATTTGTACGGCACGCAGACTTATTGCGAGAGCTGCAGTCTGAAACTTTTCAAGAACGCGAGAAAAAGAAGCCGGGGGCATGTACTGCAGAAAACAAAAGAGCGCCGCAAGCTGTTCCAGCAGCTCGCGACGCTAAAGCGGAAATTGGACAGAAATCCGCTTTCATTGTAACAGATTGATTGGAGGAAGTCAAATGAAAGGTTTTATTAGAAGAGTGCTGCATATTGAGCCGGAGATTATTCGTGTGGAAGTTCCCAGATATGTTGAGATAAAAAGATGGACGCCGGAAGTCAACTGTATTCTCGATTGTATCCAATGGAACAAAGGGTGCTTGAAAAGCCGAGAAGAGCACCCCGAGTACTACGAAGCGACGGAAGACGTTCCGGCCGAGATAGAGAGGTTGAAGCTTCTGCTTGCCGAAGAAGCGAAAGGGTTGATCGATGCGTTATGAAAATCAATATCTCATACACCGCCCCGGAGGCAGCGTTTGCAGATAAGGCGTTGAAATGGCTGCGGGTGCTTTTCCCCGGCTGCAGGATCCACGCAAACGCAAAGAACGAATACCGGCATCTATACATCACAACGAACAGAGAACGAACAGAAGACGAACAAAAGACGAACAGAAGACTTTTTTGACAAGATGCGTTTTCTATGGTATAATAATACCTGAAAAACCGCATAGACAAAAGAGTACCGCCTGAAATAGGTTAGCGTTTAAGCGCATGGGAAAATCAGCTTTTCAGCTGCTTCCTATGCGCTTTTTCTATACCTCCGGCCGCAGGCGGTTTTCTTTCTCCTTTCTTTGCCGCCTGCGGGTTTGTAGGGGGTAACTATTAGCCCACTCCGGGCGTAAATTGGAGGGTATACAATGGATAGAGGATTTCTTGAAAACATCAAGGTCGGAGACGACCGGCTTCCGGACGTGATAATCGACACGATCATGGAAGAGGTCAAACGTGATGCAGCAGCAAAAGCAGACACCGGCGTAACAGGTGGGAGCAGCGGCAAAACGTTTACGCAGGAAGAAGTAAACAATATTGTTCGGAATAGGCTCGCAGAGGAGCGCTCAAAGGGCGCACCGCCGGCCGAAGACGAACGCGAGCGGACGTTGAAAGCGCGTGAATCTCGCTTGGATTGCGCCGAGTGGCTAAGCAAAAGCAACAGGATGCCAAAATCCCTGATGGATGTTCTTCCAACGGATGATTTTGAAAATTTTAAAGCTATAGCGGAGAAGATGGAGCCGGTTTTTCAAGAATGGCGGGCATCCATCCCCGCGCCGTATGCACCCGGCACCGGCTCGCAAAGGCTGTATGATGATCCAGGCTTGGAAAAACAAATTGCGCAGACTTTCAACCCCGAGAAGGGATGATGAAATAACATGGCTATTAATTTAACAACCAGATTCGCACCGTACACAGACGAGCAATTTAAGGCCGAGAGCAAAAAGAGCCTGCTCACCAACAACGATTTTAATTGGACAGGCGCGCACACTGTAAAGGTGTACAAGATCACGACCTCGGCAATGAATGATTACGACCGCAGCGGTTCAAACGTGGGAGTAACAGACGGAGAAGCCGGGACTGTGGTTTGGAGCCGTTACGGTGCTGTTGCTGCATTGTCTGCAACGAACGAAGAATTCACCCTCAGCAAAGACCGCAGCTTTACTTTTGCAATCGATAAGCTTGACCAGGACGAAACCGCCCAGCAGCTTTCCGCTGCTTCGGCGCTGGCTCGTCAGCAACGCGAAGTTGTGATTCCGGAAGTTGATACCTACGTTTACGGAAAGATGTGCACCGGAGCGGGAAGCAAGCCGACGGCGCTTGCTTTGACTAAAACAAATATTTACGAGGAGATCTTAAAAGCGTCAGCTGCGCTTGACGGTGCCGAAGTGCCGGAGAGCGGGCGCGTTCTGGTGGTCACTCCCGCGACCTACCTTTTGATGAAGCAGTGCGGCGATATTACAATGGACACAGACATTGGCAATGATATGCGCTTGCGCGGCGTTGTGTCGAATCTGGACGGCGCGATTGTCATTAAAGTTCCCGCGAATAGATTGCCGCAGAAATTCGGGTTCATGCTTGCCCATCCTTGCGCTACTGTCGCGCCGGTCAAATTGGATGACTATAAAATTCACCCTGACCCGCCCGGAATCAGCGGTTCTCTCGTAGAGGGTCGCATTTGTTATGATGCCTTTGTGCTCGATAACAAGAAGATGGCTATTTACTATCAGGCCACGACCTAAGATTGAAGGAGCGTGATGCTATGCAGTTTAAATTCTGCCCGATCGCAAGAAAAACGTGCAGGGAAAATGACTGTGCGTTGTTTGACATCTGCTCGCAGCAGTGCTCAATACTTCAGATCGCACACATGACGCACGACATAAAAACAGCGGCAAAGGCCCGACACGATCAATAAAGCGCGAGGCTCCCGGGTTTATGCTCGGGAGCCTCTTTTTTTTATGAAAAGGAAGAGACGCAGCCATGATGACAAACGAAGCATTAGCGGCTCGATACCAGGGCGCCGCGCCAGAGGACAAGCAGGAAATAATAAATCAGCTGTGGGAACAGAATACCGGCATTCTCGCAAAAATGGCCTATCGTTTCTTTACGCTGCATCAAAACAGCTGTATCCGAGCGGGGCAAACGGTAGAGGATTTAAAGCAAATCGCGTTCTTTGCCCTCTGTGATGCAGCCGAAGCTTTTAAACCGGAAGCCGGTTACAAGCTGACAACATTTTTGAATCTGTCTACCCTGAAACGTTTTCAGCAGTCTGTAGGGCGCTGGAAGAAAAACAAGGACGGTGAAGCGCATCAGATCACCGACCCGCTCAATACCTGTACAAGCCTTGATGCGCCGATCACCGGCAAGGATGGAAGTGGAGACAGCACTTTCGGGGAGTTGCTGGAAGATCACCGGCAAGCTGCTATGATGGCGCAGACGGACGAAAGCATTTTCACCCAACAGCTCCACGCGGCGCTTGAAAAGAGCATATCAGATCTACCGAAGGAAGAACAGCGGCAAGTGATCCGGCTTAAATATTTCGAAGGCTTGACGCTCGATCAATGCGGCGCTGTGATGGGCTGCAGCATGCAGAACGCAGGCGCTACAGCATCAAAAGCAATGCGGCTGCTGCGATACCCCCAGAGGCTTAAATATCTGACGGCCTTTCATGATGAAATCCGCAACAATTACGCGTGGCACGGTCTCGGCCTTGGCAGTTGGAAAGAGAGCGGCGCTTCCGGCGTTGAGCGGGCAGCGGAAAAAGCTGAACAGAAAACGCAGAGGAGATTGGAGTATTATTTTAGATCTGATAAGTGAATAAAATTGTAGGTAAACAATGTTGAGAACTCCCGCAACCAAATCAGTTACCGTTGTTGATACAATTTCAACAACGGTAACTTTTTATTTGTTGCCGTTCTTGGAATGCTTTTGGTACAAAACCGGGGATATTTCGAACATTTCCTGTCATAAGCAAATTGTATACCCGGATTTAATGCGGCCATGGTCTGAAAAGACGGGGCTTGGTAAAATGACAATCGTTATAAGAATATAAACGATAAATTATTATTTTCTATATATACAGAACCGTCCATGGCTGGGAGCAACCTCGGATATGGACGGTTTTTTAATGATACCCATGGGACAGAAAGGACAAAAAAGGCAGTCAAAATTCGGGCAGATCACCTACTTGTAATTTGCCGCCGCCAGAGTTAACATCACACACACTTTTTGG
>CAKVBG010000086.1 GCA_934725345.1 uncultured Eubacteriales bacterium
TTGGAAATACTGAACTGGTAACTGCTCAAAAACTTCATTTTTAATTAATACTAAAAGACTAACTAAATAACTTAATATCTTTATTTGAAGTATATTATCTATTTTTTGAATTTCAATAATTTCCAATGTTAAATTAATATAAGGCACTAATAAAATTGAATAACTATTAAATAAGAAAAAGAAAGAGATTGAATAATTTAAAATTTTTTTCAGAAATTCAATATTACATTGATGAAATAGATAAAATTGCCAGAAAATCTGAGAATGCATCTATAACAAGAGATGTAAGCGGTGAAGGAGTTCAGCAAGCACTACTTAAAATTCTTGAAGGGACAACTTCTGCCGTTCCACCAAAAGGTGGACGTAAACATCCGCAACAGGAATTTATTCAAATCAATACTTCTAACATATTATTCATTTGCGGTGGTGCATTTGAAGGAGTGGAGAAGATAATTGAAAAAAGAATAAACACTTCTTCTATGGGATTTGGTGCGGATGTTAAAACTCGAAAAGAACTCGATTCAACTGACTGGATGAGTAAAGTCGTGCCTCAGGATTTAGTTAAGTTTGGTTTGATACCAGAGCTTGTGGGAAGAATGCCTGTGATTTCTTCGCTGAAAGGTCTTGATGAAGAGGCTTTGATTAAAATTTTAGTCGAGCCAAAAAACTCGCTTGTTAAGCAGTATCAAAGACTTTTCGCTTTGGATAAAGTTGAATTGGAATTCAAAGAATCTGCCTTAAGAGCTATTGCAAAGAAAGCTATTAAACGAAACATAGGAGCTCGTGGATTAAGGTCGATTATGGAGGAAACTTTACAAAAAATTATGTTTGACGTTCCGTCCGATTATAAAGTTGAAAAGGTAGTTATCGATGGTGACGTTGTTGAAAGAAAGAGAGATGCTGAGTATTTATATAATGAAATGAGAAGTCCGGTAGTTATTTCAATTGATCCTGAAAAGCTTCCAACTAGCACTTCAAAGAAACCGGATGCCTCGTGAATGAGTGGAGTTGATTAAAATAGATGGTTTAATAAAAATGGACGAGATGGTGCCGGTTGTACCGCTCAGAGAATTCGTAGTGTTTCCTAATGTAGTTTTACACTTTGACGTGAACCGTGAGGAATCTATAAAGGCTGTTGAGTGGGCGCTAAAATCGGACAAAAGGATATTTATAGTAACTCAAAAAAACTCTGAAAACCTAAGTTTAAATCAAGATAATCTTTATTCAATGGGTGTGTTAGCTGAAGTACGACAAATTCTTAGACAAGGTGATGACTCCGTAAGGGTTCTTGTTGAGGGTATTTGCCGTGCTCAGGCTGCCCAATTTGATTTTAACAGTGAATTTATCAGGGCAAGCATTATCGAAGTTCCGGAGGAAAATTCATGTCCTGTGGCTCAAAGAGAAGCTTTCGTTAGAAAAGCAAGAGAGTTATTTGCAGAATATTTGGGAGCTTCTTTGAAAGTTACCACGGATTTAATTATGAATTTAGTGGCTTACGATAGTTTAGGGACCACTGCTGACTATATACTTGTTAATATGCCTCTTAAATCGGAAGAAAAGCAGTCTTTGTTAGAGGAAACGCAGGCCTTATCGAGAATTCAAAGAGTTATAGAAATTTTAGTCAGAGAACTTGAAATTCTAAAACTTCAAAATGTGATATCTACCAAGCTCAAAACCACAATTGATGAAAGCCAAAAAGAGTATTTCTTAAGAGAACAAATCAAAGTAATTTCTCAGGAATTAGGCGAAGGCTCTGACCCTCGCTCTGAAGCTGACGAATACAAGAAAAAACTCAAAGAACTTAATTTACCTGAGGAAGTTTATAAAAAGTTAATCAAAGAATGCAATAGCTTTGCTAAAATGCCGGCCATGTCACCGGATATTAACATCCAGCGAAACTACTTAGATTTTTGTCTATCTTTGCCGTGGAATTCTTCCACAAAGGATTCTATCAACATTACAAAGGCGAAAAAAATCTTAGATAAAGATCATTTTGGGCTCAAAGAGGTCAAAGAAAGAATAATAGAATTTCTAGCAGTAAAGAAGCTAGCGCCGGATATTAAAGGCCAGATTATTTGTTTATCAGGCCCTCCCGGCGTTGGCAAGACGTCTATAGTTAAATCTCTTGCAAAAGCTATGGGACGAAAATATGTTAGAATTTCTCTTGGTGGAGTTGGAGATGAAAGTGAAATCAGGGGGCATCGCAAAACTTATATAGGTGCAATGCCGGGAAGGATTTTATCTGCGCTTTGTAGGGTTAAATCCAATAATCCTGTTATCCTTTTAGACGAAGTTGATAAACTTTCCAAGGACTATAAAGGTGACCCTGCAGCGGCTTTACTTGAACTACTTGATCCGGAACAAAATTTTCAATTTCACGATAGATATTTAGATTTACCATTTGATTTAAGTAAAGCGTTATTCGTTGTTACTGCTAATGACAAAAATAGGATACCCGGACCTCTGTATGACCGCATGGAAATAATTGATCTTTATAGTTACACGTATGAGGAAAAATTTAACATAGCAAAAAATCATCTTGTTGCTAAACAACTTAGTCGTCATGGCCTCACCAAAAGAAATTTTTCCTTGAAGGACGATGCTTTGGAGAAATTAATAGAGTGCTACACAAGAGAAGCGGGTGTGCGAGAGCTTAGCAGACAATTATCTTCTTTGATGCGTAAAGTGGCGTGTGATATTGTAGAAGGAAAGGCAAAATCCGTTTCAATCACAACTGAAAAGTTATCGGATATGCTGGGTCCTGAAAAATATAAGAAGGATAAACTTGATACTCAAGATCAAATAGGTGTTGTTAATGGACTGGCCTGGACTCCCGTTGGAGGAGAATCACTTCCTATAGAAGTTGCTCTGATGAAAGGCAAAGGCAGGGTGCAAGTTACGGGTTCTCTCGGAGACGTAATGAAAGAATCAGCTCAAATAGCGGTGAGCTATATAAGAAGCAATTCGGATAAATTAGGCATCAATGATAATTTCCATAAAACACTGGATATTCACATCCATGCTCCCGAAGGAGCTATAAGAAAAGATGGACCATCTGCCGGTGTTACTATGACGACTGCTTTGGTTTCTGCACTTAGTCATACACCGGTTTATGCGAGCGTTGCTATGACAGGCGAGATTACTTTAAAGGGTAAAGTTTTGCCTATTGGTGGACTTAAGGAAAAATCCATGGCTGCCTATAAGAAGGGTATAAAAACAGTAATAATTCCATCTGGTAACGAAAATGATTTGCAAAAAATAGATGACGTTGTTAAGAATTCAGTTAATTTCATAATGGCAGATAACTTAGATACAGTCTTTGAATACGCTCTGGATGATAAAAGATTTAAAAAACATAAATTAGACGAGGAATGTTGATAATTGATAAATTTTAATGATGCTAAATTTGAAACATCAATAGGAAATCTTAAACAGCTTAAAAAAGATGATATTCCGGAAATTGTATTTTCTGGGAGGTCGAATGTGGGGAAATCCTCGCTTATAAATAAGATTTTAAATAGAAAATCTTTAGCTAGAGTGAGTAACAAGCCGGGAAAGACTATTAATATTAATTTTTATGGTCTTAAAGGTGTTAGGTTTGTGGATTTGCCGGGCTATGGATATGCAAGAGTATCTTTTTCTGAAAAAGAACGCTGGGCAGCACTGATTGAAGGATATTTTGAGCGTAAAAAAGAAAATATAAAACTTGTAATACAAATTGTTGATATCCGTAGACCCCCCACAGAGTTAGATTTCCAAATGATGGATTTTTTGCATCATAAGGGTTATCCGTTTATAGTGGTAGCGTCTAAAAGCGATAAGTTGAACAAAACCCAAAGAGCTGAGAGGGAAAAATTAATGCGGGAGGAGATTAAAGATTATGGTGCTTTGGAAAGTGTTATTTTTTCTTCTCAAACAGGCGAGGGAGTCGAAAGGTTGAAAGCTATTATTTCAGAGCATAGCGGTTTAAAAGGAGAAAACAAACACTGAGTATGGAAAAAAATTATAACCCTCAAGAATCAGAG
>CAKVBG010000087.1 GCA_934725345.1 uncultured Eubacteriales bacterium
GAACCCCCGAAGCCGCTTTAACGACTTACACGATTTCCAATCGTGCTCCTTAAGCCAACTCGGACACCTCTCCAAAGAATAGCTTGATTATATACCTTTTCAAAATAAAAATCAATACTATTCACAAAAAATTAATATAACTCATTTTTTTACACAAAAAATGTCATTTTTACTCGGAACAAAACCGCTTAAATACCTCTAAATCTTTTCGAAGGATACTGTATAAGCATACATCAACTACTCTATCCTTTTCAATTTTAGCTTCTCTTAAAATTCCTTCAAACCTCATACCGCACTTTTGCATAACGTTTCCTGAAGCTGTATTCATAACATTATGGTATGCTTCTATTCTGTTAGCTCCTAAATCTATAAACAGGTATTCTATCACTGCTTTTAAAGCCTCAGTTGTAATTCCTTTGTTCCACCACTTTTCGCCTATGCAATAGCCAACCTCAAAACTTTTCAAGGGTCTACTAATAAGACGGGCATAAATACTTCCTATAGGACAACTAGTATCTTTGAGCTGGATGCACCAATCTAACACTTCTGGATTTTCATACTGCTTGACCAAATCAGCTAAGTACGATTTTGTTTCCTCGGTAGAATTATGGGAATTCCAAGTTAAATATTTAGTCACAGTTTCAGAAGAGGCCCAATTTTTAAACATATCTTCTGCATCGTCTATAACAAATTTTCTAAGTATCAATCTAGAACTTTCAAGCCTGGGAGTACCCTTAAATTCCACTAAAATCACCTCCAAAACATAGTAACTTATCAAGCCTTCAATGTCAATTTCAAAAACACAATAAATTGAACAGCTTACTATTATGTATTGAGGTGATTATATTGACTCACATATTGTTGATTTTAATTTTAAGCGCTTTAATAATTTTGGGTATTATTGAACTTGCAGAACTACTTATTAAGTGGAGCCATATTCCTATATCGAATTTTAGCAAGGAAAAAACATTCATCATACCGCTCAGCGGTCATCATGAAAATATAGAGTACATAGTAAGGAGTATTATATTTACTTATACCACTCAACTATCAAGCTGTAAATTTCGAATTATTTGCGTTGACTTAGGCTTAGATAATGAAACTAAAACAATTTGCAATATTTTATCACGAGATTTCGATTGCCTTGATGTTGTTAGCTCTAAATCAAAAAACCTCCATTAGGGCTTATAATCTGACCAGTTAAATAATTAGCATCATCTGAAGCTAAAAACCCCACAGTTTTAGCAACTTCTTCTGCTGACCCAATTCTACCCAAAGGGATATCATCTATCAAATCAGCCGTTTCTGAAGCGTTTAAAAATTCATTCATTTTAGTTTTTATTACTCCCGGCGCAACACAATTTACGTTTATATTTGAAGGTCCTAACTCTTTAGCAAGAGATTTTGTGAATCCTATAATTGCAGCTTTGGAAGAAGAGTAATGCACTTCACACGAAGCACCTGTTATGCCCCAAACAGAAGAAATATTTATTATTTTGCCTTCGTGGCGCTTGAGCATATCTTTGACGGCAACTTTAGAACAGTTAAACATACCGTCTACGTTAATGGCAAACATTTTTCTCCAGTCTTGAAATGTAATATCTGTAAAAAGCTTTTGCTCTGAAATTCCCGCATTATTTACTAAAATATCAACCTTTCCAAATTGCTGTACTGCCGAATTTATTAGGTCACTTGCCTGCAAGGGGTCGGAAACATCAGCTTTTATAGCTATAGCCGATGTCCCCTTCGACTTAATTTCTTCTAGTAGCTCAAGAGCAGACTCTTTAGATTGATTGTAATTAATAACAACGTTCATATCAGCTTTTGAAAATTCTCTAACTATGGCTTTTCCAATCCCCGAAGAACTACCAGTCACAACTGCAGTACGTTTCATCCTATTTTTTCACCATACATTTTATTATCTCTCCAACATACATTTTATGATAATCTTCTTGAGGATAATTACCAACAATAAAGTCCTCTAGAAAACAGTCAGGGTCGATAAATTGAGAATATAATTTTTTGCAGAATAACACAATTTTTGCCTCTTTGAAATAAGGAATATTCATTTCAAATTCAGGTGTTAAACCACACTCTTTTATCTTATCAATTTCACGTCCTGAATTTCTTCCACAAAACATAAGAGATTTTTTGAATTTTTCTTCAAAGAAAGATAAAGTGTAGTACTGATTTTTTTCAAGAAATTCAAAAGTATACCGCTGAGGCCTTACAAAACAGAACGTAACATTTTTATTCCACATTATTCCCATACCACCCCAGCTAGCAGTCATGGTATTGAATTTGTTTTCCGTTCCTGAGGTTATGAGCATCCAATCTTTACCTATAAGCTCAAAAGGATTCATATCTTTCAGGTCGTTAATTTGGATTTCTTCAAAATTCATTTAACTCCATCCTTTCAATCAAATATAGCTTTTATCTTTAAATAAGATATATGAAAGTAAATAGCAACCAAGTATTAAAAGCGAAAAATTGTACTTTGACTTTATTAGAATTATAAACCCCAAAACTATAATAGGCAACAAAAAAATGAATGAAATAGTTTTTAATATTTTTTCCGTTAAACACAGCTTTAGATGCCTGGAGAGTAAAATGAATAATATCCTTCCACCATCAAGTTGGCTTATCGGCAAAAGGTTTAAAATTCCTACGATAAAATTTTGGATTGCAAAAACTTTGACAGCATTCTTGCTGCTTAAATAATAAATCCCCATCAGTAGCATACCTACTGCAAAATTTACTACTGAACCGCTTAAAAGTATAAGTAACTCATTCTTGTCGAACGATATGTTTTTATCGTTATCATCTAAGATATCTATATTAACGAGCCCAAAATCAATCTCTTTAACCATATTCCCACTACTCGACATTACCAAAATATGTCCCAACTCATGCAATAACGCGCTTAATATTCCCAGCACCGCTACATATGAATTATCTTTAACTAGTACGAAGGTTATCATTGCCAAGAAATAGAAATTAAGTTTTATCTTAAAACTAAACTTTTTGAGTGAATTTAATATGTTCCACACGCCTTTTTGTGATTATCAAATTAAGTCTATTCCACCTTAGATAAATCTTTGTCAATTTGCTCTGCTGCTCTTTTCCCGGCTTGCATTGCTAATATAACTGTTGCAGCTCCTGTCACGGCATCTCCTCCGGCGTAGACATATTTTCTGGAAGTTTGAGTAGTAAATTCATCAGCAATTATCCGTCCATTTGGTTTGGTTTCTAAGCTTTCTTCACTCTCAACTAAAACTCTATTCGCTTCGTTCCCTATTGAAATTATAGCAGCATCTGCTTCGAGCTCGAATGTCTCGCCTTCAATGGGAACTAATTTAGGTTTACCGCAAGGATCTTCTATTGACTTCATTTTTACATATCTAAGAGATTTTAGCTTTCCGTTTTCTCCAATAAATTCTACAGGCGCTGCGGAAAAAATGAAATCTATCCCTTCTTCTTTTGCGTGAAGAATTTCATCCTTACGTGCCGGCATTTCAGCTTCTGTGCGACGATAAACAACCGTTACTCTTTGTGTTCCAAGCCTAAGCGCACATCTTGCCACGTCCATTGCTACATTTCCCCCACCAATAACAATTAAATTTTTAGATTTATTAATAGGAGTATCATACTCTTCCCTATGAGCATTCATTAAATTGATACGAGTTAAAAATTCATTTGCTGAGTAAATTCCGCAAAGCCCTTCACCAGGTATATTCATAAATTTAGGAAGTCCTGCACCCGTAGCAATGTAAACTGCTTTGTATCCTTTTTCAAATAGATTATCTAGAGAAAACGTCTTACCGATAACAACATTCGTAAAGATTCTAACGCCCATTGATTTCAAATTCTCTATTTCGGATTCCAATATTTTTCGAGGAAGCCTAAAAGCTGGTATTCCATAGGCCAAAACTCCTCCCGGAACATGGAGTGCTTCAAATATATCCGCTTGATATCCTAAATGGGCACGTCTTGCAGC
>CAKVBG010000088.1 GCA_934725345.1 uncultured Eubacteriales bacterium
CTGTCATACCTCTATCCGCACGATAGTGATGACTTTCATCCATTAAAACAACTAAATCATTAAGCCCTGAAAGATAATCAAAATAAGATTCGCCAAGATACTCAGCTAAACGTTTTATTTGTGGTAACTTTCCACCACGCACTTCGGCATTAATTTTTCCGATATTAAAAATATTAATCGTAATTGAATGATTTAAAATGGTTTGTCCAGCAATTTCGTCTTTATATGTTTCCCCAGTTATAACAGTAGGTGGATTTTGAGCAAATTCTTGAATTCTTTTGAAAACATATTTTTTAGAATTTGGAGAGCCAAAATCTTCTATCAGTTTGTTGTAAATCGTCAAGTTTGGAGCAACAATGAAAAAATTCCTTATATCATAGTTAGTGTACAGATAGGTTATAAATGCACCCATAAGCAAAGTTTTTCCAACGCCTGTTGCAAGTGAAAATGCAAAAGACGGAAATGCACGTTCAAAATTTTTAAAGATAGGGAACATCTCATGAATTTTATTTTCTAGAATTTTATCATTTTTAATCTCAAATAATTCTTTTGCTATTTTATCAAGAATTTGCAAGCTTTTATATTGCGGTAATCTCAATGACATTAAATTGTTTATGGTTTCTAGTCTATACTCTGATTTATTATTCATTGCAATTATCCTCCTTGCTGTTTTCATTTTGATTTACATTTAAACTATAGCCTTCTTTCATAAAGTCACATTTTCCAAATAATACTTTTGGAATTTGTTGAATGGTGATATTAGGAAATTGATCCGAACATTCGCTTTCATACGACATCGTACATATCAAAAGATGTTCATCTTGTTTCATTAGAGTATGTATGTAGTCTAAGTCCTGTGGAGTGATATGGTTTTCTGTTACATAAAGAAAATTCTTATCGCCATTTTTACTCTGCTTCCAAAATAAGTGTTCATCTGGTTGATAATAATATCCTTTGTGTTTTGCAATCGCTTTAGCTAACATTTCTCCCGTATATTTATCCGAAATAACTGGGTTGCCAAACTTGTCCTTTTCAATGAGTGAGGGAGCTAATTCATAAAATTTAAATCCTCCGCCACCTTTCCAATTTACATCTTTTGATATTCCACCTTGTTCGCCGTCAACTACAGCTTTTAAACGCTTGTAGCAATGAGTATAAGCGTGGTTTCCTAGTTCGATACCTATCCATCGTCTACCCATTTTATGTGCTACCGCCGCAGTTGTTCCCGAACCTAAAAAGGAATCAAGTACTATATCCCCATTAGTTGTACTCATCTCTAATAACGTTTTTATTAAATTTTCAGGTTTCGGATATGAAAAATATTTTGCATCTCCAAATATATATTTAATTTCATTTTTTGCATCAGAGTTTACAGCAACATTTGTTAGTAAAGAACGAGGTTTTTTACCTTTTCCCATGTATTGTTTAAATTGAACACTCCATTTATTGTCGGATTTTTTAACTATTCTTATATCCCCATTTTTATAATCTTGTTCAAATCTACTTTTTGAACGTATCCAACCATTTAGTATTTTGCTTCCATCTGGAGCTTCAATTTCATATTCTAGTGGATTCCTTAAACCGGGTCTTGCGAATGTATCCCAAAAATATCGTCCTTTTTCATCTTGTTCGGAGTATCTCTGTAAATATTTTTCATCATATTTTACATTCCAATTTTCTAATTTTCTTATATTTTTTGCTATTGATATTATATACTCATGCTCAACTGCAATAAATTTTGAATCATTTCCTCCTCCACGTTTCTTTTGCCATACTAGGTCTCCAATAAAATTAGAACGTCCAAAAATTTCATCACATAATATTCTTAAATAAGGATACTCTTCATCATCAATAGATATAAATATTACTCCATCCTCACTAAGCAATGTTTTAAGCAACTCAAGTCTAGGTTTCATTAAATTAAGCCATGCAGAGTGTTCTAAATTATCGTCATAGTGTTCAAATGCCGAGCCAGTATTATAGGGTGGGTCAATATAAATACATTTAATTTTCCCCGCATATTCGAGTTCCAATGATTTTAAAGCTAGTAGATTATCTCCATGAATAAGCATGTTGTCAAAGTAGATTTTATTTTTAGTTTCTTTTCCAAAAGATAGTTGCTCATTTACCATAGCTTCTGAATTTGAATAGCTGTATTTAGGATTTTCTATCAGTATTCTAGGTTCAGGACTTATTTTATTTTTAGGATCATGTTTGCCTATCCAGTTGAGTTCTAATCTTTGTACTGTATTCATTACGACAACCTCCATTTTGATATAAAAATTTTGTTGAATGTAACTTTATAGTTTTTTCTTTTTTCTAATAATTCAAGCCTTTCTTCCAACTCTTTGTTTAAATCTTCTTTCTTTGAAAAATTCTTGAATTGCATATCTGAAAATTTTTTCTGTAGTTCCTCAAGTTCTGATTCGAGTTTTACTCGGTCTTTAATGGTTTTACATTTCTTAATTTTCGATTTTTTATCATTGACTTTCTTACCTAACTTTTTAAGTTTCAAGTCTAGTGAAAGCTTTTTGTCGTTGATAAACTGATGAAGTTTTTTTGTTTCAGATTCTATGTACTTATCCATGTTTACTTTTGATTTTTCGATGTAGTCTGTTTCAACCTTTTTGGCAAGGTCTTTTATACTCCCAAGTTCTGATTCAGTAAAGAATTCTTCTTCAGTTTTAAATCCCATAATTTTTTTGTATTCCTCAGAGTCTTTTAAGTCCGGTCTGTCGGGATGTTCGGACGAATTACTTGTGGATAAAGTCATCATTAGTTCTAATTGCTCTTTTGAAACAATCTCACCTTCACTTGTCAGACCTATTAAAATAGGCATCTCCTCATAAGTAGTAACTAAAGTGCCTATTCTTGCAGAGTAGAGGGCAAATATCCCAAATTTTCCTCTTAAGCCTTCTAAAAGACTAACCTTTTGGTTAGGAAATTTAAACTCTATGTGTGAGGGATATACTTTTAAGTTCATTTTTAGATCAAATATAATTCTTTGTGCTAAAGGGTGATTTATCCTATACCACCTTTTTTTATCTTCTATTTCATTCATTCCGTAATGTAGTTCATTCGCATAATATCCCAGAATCTTTTTTCTCCGCGGGGAAAACTCTAAAGTTTCGTTATTAAAATCAGCAAAATACCCCGACAGCCTATACACTGTGAGATCCCAAAGTATTTTGTTAATAAAATTTATTTCTCTTAAAGTTTGAAATTGATGAAGTTCAAATTTATTTATTACAACATCATCAAATTCTGAAAGCAGCATGTTTCGTGTAGCTTCCATTTTGTCAGATATGCTTTTTTCGTATTCTCTTTGAAGTAAATCAAAAGCTTGAATAATTTCTTCTCGTGTCCTACAACGGCTATAAATATCGGTAACTCGTTTTTCAAAGTCCAAACTATCTACTGCACCCAGTACACCGTCCGATGTTCCAAAGACACCATCAAAAAGTTTAAATTTGTATCTCAAAAGCTCATAAACACGTTGATCGGCAATGTTGTTTTCATTCAAAAAATTGATTACAACAACATCGTTTTTTTGACCGTATCTATGACATCTTCCTATTCGTTGTTCAATTCTTTGAGGATTCCAGGGTAAATCATAGTTTATGATAAGTGAGCAAAATTGAAGATTTATTCCTTCTGAAGCCGATTCTGTTGCAATCAAAATTTTTGCACTATTTTTAAAACAATCTAGAATAGAAGCACGTTTATTTGAATTATAGGAACCTTTCTGAGAACCTTTATACTTAATCCAATCCGCATAAATTGTAAGGGAATCAGGGTCATTGTTTTCTCCGTTTATATAACACAACTGTAACGCCGACCGCGTTTGCGGACAGCGTTACAGTAAATTTCATCAGTTATTTTTCAATTGCGTCAAGGCTTGTCTGCTTGCCGCCGTAAAGACCCATCGGCTCAACGTGTACAACGAGCGCGGAAACGAGGT
>CAKVBG010000089.1 GCA_934725345.1 uncultured Eubacteriales bacterium
CGTGAAAGCCTATGATGAACTAGATGATTCGATTAAGAACAACAAGATATTTTATCCTGATAGTGCAACTTTGAAAAAATCTCAGATATTCACAAACTTGCCTAAAGAATTAAATAGTTTAATAGATAAGTTGTGGATAGAGGTCAAAGCGGGTGGAACTACCGATAACCCTTGGATTTTACCTTCAATATTGATAGGTTTACTTGTGATATACACTATTGCGTTTTTCGTAAGAAGAAGGAAAGTTTTGAAATGATGAATTTTAATTGACAAAATTAAATAGAGGTGTATAATTAAATCAGATATTTTATCTAAGAATATCTAAATAAGTAATTTTGAGAAAGGGTTGATTTTGTGCTAAAAATTTGGATTAAGGACAGCTTAGTAAAGGAAGTGAGTGCTGGCACCACCCTAGTCGAAATTGCTAAGGATTTGGGTATTAACTTAGTTAAGGACGTTGTGTGTGGGGCTAAGGTAAACGGAGTTGTTTGCGATTTACGCAAACCTTTAACTGAAGATTCTAAGATAGAATTTTTAGGGTTTGAGTCAGCTGAAGGAAAGAAAATTTATCGTCATACTTCTGCCCATATTTTGGCTCAAGCTGTTAAACGTATTTTCCCACAGGTTAAATTAGGGATGGGTCCTGCAATTGATACAGGTTTTTACTACGACTTTGATGCTGATTTTTCTTTTTCAGCAGAGGATATCTCTAAAATTGAAGATGAAATGAAAAAAATAATTAAAGAAAATTTACCGGTTGAATTTTGTGAACTCCCTTATGCAGAAGCTCAAAAGGTGCTGAAAGAAAAAGATGAACCATATAAACTTGAGCTTGCAAGTGACCACAGAAATGATGGACCACTCATGTTTAGGAAGCAAGGCGAATTTATGGATATGTGCTGTGGAGCACACTTGCTTTCAACGGGTATGGTAGGAGCTATTAAGGTAACCAACTGCACAGGAGCATATTGGAAAGGCGATTCGAAAAATAAAATGCTCAAAAGAATTTATGGAGTTTCGTTTCCAAACAAACAAATGCTTGAAGAGTACCTAGCAGCAGTTGAAGAGGCCAAGAAACGTGACCACAATAAAATAGGAAGAGAGCTCGGTTTCTTTACGACGGTTGATTATATCGGCCAAGGACTTCCTATAATGTTGCCTAAAGGCTCTAGAGTTATACAGCTGCTCCAGCGGTTTGTTGAGGATGAAGAGGAAAGACGTGGATATCTTTTAACTAAGACTCCTTTTATGGCGAAAAGTGATTTATATAAAATCTCAGAGCATTG
The DNA here is from genome assembly GCA_934725345.1 of uncultured Eubacteriales bacterium. GTDB lineage: Bacteria > Bacillota > Clostridia > Oscillospirales > Acutalibacteraceae > UMGS1491. Next base: position 1,287 of record CAKVBG010000089.1, read on the forward strand.
GTATCACTATAAAGAAAATATGTTCATTTTAGGCGACGAAAACAAAGATGATGAGGTTTTTGCACTAAGACCGATGACTTGTCCGTTCCAGTTTCAAGTTTATTTAAACAAGAGCCGTAGTTATAGAGATCTACCTATGAGATTAAACGAAACTTCAACTTTGTTTAGAAATGAGTCCAGTGGAGAGATGCATGGACTTATCCGTTTGCGTCAGTTCACAATTTCAGAAGGCCACATTGCCTGTACTCCTGATCAGCTGGAAGAAGAATTCAGAGGATGCTTAGATTTAGCTATGTATGTTTTGAGATGTTTGAAGCTCGAAAACGACGTAACTTTCAGATTTTCAAAATGGGATGCAAACAATAAAGATAAGTATATTGGAAGTGCTGAAGAGTGGGATAAAGTCCAGGGTGTAATGAGAGGTATATTGGATAATTCCAACTTAGTATATGATGAAGCGGACGGCGAAGCAGCATTCTATGGTCCGAAGTTGGATATCCAGTTCAAAAACGTACATGGTAAAGAAGATACTTTAATCACAATTCAAATTGATTTTCAACTTGCTAAAAAATTTGGCATGGAATATGTAGATAAGAATGGCGAGAAGCAGTATCCGTATGTTATTCATAGAACCTCTCTTGGATGTTATGAACGCACATTGGCACTGCTAATCGAAAAATATGCCGGTGCTTTGCCGCTGTGGATTGCTCCTGAGCAGGTAAGAATCCTTCCAATAAGCGAAGAATTCCACAGTCTGGCTCATGAAATTGAATCTAAGCTCAAGGGCTCCATACCTCGCGTAACAGTGGATTCAAGGAACGAAAAGATAGGCTACAAAATAAGAGAAGCTCAACTGGAAAAAGTTCCTTATATGGTGGTTATCGGTAAAAAAGAGGCTCAAGAAAATACTATATCAGTGCGTTCACGTACAGATGGCGATTTAGGAGCAATGTCTTTAGAGCAATTCATTGATAGGTTAACTAAGGAAATAGTTGATAAAAAATAATATTTTAAAAATTATTTAGATTCTATGCTTTTGGATTCAGAGCTGGAATCTAAATTTATAGGAGGATTTTTAATTGGCGTGTATTGCAATTGATGGACCGTGTGGTTCGGGGAAAAGTACTGTATCTAGAATATTAGCTGAAAAACTTGGATTTACTTTTGTGGATACCGGAGCACTATACAGAACCATTGCTTATTATTTTAAATTACATAACGTAGACTATACTTCTCCAAGTAAAGTAGAAAAGGCTTTAAAAGATATAGAAATAGAATTGAAAGTTTTGGACCACAAACAGAAAATTTACCTTAATTCGATTGATGTATCGCATGAAATACGCAGTGAAAAAATATCCGCGATGGCATCGAGTGTTTCGGCTGTTCCAGAAGTTAGGACAAAGTTGCTTAGTATTCAAAGAGAGCTGGCAAATCAGGGTAATGTCATTATGGATGGGCGAGATATAGGGACGGTTATAATGCCGAATGCAGATTTAAAAATATTTTTAACTGCCAGGCCGGAAGTCCGCGCTAGGAGGCGTCTTGAGCAGCTAGGTATGGAGGAGAATAAGTTTGACCAAGTTTTAAAGGATTTACTCAAACGAGATGAACAGGATTCAAAAAGGGAAATATCTCCTTTGAAGATTGCTGAAGATGCAGTGGTATTTGATAACTCCAAAATGACACAAGAAGAAACTCTAGATAAATTACTAGATTTAATCAAAAGGAGATTGGGTAGTTAAAATGAATGTGGTGTTTTATAAGTTTTTTGCTTTTTTAGTAAGACCGCTATTAAAAATATTTTTTCCATATGAAGTGAGGGGAAAAGAAAATTTAAAAGGTTTATCGAGCGGTTCTATAGTGTGTGCTAATCATTTATCAATAATGGACCCTATCTTTTTAATTGTTAGCTATCCATACCCGATATTTTTTATGGCCAAAGCTGAACTTTTTAAAAGTAACATATTAAAAATGCTTCTTAAGTTGATGGGCGCATTTCCTGTGCAAAGGGGTAAAGGCGATAAAGAAGCGGTTGATTATGCCATAAGTATTCCTCGCCAAGGCAAGACGCTAGGAATTTTTATTGAAGGTACACGTTCTAAGAGCGGAGATTTTTTAAGACCAAAATCCGGGGCAGCAGTTTTAGCAAGTAAGACGGGTTCTGAAGTTGTGCCTGTGTGTATAACCGGTAGTTCTAAGGATAATAAAATTCGTATGTTCAAAAAAACCATAATTCATTATGGAAGTGCGGTGCAAGCGGAGAATATCCGTATAAGCGATAACAACAGGGCTGAAATTAAACAAGCCACCAATTTGATAATGGGTAATATTATGAATTTAAGGAGAGAAATATAGTTGAAAATTGAAATTGCCAAAAACTCAGGGTTTTGCTTTGGTGTAAATAATGCAATAAATAAAGTTTGTGAACTTGTGGATAAAGGGAAAGCGGTTTATACCTTAGGAGATATAATCCATAATGACCAAGTAATAGAAAACTTAAATAAACGAGGAGTGAAAGCGGTTCACTCCTTTTCTGATATCCCTAAAGGCTCGGTTTTAGTTATACGTTCTCACGGAATAGACAAGCCTACATT
>CAKVBG010000090.1 GCA_934725345.1 uncultured Eubacteriales bacterium
ATCTGAAGCCGCATTAATTATCTCTTCGGACTGCTCCGGTGAGTTCGTGCGCTATACAGACGGGTTTGAAAATCTTGTAAATTATAATAATCTTTCAGATATGGCATCTTTTGAGAGTATAAATCTGATTTCTCCTGAAAGCTTCAAAGTTAGACCTCTAGGTAAAATAGTAAAATCACCCACTTGGCATATTGTTTTTGATATTTCAAATTTGGAAGCCGAAAAAATTAAAAAAGCTCAAAGTATCAATGTAAGTATCGAAGGTGTTGATTGGGTTAAGAGAGTTCCTGCTCAAGTTGAAACTTTGTCTTGCCAGGCGGAAAACACAAATAGATTTAAATTGGTACTTTCTTGCGATATCATGAATAAAAATATAGCATCTTTGAGGAAAGAAAAATTTAAAGTGAATACGGGAGAGTATTATGGGATTAAAATAAATAAATCAGCGGTACATACCAAGAGAAATTCTTTGGGTGTTTATGTTAAATATGGAAAACATTTGAAATTTAAAAACATAGACATTATTTTTGCCGATGAACAATTTGTGATTTGCGGATATCGCCCCGAACACTACTCCGATGAGAACTATATCCAACCCGGGGATAAAGTAGTCTACAGAGGTAAAAATTTATTTGAGGGAAAACGTGTTTAAATTTTTATTAAATAAAACAATCTATATTGACTTTCATTAACATTATCTGGATAATTAACTTTGTATACTGTATATTTTTTAAATTAACTGTATATCTATATTGGTTAATATGATAAACAATAGCTTTTTTGAAAGGAAGTTTGATGAAATGTCGGGATTGATTGAAAAATTTAAAGAAATGTGGAATCCGTCTGAAGAATACGAAAAAGAGGAGACTTTTGAGTCAAAGCCCAGTCCTGAAGAATCAAGTGGAAGTGATGCGGGAAAAATAATTAGTCTTAATACTAACCCTAAGTTAAAAGTGGTTCTTGCCCGGCCTGAGCGGTTCGGTGAAGAAATAAAAAATATAGCTGATCATCTTTTGAAAATGCATCCGGTTATGCTGAATTTGGAAGTAACTCCAAAGTCTGAGTCTAGAAGACTCGTGGATTTCTTGAGCGGAATTGCTTATGCTATAGGCGGCAAGATTAAAAAAGTTTCAAGTGATACCTTTATTGTAACTCCTCGCAATGTTGATATCGAAGGGGAAGACCTGCTTAGTGAGTTTCAAAATCAAGACGTTTATTTTTAATAACTTAAGTGGTATTTTTTCAAGGAGTGGAGTTTAATTGCTAGGTCTCGAAGATATTAAAAAAGTCAGTTTTAGAAGATCTTTTTTAGGTGGCTATAAGCCGGAAGAAGTGGACTTCTTTATTGATAAGATTCAAATTTCTTTTGAACAACTAATTCACGAGAAAAGAAACTTAATGCTCAGAATAAAAGATTTAGAAGAGAGTTTGAGCCGTTATACGCAAGAAGAAAACGCTATAAAAGAGGTTATTTTGAATCTTAAGGAAGTCACTGAAAGTTCTTTGCAAAGAGCCGAAGAAAAAGCAAATGAAGTTATATCTGATGCTAATCGTACTTCAGATGAAATGCTTATGAACGCAAAAAAAGAGGTGTTGGTGCAAGAAAAAATCTGTAGTGATTTAAAGAGGGAATCTAGTAACCTTAAAAACAAACTTGAAGATATATACAAAGAGCATGTCAAGATAATAAGTAAGATTCCTGATGAAGTAAGCGAAATTAGTGGAAATCAAGAAGTAAAAGTTTTGCAAGAGACTATTACAGGTATCGATTCCACAAATGAAGAAGAAAACATCAATCAACCTCAAAAACTCCAGAATTTGAAATTTGGCCCTGACTATAGAACTACTGATAATCAGTATCAGTCGAAGGGTATATATGGAGGAATTTTCAAGAAAGACTCTTAAATTAGCGGTTTTTAATAAAAAAACGAAGAGTGATGTAGTTCACTCTTTTTATTATTGGATGTGTATAATATTGATTTTATTTTGGTTTATAATTTTGATTATCCCAGTTGTGGATTTTTTCATAAAAAACGCCGTAGAGAAGAATCTAGGTGAAACAACAGAGTTTAGTACGATATTACCTTTTTTGAAAATAGTAAACGTAAAGAATTTTGGTTCAGCTTTTGGGATGTTGGGCAGACATCCTCAGTTTCTACTGTTTTTTACTTTCGCAGTTATATCAGGACTATTAACAATGGTTTTCGTGAAAAAAATTAAAGATGTTAAACTTTTAATTGCAATCTCTTTTATAATAGGTGGGGGAATAGGTAATTTAGTAGATAGAGTTTTAAGAGGCTACGTTGTAGACTATCTTAAAGTAACGTTTTTCCCACCCGTTTGTAATCTCTCGGACTATCTTATCTGTTTGGGTGTGGGGTTACTTGCAATTTATATGTTTAGAAACCAAACTTAGAACTTTTTAATTTTTCTTTTAGTGAGAGGGTTTCTGGAGAATTTGGGCAGAGTTGTTTCCAAGAATAAAGAGAGGCTCCTTTGTATCCTAAATTTTCAAGTATTGTAATTTCTTTGGATAATATATTCTGGTCACTTTTCCAAGTGCCATTGTCAAGGTCGGTTCCAATTTTGTATAGCGCAATTCCGCCATATAAATCTACAGGACTCTTTCCTAAAATAGCTTTCCATGTGTTTGCCGTTTTTTCAAACGGCATTTCTTTAAATTCTAAACTCCAATAAATTTGAGGGCAGATATAATCAAGATAATAATCTTTTTCGCCGCACAGGGTAGAAACATCTATGCCCGCAATATCACACTTTTTAGGGTTTCCCGGAGGAGATATTCCAAACTTTATTTCTGGATTAATCGATTTAATTTCACTATAAGTTTTTTTAATTAAATTGGTTATAGTGTTTTTCCTCCAAGTGTTGATATCAGAAGTATTGTTAGAATTTTCTTCATATGCACAATCTTGAGAAGTAAGGTATTTTACTTCAGGATAGAAATAATCATCAAAGTGTATACCATCTACTTTATAATTTGTAATTATCTCTTTGATTCCATTAATAATTAAATTCTGGACTTCTTCATAGGCGGGATTTAAAAACGTACCTTGAGTACTATTTAAGAATTTATCGGGGCTAAGCTTGTTTAAAATATTTTTGTCCGATAAGTCTTTTGGACAAGTACTAAGTTTTACTCTAAGAGGATTAATCCAAGCATGAAATTTCATATTTCGTTTATGGGATTCCTCTATCATATATTCTAAAGGATCAAATTTAGGATCTACACCTTGAATTCCTGTTAATAGGTGGGACCAAGGGAAAATTTTAGAAGGATAAAGTGCATCGCAAAAAGGTCTCACGTGGACAAAAATATTATTTATATTGTATTCTTCGGATTTATCCAAAATTTGGTCAAATTTCTTTTTGAAAGCCTTTTCGGTATCTTTAGGATTGTTTATTTCAAGATCGATATATGAAACCCATACACCTAAAAAGTCATCTGAATTTATCTCTTGAATTTGAGCGGTGGGAGGGGTAGGAATAGGTGCAGGCGGAGGGTTGATACTTTTGCGGAATATTAGAGCTAAAATTATAAATATACTCGATGAAATAAACAGTACCAGACGTCTGTACCTATTAAAAAATATCATGATTATTCGACCTTCAAACGCTTTATTTTAAACTTTTTATAGTTTGCTCCATGTTACTAGATTTAAATATACATGTCCCAGATACGCATATATCAACAGGGTACTTTCTAACTATATGTACGGTATCTAAATTTATTCCTCCGTCTACTTCAATTAAAACGTTTAAATTCTTGGAATTGATTTCTTCTTTTAGCGCTACGGTTTTTTGCATTTGATCTTCCATGAATGTTTGACCACCGAATCCGGGTTCTACGG
>CAKVBG010000091.1 GCA_934725345.1 uncultured Eubacteriales bacterium
GTGATACAGTAATAAGGATCATCAAGCGGACTTCTTTTTTGATTCTCCCTTCTTCCTGAAATACATTTTTTGCAATTTGCCTGAAGCAAATCAAAGAAACAAAGTTATATTAGAATTTATATACAAAAATAATTACAATGTTTTCAAACCAAATCAAGTGTTTTGTTGTAAATTTTGTAAAAAATAATAAAAACATTTTACATTATAGAAAATTATTATTTAATTGGTATAGAATTCTGTTGAATGCAGATAATAATCGCAAGTTAAAGGATAATATATATGAAATTTGAACAAGAAGTATTAACTATAGAGTCTGAGACGGATTTTGCTTATATCACTTGAGACATTAGGAATAAGGTTAATGAAATTGTAATAGGAAAAGGTATTAAGGTTATACCTAAAGAAAGCCTTAAAAATTGCCCCGGATTAAAGCAAGTGAACTTAACTGATGTAACAGATATAGGGGATTTTGTATTTTTTAATTGTACCAAATTAAAAGAAGTCAAGTCTTCTAAGATCAAAACAATTGGAAGAGAGGCATTTCTGAACTGCAAAAGCTTAAAAGAGGTAAATAAACCTGATATTATAGAAGATGCGTTTAAGGGATGCGACAACTTAATGTTGAATTAGTTTCAGAAAGATAAATTTCAGGCGAGAAAGATCTTTTCATTCTTAAGTGATGGAAAGGTCTTTTTGCTTATCTGCAATTTGAAGTTATTTAACCACACATAGAAATGTAATTTTTGAAATATGTCCCTGAACTAAGCTAGTTGATTTTTTCTAAACGATAAATGCTCCCCACCACCCGTCGGCTAAATTTGATAGTTGATTTCATTACTAAAAATGATACACTTATCTCTGATACTTTAAAATTTTGGAACTTTGTCTTCTATGATTATAATTAGGTGTTTTAGGTGTATCTTATTTATGTTCTTAAATGACTTTAGGTTGCATATAACTTCAAGTCAGGTCTTAGTTGCTAAAAATCGAGATTACAAAATTTGGTATAAATCATGGTTTTGTTTTAGTATAGGATTTTTAATTACATATTTTTACAAATTTTCCAAAATATAGTTGAAGTCCAAGGCACTATACATTATACTCAATGTGTAGTTAAAATAATGGGAGGGTGAAAAATTATGATGAAAAGGTTAATGTCAACTGCTTTAAGTTGTAGCTTGCTTTTCTCTATGCAATCAAGTGCACAGGCAAGTATAGGAAGAATCGATTTTACGGATGGTTCTTTTCTTCATGTCATGAACTACAAAGACCTACCTGATATGATTAACATTTTAGATGACCTTATTCAAAACAACCAGGAAAAAAGACCACCTGCTTGGGTAGAAAACACTTGCGGGCTAGTATCTGCAGCTTCTGTTCCTGCAATTATATCCACAGCAGGCGCAACTGTTTTAAAGAAAATCATATCAAAATCAAAAGGAGAAAATCCATCTATGACTCCGTACTTAGCAGCTTGTGTAGCTAGTATGGCGTTGTTTCCACCGGCATTTGTGTGCCAAGGAGCAATTTATTTTCTAAATAGATCTTTAGTTTACGATGCTAATAGTCTTAAAAGCATAAGAAATAAGCTAGTTCAGTACAGTAAAGATCCAAAAGAATCAAATAACGTTTTTTTATGCGTGATTAGAAACCTTCAGAATGATAGAGCAAAAAATTTAAATCAAAAAAGCGCCGTTTACTCTGTTAGTCCCGATAGCAACTGCTTATATCAAAAAGTATCTCAAATCAAATGTAATCTTGAGAGAGAATCAAAGGATATCAAAATGAAATCTTTTACTACAAATTCTAAAGCTGATGATGTTAACCAAGAAAGTTCAGAAAAATCACAGGAATCCAACGAACAAAATAAACTTTTTGAAGGAGTAAGAAGGAAATTTGAAAAAGGTTAAAAAACTAACATCAGCAGTATTAGCATTTAATATCTGTTTAGGGCTCAATTGCCCCGCATTTGCAAGTAAAGACGTCCCATTAGGAGGAGAACTTCAAGAAATCAGAAATCACTTTGCCAAAAGTGGCGGAAGCGATGACTATGAAATGGATATAGTTCCTATCACCTATGTGCGTGAAAGAACTAACCCTGAGGATCATAGAACTTTAGTAGTAAAAAACGCTCCAGGATTGATGTCTACGAGTTGGAAATTAAAAAGAGAACATCTTAAGTTTATGGATGAAGCCGGAAGAGTAAACTATAAACAGTTTTCAGATGAAATGGTAAATGGAAACTTTTTAAATGCAATATTAAACATAATGGCAGATTCTGAATATGTTTGTAATTGTAATAAAGTACTTCTTGATAGAGGAATAGAAAAATTCTTTGAAACCTGCAACAATCAAATTAAAAAATTAGTTGGCAGCACTGAGTACGGACCTGTTGTCGAGCAAATTTCAGCTAATTTTGGACTTTCTCCAGAGGAAAGTAAAGAAATGATAATTGCAACTATGTCCGTTACCGGTATTGCCAGATTAGCTGCCAGTGGAGCAATAACTTTAGAAGCATTAGCGCTTGGATTAGGAACCGCTTTTTGTTTTCTTAATCCTGCTGTAGGAATTGCTGTTTCCTTTGTGTTAGGTGCTTGTGCAGGAATAGCCGGCGCAGTAGGCAACGACGCATCAAAAGTTAGAATTCAAAATGAAATATTTGGAAACTGTTCTAAAGTTTTGTACGATGTATATAAGATGATGATTAATCAGCCCGAACAAGTTAAAAGAGCGAATTGTTTTATGATGGGTATAGATTTCAGAGGTCGTGCTTTAAAATGGTGCGAAAATGCTATAGAAGCCGAAGGGCTTGGTAACAAAGTTAAAGCATATTTTATAAATCCGTTTGTAGGAGGAATCGCAGCCGATATACATAAGAACCAAGGTTCTTGGTGTGATTTTAGATACGTTAAAAATTTGCCAAATGCCGACCGCATGGTTGAATTTACTCAAAGAAATGTTAGACCTATTGATTTTTACATAGATGTTGCAAGACGTCTTGGTAGAGGTAAGGGCTCAGATATAACAGCCGCACGCAATGTTTTAAAGGGAATTACCTCTCCCCAATTGTTGTTAACGGAGTCGGAAAGACAACTTACACAACAAAAACCTGAAGATATGTGCCCCGTAGTATAAAAATTTTAACCAAATAGGTTGTGTCCTTAGATGAATGGCTCATCTGAGGGCATTTTTAATTCTAAAAAATTATATCATTCAGAAGTGTTTTGTGATTTTTGTGCAAAAATATTAATATTTAATTAATATATTTATCCGTATACAAAAGCAAATTAGTGTTGGCAAAAAGCTAGATTCGGGTTAAAATTAGATAGTAAACATAAATAAGTGTTTTAATTGTCATACATATTGGATAAGACAATGGAAAAAACAAATTAAAAAATTGCTTGAACCAGTGGACTAGGCATGGCGGGAGCTGAAAGTTTGGGCGCTTATCTAGATTATAAGAATAAAAGTAGTTCTCAAAATGATATCACTACTTCCAAAAAATCTCAAACGAAAACAACAGATTCAGACGCAACACCCGATGATAATGTGGAATCTCAGATGACAAAGATTGAAAGATTAATCAAAAGTCTCTTTCAAATGAAAACAAAGGCTGAATGTTGTGAATCATATGGTGTTAGTATTTCTGAAGATATAACAAATTGTATCCACGAACTAAACGAAATAAAAAGTAATGCCAGTTTATTGAGTGCGAAAGAAATACAAGAGAAACTTGGACAAATCCAAAATAGAACTAAAAATATTAGGCGCCAGCTTCAGAAGATAATAAGAAAAGTGCAAGAAGATACCCAAGAGCATATTGATCGTAGTATAAAAAAATACAAACAAATAACAGG
>CAKVBG010000092.1 GCA_934725345.1 uncultured Eubacteriales bacterium
AAGCTTCGAGGAATTTTTAAAGGAAAATCAATCTAAAACAGAAGAATGTCAAGAACAAAACGGCACTAGAATTGATTAAAAAATTTAAAATAGTAATTTTAGATAGGCTCAAAGGTGTGTTATTGTGCTTAATTGTGTGGTTATTAGAGGTATTAATATTCAAAAACCTTGATAAATAAAAAAGTCGTAAAAATAAGTCTTAAACGCAAAGACAACATAGTTAACCAGGATAAAAAACTTTTTCATTATAAAAGTCAGCGAATAATTTGATTGATTTACTGATCTGATAAAATATCAACTAATAACCTAAGGTGATATTTTGAATGTTTTCAGCTTTTGAGGGGGGTATTTTACATCATAAGTGGGGAAAAAAGATTCTAAATTTTATAGAGTAACTATATTACAAAATCTCAAGGTCAGATGTGTACAAGCGAAAATAACTTCTAAAATTATTCAGTTTAATCAGGATTTGGAGTAAAAGACTAGAATAAAAAGTTTTTATTTGTAATCTAAAAGAGTCGCTATCATCTTAATTTTTCAGAAGAAAAAACAACCACCAATAAAATTGTAAAACAAAACTGCCTTGATACTCCGAAGTTAATCAATAAATCAAAGCAGTTATTTTGATTATTTTTTATTCGTTGAAATCACTAAAAAATCCAAAATACCCAATTATATCTCTATGGTGCAAATATGCATAAAATAGCGTATTACAAATCGTTATATGATATAATTATTGTATAATGAATTTATGGAGTGGTTGTTATTAATATACAATTGACATTTGGGAATTTGGCAAACAATTCGTGCAAAAGTACTAGTAATAATGTTGTTGGTTTTCCTGCCAAAAAGCACAAAAACAATACTCAAAATTTAGAATTCACTAGTCATGGAAAGAAAAAAGCTCAAGCTGCGGATTCGGTTAAAACTCTAGAAGAAATAGAGAAAATCAAGGCTTATTTCCTAAATAGAAAAGAGTACAGAAATTATTGTCTTTTCATAGTTGGAATTACAACTGGCTATCGTTGTGGAGATCTATTAAATTTGAAATTTTCTAATTTTTTCATTGAGGATTATTCATGGAAACAAGAAATTGATATTATAGAGCAAAAAACAAAGAAACGTAGAAAAATGCCTATAATCGACAGTATTAAAAAAGCCATAAACCTTTACATAAATCAAATAAGGTATTTCGAGCTTGATGAGTATGTTTTTAAAAGTCAAAAAGGAAAAAACAAACCAATAGGAATTTCTCCAGCAAGAGCTATATTTAATAAAATGGCTAAGGATTTAGATCTGCCATATCATTGTTCAACTCATTTTTTGAGAAAAACTTTTGCTTACTGGTTTTTACAAATACATAAAAATGATATGACCGCACTTGCTACACTTCAAGACATGCTGAATCATAGCTCTGAAAGAATGACCCTTAAATACTGTGGAATCGAGAAAGAACGAAAAGAAAAAATGCTTAAAGAGTTTGAAAATTTATGGTAAAATTCAAAACTTGAATGAAATACAAAAAATCAAGACACATAGTCTTGATTAAATTTTATACAAATAATTTTTGTTTAAAAGTGCATCAAATGAACTGCTTCTACTTATTTCTTCTGCAGGAATAATAATGTAACTAAAAGGCTTTTTGGAATATTCTTTCGCATAAATATTGACATACTCACAATACTTTTGTGTAGCAATAGCTTTTAATTTAACTTCTTCATCAAGGATATGTTTATAGCTTTTTATCTCGACAATATAAACAGTTTCATTTGTTTCTACTAAGAAATCGGGAGTATATTGTCTGCCATCTTTCCAAATAATTTTTAGTTGGTTTTGTGCAGGTCTTAGCCATTTTAAAACATTTGAATCTCTTTCCAATACTATTGAAAATGTTTGTTCAGGAACACTATCAAACTTATACTCCGTATGACATGCTTTAGAAAAATAATCGAAAACCTTACTTTTTATTTCATATCCAGCGAATTTAGATGTATATTCTTTTATATCTTCTTGTTTATATTTAGTATATCCATGAGGCAAAATTTCTGAAGAACCTCTCAAAATTTTCACATCATATTCAGGAGCAGATATTTCACAATGTAGCTTCATTTGATTGTAAATTTGATATGCAATATCTTTTTTATATTTAAAAACAATCTTGTATAAATCTTTCTTACTTTTGTTTTGTTTTATTTCATCTAGTGCTTGACCTATTAGATTATAAATCAATTCTGAGTGTTCTTTATAGTTTATATCTGACGATAGATTTAACACTTCATTGAATATAACATTTTCAGGAGTATCAGGGAGTATAACATCTTCATTTAATTTGAGTGCCCATGAAGATTTATCTCCTAAAGTTTCTATTATTATTTCATCAGAAGGTACTTTAAATCTGAGACTGAAAGTATCTAACTTAAACTGATTAAATTTTTTAAGTTTTGAATCTTTCGATATCATTACCACATCAGGAATATCTATTGAGTAACGTATTTTTTGTTGGCAAAGAGGGGAGACGGCGTGTTCTATTCTTTCTTCAATTTTATCAATATCTTTAAATGATTGTTGACCTTCGATTTGTAGTTTTTCTTTTGCTTTTTCTTTTATCATTTTTTTGACTTCAGGTCTTTCTAAATCATGTGACGTAATAACTGTCTTTATAACTTTATTTGTAGGTTTGGATAATGTATTATCTACTTCGACAGTTGCAATTTTTAAATCTATAGGCGTTCCTATTACTTCATTAATAGTTTTGCCCACAGCTTCATCAATGGCAATTTCTTCTTTTAAATCTTGTTTCTTTTCTTCGCTTCTGGCATATTTTAATTTTTGTTTCTTTTGTTCTATTATGTTATCAAAAACTGTTTTAGCAACTTTAACTTCTTTTTCTTCTTCTATATTTTCATCTTCAATAGAGATTATATTTTCTTTTTTAATAATTGAGGATTCATCATTTGCGGCGTCTACAATTTCTTCAAATTTATCATGTGCAATGATTGTCAAGCGGTCAACTGTATCATTTCCTGTTCTTGAGCCATAAGGAAGTCTAAGCCCTCTACCAATAGTTTGCTCACGCAGTGTTAGAGATGCTGAAGTTCTTAGAGGAATAATGGTGTAAAGATTTGTAACGTCCCAGCCTTCTTTTAACATATTAACATGAATTACAATCTCAATGTTATTTTCAGAATCCTCCAAAGACATAAGTTTTTGGATATTTTCATCTTTTTCATTTCCTTTTTGATTGGAGTGAACCTCTAAAACTTTATCTTTATAATATCCGTTAAAAAATTCATCTGAGGTTATGTACTCTTTTACTTCTTCTGCGTGATTTGTGTCTTTACAGACCACCAAAACAAATGGCTTTACTAATTTGACACCTTCATTTTTTGAATATAGTTCAAGTTCGGTTTTTGTGTTTTGATGAACTCTAATACCATCATTTAATTTGATTTTATCTATTTCATCGTTTGAGAATTTTCGTGGGTCAAAATCTTTTCTGGTTGCAACGGCAGGTTGTTTAACATACCCATCTACAATCGCACGGGCTAGCGAATACTCATAAACAACATTTTTAAATTTTATAGATTTGTTTGATTTTTCAACCTGAGGTGTTGCAGTTAATTCTAATCCTAAAAGAGGTTTTAATTCATTAATAACTGTCATAC
>CAKVBG010000093.1 GCA_934725345.1 uncultured Eubacteriales bacterium
TGCGTTACCTCGAAATGACCGAGGGTTACTGCACCCGCATGGCGCTGGATGAAAACGACGAAGTCATCGGCTATGAATTTGTTTCGCTCGGCAAAATGACCGACTTCATCAAGAAGGGCGACGATCCCACCACTGCATACAACAAGTCCATGGGTCACTACGGCAGATTCTCCGAAGAGGACGGCGCCGTCAAGTTCATCGACCCGCGTAAAGATTGATAGGAGGAGAGACAAATGGCACTTTTTGAAAACTACGAAAGACGCGAAGAAAAGATTCTCTCCGTCCTGAAAGAATACGGCATCAAGTCCATCGAAGAATGCCGCGACATCACGCTTGCCGCCGGCATCGACTGCGACAAGATCGTGAGAGGCACCCAGCCGATCTGCTTTGAAAACGCCATCTGGGCTTACACCGTCGGCGCCGCCATCGCTCTGAAGATGGGTTGCAAAAAAGCCGCCGATGCCGCCGCAGCGATCGGTATCGGTCTTCAGTCCTTCTGCATCCCCGGTTCCGTCGCCGAAAACCGCAAGGTCGGTCTCGGACACGGCAACCTCGGCAAGATGCTCCTCTCTGAGGAGACCGAGTGCTTCTGCTTCCTCGCCGGTCACGAATCCTTCGCCGCCGCCGAGGGTGCGATCAAGATCGCGCTCAACGCCAACAAGGTCAGAGTGAAGCCCCTGCGCGTCATTCTGAACGGTCTCGGCAAGGATGCCGCGATGATCATCTCGCGTATCAACGGTTTCACCTACTGCGAGACCGTCTTCGATCCCTACACCGAGACGGTGAAGGTGACCGAAGAGAGAGCGTACTCGAAGGGTCCCCGCGCCGATGTCAAGTGCTACGGTGCCGATAACGTTCCCGAAGGCGTCGCCATCATGAAACTTGAAGGCGTCGGTGTCTCGATCACCGGTAACTCGACCAACCCGACGAGATTCCAGCACCCCGTCGCCGGCACCTACAAGAAGTGGTGTGTCGAAAACGGCGTGAAGTACTTCTCCGTCGCTTCGGGCGGCGGTACGGGTCGTACCCTGCACCCCGACAACATGGCGGCAGGTCCTTCCAGCTACGGTATGACCGATACCATGGGGCGTATGCACTCGGATGCGCAGTTCGCCGGCTCTTCTTCCGTGCCCGCGCACGTAGAGATGATGGGTCTTATCGGTATGGGTAACAACCCGATGGTCGGTGCGACCGTTGCGGTTGCCGTTGCCGTCGAAGAGTCGCAGAAGAAATAAGTCGCGATTTTTCCCGAAAAACGAATATTCAAAGGGTTTCCGATGTCTGTCGGAAGCCCTTTTTCTTTTGTTTTTATAAAATTTCCCCGCGATTTTCCTTCCCGCGCGGGCAAAATTTTCTGTAAATTTCACCGATTGCACAGTTTTTGCTCCGTTTTTTTCGTGTCTTTGGCGAAGATAATAAAAAAATTTGTGGAAATTACAGGATTCGACATTCTTCGCTCTTGACACAATATCCAAAATATGGTATTCTATCGGTAGAGCTGGTGCGCGCCAAGCAAAAAAAGGAAAAAGAAAAGGAGTATCTCATGAAAAAAAGAATGTTTCATCGTTGTATTTTCGGTCTCTTCTCACTGTTCCTTGCCGCCGCATTGTTGATTCCGTCCGCCGCACAGACAATCACGGAAGTCAATGCCGAAAGAAATGCCATTGTCTCGTTGATCAACAGCTATGACGACACGGACACCGTCTTTTCCATCGCTTCGGAAAAACAACTGAAAAATATCAACGGGGAGTTCGCTTACACCTGCTATGCTCTGCGTCCTTACGGATATGCCATTCTCCGTAATGACAACCATGTGCTATCGGAAGCATGTTTTGAAGAAAATGCGGCTCTGCCGTTTGATCCGAAGGATCCGACGGTATACTATTATGTAGGTCCTACGACATTCGCGACAAAAAAAGACAACGCGATCCGCCTTGACGACGGCACCGTCCTGACGGAGGAAGTCATCACCTCGATCCGACAGACGGAAAATCTGCTCTCCGAACGGGAAGATATTCTTGGGAATTACGGCTCCGCTTCCCCGGCGGTAATTCCTACCACTCCCACGGTTGTTACGAAGTCGGTTCAGGCAGACTATTTCAAAAATCTTACGCTCGCTTTCGGAAATAACAGGAAAAACACCTGTACCGTAATTGCAGCAGGGATTCTGCTCGGCTTCTATGACACTTTTGTTCACGATACCTATGTCGCGGATATGTATCGTATGCCGGCATCCGGTGATCAAAGCGAAGGAACAACTCAGGATTTCCACGACTTGCTCTGCAACTATGTATACGGTAACAACAGCTGGGGGCGGAT
The DNA here is from genome assembly GCA_934725345.1 of uncultured Eubacteriales bacterium. Classification (GTDB taxonomy): domain Bacteria; phylum Bacillota; class Clostridia; order Oscillospirales; family Acutalibacteraceae; genus UMGS1491. Next base: position 2,320 of record CAKVBG010000093.1, read on the forward strand.
TGATATTGCTTCGGCATTGAGCGGATTTAACAAATACCTTACCGATCGGGGGATGAACATCCGTTTTGAAACGAACATCACTTCAAACGTCGTTGATACCCGTTTAAAAGTGAGGGCTATGATTGACCACGGTCATCCCGTCATCGCCTCTATGGGAACGGATTACGGTGCAGACATTGATCACACGGTTGTTATATACGGGTATCAGTTTACCTCTATCCGAGGAGACGGCGCAGAATTCTCTTCCGTCGGAACGGATGCGACGACTACGTCCACGACATACCGTGTGCACTACGGCAAAAAATATGAGCAAACCGACGTTTGGGTTTCCTCGGATTGGTTTTACCGCTACGGCGCTCTCGGAGACTGTACCGTGAATGGCTCGCACATCACGGATCTCCTCGGTTACACAGAGGATTATCACAGCGGGGACCGACACTACTACCTCAAAAAGACTGCCTGCTCTTCCTGCGGCGGCAATGTCACCTCTACCTGGATTTCCTTCGCATGTAACGGAAACTGTGCCCAAGTTGCCGCCCTGGAGCCGGCGAGCTAAAGTAAAACAATGAACAATTTGTAAAAAGTGCGTCATATTCTTTACTATTCGGATATAATATGTTATCATAGGAATACCAAAGGACTCCATATCCACCACGAAAGAGGTACATTATGAAAAAAATCTTGCTTTGTTTTCTCCTTTTCAGTGCTCTTTTGCTCACGTCCTGCGGCGGGGCGGTATACAAAAGAACCGTCACATTCGACGATCTGTTCACCGAGACGACGGAAAACGCTTCTCCCGCGAAAAAGAGTACGACTCCGTCGGAAGAAAAAGCACCGGGAACATGGGTGAACCCAAAAGACCTGCCGACCGCCTCAAAAGCACTCGTCGGCACTCGGCTGACGATTCCCAAAAAGGAAGGCATTTCCCAAACGGTCGTCTTTGCCTATTCGCCCGCGAACGAAAAGGGAGAGGAACAGCTTCTTCTGATCTATACGCCCCGAACAACGCTCGGTTATCCGATTGTTTTGACTTTGAAGACTTCTTACGGATCGATGGAGACGTTTCTCAAAGAAAAAGACGCCTTCCGCGGCATTGTAAGTACCATTGCCATCGGTGCCGACGACTATATGTACGACGGAAATGATGTATTTGTGGCGATGGAAGAGGAAGGCAAGGTCGGCGACGCATCCTCCGAGGTCGTTTACGGCATTTTACGCTCGGAAGACGGAAAAATCGTTCCCTATATTTTTGACAGTTCTGCGGTATATACGAAGAATTTTGAACGCACGCTCGAACGCTTTCATATTCCTGCGATGAAAAAATCGT
>CAKVBG010000094.1 GCA_934725345.1 uncultured Eubacteriales bacterium
TCTCACGAGCTCCTGGCAGTTTTGATAATTCTAATTTTGGGCTCTCTAGTTATCTTCCTAATACTTCTACTCAACAAAAAATTACGTAAACAATAAAATTTAAACTCGAAAAATTCAAAATCTATACTCCAAAAGATAGTTATAAATTTTCCAAAACTTTCATTGTATGAATTATAAAAACCATTTAGGAGGATTCACACAATGAACACGGGTAGATTACAAATCAATGTTTTTGACCAGACCATCGCCTCACCTCTATCTGAAACAACTGTTTCAATAAGCCCTAGCGAAAATCCAGAAAATATAATAGCCGAATCCGTTACAAATGTTTCGGGCAAATCAGACGTTATAACCCTAGATACTCCGCCTGTTGAATATTCCCTGGAGGCAAACTCACCTAAACCCTATTCCGAGTATACTCTATCGTTTAAAAAAGAAGGATTCGAGCCTCTTACCATAAGCGGAGTGCAAATTTTGCCCAATGCCGTAGCTGAACAAAACGTCTATATGCAAAAATCAAATCAGGGAGATGATGAAACTTTAAATTTTCAAATCCCTGACCATACCCTCTACGGAACTTACCCTCCAAAAATATCCGAAGATAACGTCAAACCGCTGCCCCAACCTTCAGGTTTGGTAGTTTTAGATAAAGTGGTTATCCCGGAATTTATTGTTGTGCACGATGGCGACCCTAACGACGACTCCGCACCCAACTACTGGATACCTTATCAAGATTACATTAAAAATGTGGCTAGCAGTGAAATATATGCTACTTGGCCGGAAGAGTCCATAAAAGCAAACGTACTGACTATTATCTCATTCACATTAAACCGCGTTTACACAGAATGGTATAGAAGCCGAGGAAAAAATTTTACCGTTACTTCATCAACCGCTTACGACCAAAAGTTTGTTTATCAGCGGAATGTATTTCAAGAAATTTCTAATGTGGTTGATGATATCTTCTCTACTTTCATAACTAAACCTCAAATACAGCAACCCCTTTTTACTCAGTACTGTGACGGCAAAAACGTAACTTGCCCGGGCTGGCTTTCTCAGTGGGGTTCTAAAAGCATGGCTGAAGATGGCACGGATTATATAAATATTTTGAGAAGTTACTATGGTAGTGAGATATATTTGGAAACCGCCACCGAAGTTACGGGTATACCAACCTCATTCCCCGGCGAAACTCTACAGGTTGGGTCTTTGGGAGACTCCGTCCGAACAATCCAGCGTCAATTAAATTCTATAAGCAATAACTACCCCGCAATAAATAAGTTGGCCGTTGACGGTAATTATGGTCAAAACACAGCAGATGCCGTCAAAAGTTTTCAAGGTATATTCGACTTACCTCAAACAGGGTCTGTTGATTATAAAACTTGGTATGAAATTTCAAAAGTATATGTAGCAGTAATGCGACTCAGCGGCTAAAAAACATACAAACTATCAGATTTACGCATAACACAAAAAACAACGTCCACCCTATTATTGACTAACTAATATTATGTGTGCTATTATTCCATAGTAAGTTCCGGAGTCACGCAAAGAAAGTTTAATAAAAAGGGAGTTAGATATGCGTAAAACTGATATAACTCAATACAGCAACAGCATAAAATCTTCTTTTTCTCCTAGTGGAAGAAGTCCTAAAAGTAAAGTTTCAAGATTGCTAAGTTCGATGTTTGTTGTATTTTTAAGAAGTGCGGGCACTTTTTTTGCAGTGTTTTTTTTGACGGGTATTCTAGTTTTGCTCTCACTCAATGCTTATCGTTCATCACTTGTAAAAAACGATATAGCATTAAATATAAATGCATCTAAAGTTCCGCTCACGAGCTTTATCTACGCTAACGATGAAAATGGTAATGCGCAGGAGTATCAAAGGGTATATAACCTTGAAAATAGAATTTGGATAGATTTTAAAGAAATACCCAATTACATGAAAGACGCAATAGTAGCAATAGAAGACAAACGCTTTTACGACCACCACGGCGTGGACTGGATTCGTACTTCTGGGGCTGTGATGAATTTTACTAAGGGGACTCAAAGCTACGGAGGTTCTACCTTGACCCAGCAGCTTATCAAAAATATCACTGAAGATAATGAAGTGAGCTTAACCAGAAAATTAAGAGAAATCTTTCGTGCTTTGGAACTTGAAAAGAGATACTCCAAAGATGAAATTCTTGAGTCTTATTTGAACATAGTAAATTTCGGAGCTGGCAGCAGAGGTGTTGAAACAGCAGCTAACATATATTTCGGTAAAAGTATTAAGGACTGTTCCCTAGCGCAGTGCGCCACTATTGCCGCGATAACTCAAAATCCAACTGCTTACAACCCTTTATATCACCCTGAAAATAACCGCGCAAGAAGAGAAACCGTCTTAAGTGAAATGTTAGATCAACATAAAATTTCTTCTCAAGAATTTGAAACAGCTATGAAAGAATCCGAAAATATGACTTTCACTGATTATTCCAAAAAAACTTCAGAAGAAATTTCTTCTTCAAATATCCGAAATTGGTATGTTGAAACAGTCTTAAGAGATGTTCAAGCAGACCTTTGCGAAAAATACAGCATAGGTAAATCCCTCGCGGAGGATATGATATATTCTCAAGGCCTAAAAATATATTCAGCGGTCGATTTAGAAGCACAGTCAATTGTAGAAAATGCCGTAAAAGATGCTTCTCTGCTACCCGATAAAAACTTGGAACTCGGCTTCTCTATGATGGATTTAAACGGCAGGATTATTGCTACTGTGGGATCACGAAAGGAAAAAACGGGCAATCTGCTTTACGATAGAGCTAATGTTGCAAGACGTCAACCCGGTTCAACAATAAAGCCGATTTCCGCCTATGCTTTAGCAATAAACGAAGGAATGTACAATTACTCTTCTCTGATTCCCGATGAACCCTTAAGAGTTCCTGCGGGAGGTGGGTCGTTTAAAAATTGGCCTGAAAACTGGTATAAAAGCTACAAAGGCCGAGTGACTCTCCAATGGGCACTTGAAAAATCTGCAAACGCACCCGCAGCTCAGCTCATTAATATGCTGACTCCTATGAAAAGCTACGACTTCTTAACTAAAAAACTTGGATTTACCAGCTTAGACGCTAACGATGCAGTATCTTTAGCAGCCTTAGCAACAGGTGGAACGCACTATGGTGTTACTCCAAGAGAAATGGCAGGAGCATTCCAAATTTTCGGCAACGGAGGTAAATTCTTTGCCCCCCATACCTATTTCTATGTAACAGATAGAAACGGTAAAGTCCTTCTCGACCACAGAGATGACGTCCCAATTCAAGCTATAAGTTCTTCTTCGGCAACTATCATGAATAGACTTTTAAGAAATGTAATCGTTGGATCTGAAGGAACAGGAAAAGCTGCAAATATTTCCGGGTGGAACGTAGTCGGCAAAACCGGTACCACTAATGATGATTTCGATAGTTGGTTCGTTGGCGTTACCCCTTATTCTGTGGCTGCAATTTGGACAGGCTATGACAATCCCAAACGAATTCGCGATACTCCAGCAGCTATCAGGGTTTGGAAACATATCCTTTCCAATTACCTTAAAAACAAAAAAAATATAGACTATGACTACGACCCTGAGGTTGTTTCTGCGTCGTACTGTAAATC
>CAKVBG010000095.1 GCA_934725345.1 uncultured Eubacteriales bacterium
CATCTCGTAGTCGCTTTCAGTAAAAGCATCTGAGCAAAACTGCAAACTTTCAGATACAAAATCCTCAAGAAAATTTTTTATCTCGCAAAATATTTCTAAAAACTTTAACTTAAACACGTACTTAGACTCGTTCTCAGCAATATCCATTTCTGCTGAATTTAGGACGTCGCCTAGGTCGTGTTTTTCTTCTGCTGCCGGTAAGCACATTGGTGGAAACATAACACACCACCAATTTTTACCTTTTGCCTGACCAATTGAAATTCTAATTGCCTCGTAGCATCCCGCAGGCAGAGTTACTTCGCGATACGTGCGTATTGGAAAATAGGTTTTGGTAATTTCGGTCTTAACTTCATAATTGTATCCTAGACTACGAATTTTGTTAGTTGCCACCGCATTTATTTTTTCAGCTTCTTCCTGAGCGATTCCTCTAGCTTTTGAAACATCCTTGAGGTTTTTGAATTTTTCTCCAAATTCTGAAATTATTTCATCTCTCACTTTAAGTTTTAAACTTTGGTCTTCTGCACTATCAGAATTGGCTATGATATGTAATCTGAGAACTTTTTGGCTTATGTCTTCACAGCGAGCAGAAAACCCCAGCATTGAATAAAGTACTGAAAACACAAATCCAAAAATAATTGCCTTGATTTTGCTATTCATAAAAAGCCCCTTTCTCTACAGTTTATTTGTAAAGAATTATGGGCTTATCTTTATTTTTTTATTCACTAATTTATCAAAATTTTCTGGAAATTCCTCCGCCTCCGGTTGAACCTCCACCGCCAGAAAATCCACCGCCCGATGAAAAACCTCCTCCACCGCTGCCAAAATCGTCCCACCATGGGCCTTCTGAAGAGTCGTCTAAATCATCGAATCCGAAATATTTTTTTCTACGCAATAGAGGAAGCAATCCTCCAAAAACAAAAATTAATGCAACAATGCTAATACCTATGACCATACTCATTTGACTATCTTCAGAATTTGCATCGCAATCTGATACTATTTTGGTTACTTCCTCAGGAACTTCCATATTGTATTCAGCGTAAATTTCTGAAACTATTGAACTGTACAGTGTTTTTATTCCTGTATCCCAGTCGTCATTTTTCAAAAAAGGAATTGCATATTCATCAGCTAATCTTCCAAGCTTTGAATCATTTAATCTGCCTTCAAGTCCATAACCCGTTTTTATTTTTAATTCTCTTTCTTTAACGGATAAAAACACTAGCAGACCATTATCGGATTCCTTATTTCCAATTCCCCACTCTCTGAATAAATTAATTGTGTATTCTTCTGAATCTTCGCCGTTTAGTGAATCCATTACAACAACCACTAGCTGAGCAGTTGTCTTTTTTTCAAGCTCTGCACTATTGCTTAAAATATAATTTTTGGTTTCGTCGTTTAAAACTCCTGCATAGTCGTTAATATAAAAATCCTTCGTGGGACTAACAACCGCAAAAACATTAACAACATATACTATCATTATAAAAACCAAACAAGTTAAAATCTTTACAATTCGTTTTTTGGAGCCTAGCAATTGTTATTCCCCCTACTTATAAATATTTTAATTAAAGTTTACTTCTGGGACCTCATTCGCTTTTTCACTGGCTTCAAATCTCTCAGCACTTTGAAATCCTAGCATCGATGCAATTATTACACTTGGGAATGTTTTTATTTTTTGATTGTAACTCTGGACCGCTGAGTTATAGTCTTTTCTGGCTACAGCTATACGATTTTCAGTTCCTTCCAAATTATCGGAGAGAGTTTGGAATTGAGTATCAGCTTTAAGATCTGGATAGTTCTCCACAACCACAAGAAGTCTACTTAAAGAACTCGAAATTTCAGCGTTTGCATTGGCTTTCTCAGAAATAGTAGAAGCCCCGGACAATTTCGCACGAGAATCTGAAAGCTCATTTAAAATTTGTGATTCATGAGAAGTATATCCCTTCACGGTTTGAACAATGTTTGGAATTAAATCAGCTCTACGCTGCAATTGAACATCTATATTGGAATATTGACTGTCCACAGTTTCTTTAAGTGAAACTAAACCGTTGTAGCACCCAATACCCCATACTCCCAGTAATATCACTAACCCTAAAATAACTAGTCCAACTATTTTGCCTGTTGATAATTTTTTCATATAAATCCTCCTTTTACTCTACTGAACTTACAACAACATATGCAGAATCAGATTTGTTTTCAAACTTCACGCTATAAGCTCTAACTTCATAAACACCTTCCTTCGATGGAGCTGTATAAAGTCCATTGTTATCAATGCTTCCGCTATTTGGTTCCGCCATTCCCCAGCGAACCTCCTGGCTAACCGCTCCTTCGATATGCGCTTCAAACCGAACTTGTTCTAAAGGTCTAATTCGAGTGGTATTTGGCGTGATAACAACTCTGACGTTTTCATCGATAACTAAATCTTCCTCTTCCTCCTTAATTTCAACCGGTTTGAGTGCCCACCAACGAATATCCACGGCTTGAGCAGAAGTTTTTTCCAAAAGTTTCACACCCAAACGAACTGTCCCTTTTTCTGAATTGACGATAGCTCCAATTTTTACATCAGGGGCGGAAACCGAAATTTCCTCCTTTGTAAATATACTCTTATCTCCAAAAATGAGCAATCCTTTCTCATCGACCATCGAGTTAGCTTTATTATCAATTGCTGTGACTACTGCTACTTTACCTTCACCAAGCCCGTGTACAAATTCATAAGAAAAGTAAGACTTACCCACTTTAGGATTGAACCCCAAATTTATCCTCTCTACACCCGTTACGATATTATCAATCTGAGGCTCCGGCAAATCTAGTACTTGAGGAACGGTTTCTTCGGGTGTGGATTCATTCTTAGCCGTAGGCACACAAGGTTTTTGATCGTCATCCAAGGAGTTCAGTAGGCTAATGAGCTCATTGCTGTAAAGATATTGCTTGAAGGGGTGCTTTTCAAAACTTTCAATAAAATAAGTAAGTTGATTCGTAACAATATGGAATTTAGCTAAGTAAATATATTTATTATCTACTTTCTCTATGAGCTCATTAAAATTCTGAGCGTAGTAATCATTTATGATAATGTCTTTAAGAGGAGTTGTTCGCACGGAAATAGGAATTTCAAAGTCTTCACTTAATTTGATGTCATCTTTACCTATTTTAAGTTTAAAGGACCTTCTATCTACTACTATTTTTGTCATAGCGTCAGTAACAGCATCACACTGTAAATAATAGTCTTTACGCATATTTTTGTATGTTGAAATTTCTGTTTCTTGAAACTCAACATGAGCACTTTTTTCCCCTGAATAAGCTTTGAAAAATTCACCTTTTAAATCGAAAGCGTAATTAACAGGTGCCTCAACGTTTTCTTTTTCGAATATTATAGTTATTTTCAAACTTTTTCCCGGATTTACGTATTTACCCATTTCGATACTCAATTTAACTCCATCTTTGTTGTAAAGCTCAATTGTTTTGTAAATTAGACTATCGAGTTTAAGGG
>CAKVBG010000096.1 GCA_934725345.1 uncultured Eubacteriales bacterium
TATGATTCCTAACAACAAGGTTGCTACAGAGATTACACTGGTAGCAGAGATTGACGGTACTAAGTACACAGCTACTACAGCTATTACTGGTGCTACAACTGTTGATACTGCTATTACGTTAAATAAAGAGTAGTTATAAGGTGCGCGATGACACTATCTTATCATCGCGCGTATACTAAAAAAGGAGATGATTAAATGAGTATAATGTATTTAGCTGATAATGTTAGTTCAGACGGAACTGTATACCCTACCATTGGTGAACATATAAGAGCTGGAAATAAAGAGTTAGATAAGCTAAAGGAAGATATAGATAGTTTAAAAAGAGAATTTTGTGACGTTATATCAATAGGCGCAAAAGGGGATGGTGTAACGGATGATTCGGAAATTATACAGTTTGCACTTAATAATTATGATAACGTTTTTTTGCCATTCACAGAAAAAGGATATGCCATATCAAAACCGTTAGTTATTACAAAACCTAGAACCACGTTATCCGGTGCTAATAAATTACCTTATTTTATTACGTCTGAAAAGCCGTTAAAAGGTTCTTGCATAATACCAACTACGTCTTTTTCTGGTAGAGCTTTAATTGTCATACCACATGAAAGTTACGGTTGTAATATAAAAAATATTTCATTATCGAATGACTACACAAATGTGAAATGCACAGGTCTTGAAATCGGATACAGTGAAAAATCTTATACAGGATTAGAATCACTAGGGTATCACACCATAAAAGATGTAATGATTTATAAAATGAATGGTGTAGGAATTTTTTTTCACTATAAATGTTGGGATAATTACGTTGAAAATGTGAGTGTAAAAAAATGCTCAACAGGTTTTCAAATAGAATGTACTGATTCTGTTTTTGCTGGGTGTTATGCATCTTCAAACACAAATAACGGTTTTATTGTAAAATATGGTGCAAATTCTTTAGTTTCTTGTAAAGCTTTTTTCAATGGAACAGTTGGTCAGTCTTTAACGGCTGGTTTTGTTCTTGAGGGAAAAGGCTATCATACTAGAATGATAGGTTGTAACTCACAACAAAATAAAACAAATGGTGTTAGGATAAGCACTTCAACAAATGTCGTAACGGGGCTGGTTTGTGACGGTAATGGGTACAATAACCCAAACAACTATAATAGTGCGCTAATTATAGAAAAGGGTGGTAATATAATAGAAAGTGTTATGATTATACCTCATTGGCTAGGCGGGTGCGTTAGATATGGTATAAACATAAAAGCTGATATTACAAACATAGTTGTAGGTGCTATAATAAAAGAAATTTACACAGATGAAGAAATACAGGAGAATTTTAAAAATTGGCATAATTTTGTCAACACATCTCCTACTACTAGTGGTAATAACAATTCCATTGAAATAAATTGTAATAAAATTTAACCTTAACTAAATGAAACTTTAGTTATTGAAGTAACATATTACTAAGGAGTTAATTATATGTATATTGAGCCACAAACTAATATTAAGATTTTAATGGATTGTCCGCTGGATACAACGTATGACCATACATTATGGTTTGACAGTGCAAGCGCACAGGTTAGTTATTTCAGTGGGTTAACAAAGTATAATATGACCAATTACAGTTATCAGAGAGTGCAGAAAGGTATTGCAAGAGTTGGAATAAAAGCAGATAACCTTTATGACTGTAATTACATGATGTTTCAGAATACCGCTTATGGTAACAAATGGTTCTATGCTTTCATTACAAGTGTTGAGTATGTAAACGATGTGACAAGTAATATCAGTTTTGAGATTGATGTTATGCAGACATGGTTGTTTGACTGTTCACCAGACCATTGCTTTGTAGAGAGGGAACACGCTGAATCAGACCAGATTGGTGCTAATATTATTCCAGAGAATCTTGATACTGGTGAGTATGTGTATAACGGATACGGTAAGTTGACAAAGGTTCTTGACCCACTTTGTATTGTAGCTATGATATGTGACACGGCGGAAGACCCAGATGGCACACTATATGATGGGATTTATGGTGGTTGCACATTATTCGCATACAATGTAAATAAAAAAGGTGTTTCCGCTTTAACTAAAAAACTACAAAGTTATAACCAAAAGCCAGACGCAATTGTAGGACTTTATATGTGCCCTGTTATTGCTACCGGGCAAGCTATTCCAGATGACGGGTTACAATTACTTTATTCAAAAGGTGCTTTCGGGTTTGACATTTCTGTACCTGCTTTAACAACAAGTGACGCACTTGATGGTTATAAACCTAAAAACAACAAACTGTACACTTACCCGTATAATTTTTTATCAGTAGAAAACGGAAAATCTACAGCTAGTTTTAGATATGAATTCTTTAACAATTTAACTGTAGCACTTCACGTTGATGTTCCTGTTACTATGCCTGTTCAAGTAGCATTAAGACCAAACGGATACAAGGGTAGTCCTGTTGGTACAACTCTTAACAGTGAATCATTGATTCTTGACGATTATCCAATGTGTAGTTGGTCTACTGATTCTTTCAAAGCTTGGTTGGCACAGAACGCTTTACCATTAGCGACAACGGCAACAGCAGGTGCGTCAGCACTTGGATTGTCTGCTTTAGGAGTAAGCTTTCCACCTCTAGCTGTGTTAACTGGCACTGCTACAGTGATGAATTTGTTATCCCAGGGTTATAAAGCTTCAATAGCTGCTGATGTGGCTAGGGGTAATATTCATAGTGGTAATGTTGACGTTGCAAGTGGTAAAAAAACATTCTGGGGTGGACGTATCAGCGTAAGTTATCAGTATGCAAGAATGATTGACGATTACTTTACGAAATTCGGGTACGCAACTAAGAGAGTAAAAGTACCGAATCGTAACAGTAGACCACATTGGAACTACGTGAAAACTGTTAGTGCTACTATAAGCGGTAGTGTTCCATCGGATGATATGAAGAAAATATGTAGTATCTATGACAATGGTATTACATTCTGGAAAAATGGTAATGAAGTTGGCAGATATGACTTGGACAATAGTCCCGTTTAATAAGGTGGTGAGATAATGAGAAGAACGAAATCCGGTAAAGACCAGTTTTACAGTAGTGCTACAGATAACAACTTAACATTTAGGCAGTATCTTGACAGGCTTACAGAGTTATCTATATCAATGTTTGAATGGAGAAATCTACCGCCCACGGTCAATGCAAGATATATTGAATTACAACTATTTGAAACTGGTTGCATGGTATATTTTGATGACGATGTTCTTGGTAATTTGTGTTTGAATTGTTTATACAACGGGCAGTTTGACGTGTATGGCAATCCTATATCACGTAAAGCGTATAGTAGATACAATAACTATCAGAAAACACTCGGCCCAGATAACAGTGTTGTGATATGGAATAACTATCTCCATACAAATAGTGTTATGCAGGTTATTCAATACGCTAAGAGACTGTACAATCTGGATAGAATCATTGATGTAAATGCAAATGCACAGAAAACACCAGTGTTAGTAC
>CAKVBG010000097.1 GCA_934725345.1 uncultured Eubacteriales bacterium
ACTTAGATACCTTGTGGTGACTCACAATCCAGGAAGTAAATTGAGTTTGGCGTTGTTAATACTTGGACTAACCCTTTGTGATACTTCTGATTTAATATATAGATCTGATTTTAAGTATATCAGTATTTCGATAAATATTATTGGATATTATATTTTACCGTGTTTGATAAAAAACATGGCAATGACCTATATGGTTTTAAAAATTAGGAATTATAAACCCGCTATACTTTATCGATTTATTTTTGAGCTTCCACAGTATTTTTTGCCTATTTTACCGAGTACTGGAGTATACGTTCAAACAATAATAAATATGGTAGTTCCGGTTGTTGTGTTCCTTTATTTTTACTATCAATTTAGTTCTAAAAGGGTTCGTTTCGGAGGACTTAGAAATAAACTTTTGAAACGAGTAATTCAGTGCGTATTATTGGTACTGATACTAATTACTATCGCACTTGTAAGTGGTTTTTTTAAGTATTATTTAGTAGTTATAGGTTCTGAGTCCATGACTCCAAGTATTTGCAAAGGTGATGCGATAATAGTTCAAAAGTTAGAAAAAAGGGAAATTCAAAATTTAAAAGTTGGTGAGATACTGGTCTTTAAAAACTCAGGCATAGTGTTGGTCCATAGGATTACTGAAATCTATCAAAATGACGATGGCTTGCATTTCAGAACCAAGGGCGATGCCAATACTGCTGAAGACAGCTTCCCTACTTCCGAAGAAGACGTTATAGGTAAAACAAATATAAAGATACCTTGGATAGGAATCCCAACAGTAAAGTTAAAAGAACTTGCAAACTTTTAAAGAGGGGAAGGAGCATAATTTGAAGAAAGTAAAAATTTCTAAAATTTTGACCTTGATTTTTATTTTAGGTTTATCAGCTATATTTTTGTATTTGGGAATGAATTTTAAATCCGAGAAGACTCTAAGTTATAGTGAAACCGGAAATGTTGACTATAAAGTTTATTTAAAATCAAACAGCGATTATAACGCCCCATACCTTGAAAGGGGTCGCAAGTACATTGCAAGCCTAATAGATCACATAGATGTTGATTACTCATATAAATTTAAAGGTGATCAAAAAATGAACTATACCTGTAAGTACTATATCCTGGCTTCGGCGATGGTTAAGGATAATAGTGAAGAGGAAAAATTAATTTATGAGAAAAAGTCCTATTTGCTTGAAAACCAGACTAAAGAATTTCTGGACTGTGAAGAGTTTAACTTAAATGAGAGTATCCACTTGGATTATGAGTACTACAACAAAATAATTGAAGAATTTAATTCTAAATACAATTTGACGGGAAATAAGAATATTTTAAAGCTAACGCTGGTAGTGAGTATGTATGGTAGCAGCAAGGCATTCCCAACACCGATTGAAGATAAAAGTGATATAGAACTCAACGTACCTTTGACTGATAAAACCGTAGCAGTAGATTTAGATTACAAAGAAATAGACCAACATGGTGAAAAAGTAGAAGTTTCGAAGAATAAATTGCTAAACATCACCTTTGTGGTAATTGGTATAGGTTTGCTCGCCGGGGCTTTGGTGATTATCATCGCACTTTTGAAGGAATACAAGAAATTTAAGCAAAATCAAAGTTACTATGAAAAAACTAAAAATTCTATTCTCAGAGACTATAGTAAAGTTATTTCTAAAGTTGACCAGGTTAAAAATATCCAGGATTGTTTGGAAGTTGAAAGTTTTGATGATCTTTTGAATGTAAGAGATTGTCTTGAAAAGCCTATCTTATTTGTGGAGCAATCTAAGGATGAAATCAGCTGGTTTATAGTCATGGATGAAAATGTAGCTTATAGATACATTCTAAAAAATCAAGATCATCCTTAAAGGAAGTAAAAATCATGATGAAAAAAAGAACTAGGTTTAACAAACACTTTTCAAAATTTTTTCTGCCGAGTATTTTAGGTTTAGCTATAGTACTGGGTCTTTCGGTTGTGTATGCAGTATTTAGTTCACCGCTTAACATAGAAGGTCAAGGAACAGTAAATCTAAGTCAAAATGGTAAAGATTTTTATTACTCCGAAGGATATTTCTATACTTCTCCAAATAAAGAAATTTTAGTACATGACGAAAAAGATAATCCTGTAAAAACCATGAAAGAGGCCGTAGAACAGATATCAGACGGCAAAACCATTTACATGATGTCTAGTTATTCGTCCTCTGAAAATGAAAAAATAAGTGTTTCAAAAAAGAGTATCTTCATCAAAAGATATGTAGATGAACAATATGGCGGGTGGTACAGTTTTAAAAATGGTCCTTTAATCATTTCACCCTCCGATTTAGAAATAACTGTTGCAGATTCTTCTTCAGCTCTTGTGATTGATGGAAGCGAACTTAATAACCCTAACTCTAATTACTCAGGTGATAATTTCCAAAACTGTACTGGAGCGATATATTCTCCGAGTGGAAGTCTAATTTTAAATGGTTGTCCGCAAACAAACAACCTTATTATACAAAACCACTGCGGAGTATCCTCAGCAATTTACAAACAAAGTGGTAGCTTTCAGATGAGTAATTGTAAGATATCTAATAATCTCGTTGGAAGTTCGGGAGCGATTGTGAAAGTTAAAGTGGGAGATGACTCTGATTCAAGTCTAAAAGCTGCAACTTGCGAGATAAGCAATTCGGAATTTTCGGAAAATGAAGGCTCAGATGAAACAACCAGTGTAGCAGCCTTTGATTTGAACTCAACTGAAAATCAAATTACATCAGCTAACCTTGATGAAGGAATAAAAGTAGATATAAACAGCTGTAATATTTCAAAAAATAACCTTACAGCTTTGGAATTTGCTGCAGAAAACTCCACAGGAAAATACTGTAATTATTCTATTTTAAATTCTACTATCTCTAATAACACTTCTAGTATAGGTGGAATTAATTTCGTAAATGCTGGAGGAACTATTCAGGACTGCTCTATCACAGGTAACAAATCTACTAAAAACAAAACCACTCGTAACATTTCAGCCGGAGGGATAAATGCTTCTAGTATGCCGGTTGTGCTCAAGGGTAAAAATATTGTAAAAGATAATTTACTTAGTAATAAGGAAAACAGTAACCTGAATTTTTATCCTTCCAGTCTCGTAACAAATGAACTTATCGCAGACAGTCAAATTGGACTAAGCTGTTCTTCAGAGATAATTACTGAAACCACTCCTGCAACTACGAACTCATCTGCTCAAAATGCAACTCAAAACACAACTTACTTTTTTGCAGATGATTCTGAAATTTATGAAGTAAAGTTGAATTCTTCTAACTTGCAACTTGCTATCAAACCTTCGGACTACTATTACAAAGATTCTTGTTTTTATCGAAATAGCGGCCTTACAA
>CAKVBG010000098.1 GCA_934725345.1 uncultured Eubacteriales bacterium
AAAGTGGTTTGTGTTTCAGCGTTTAGATATATTGGAAATTTAAAAAATGCAATTTGGAGGTTTAAGTTCAGAGGCCACAAGAAGTACTCCGGTTTCTTCGCGCGAAAGATAGTGGATGAGTTTCAAGAGATGTTTAAAGACTATAAATTTGATTATATTTGTTTTGTTCCACTAAGAAAAGAAAGAGAAAGAAACCGAGGCTATAACCAAGCGCAGTGTATAGCCTCAGATATATCTTCGATTATTGGAGTGCCCTGCAAGGATGTTCTTGTTAAAATCAAAAATAATCACGTTCAACATGAGCTTGATTTAATTCACAGAAGAGCCAATGTAAAGGGTGCGTACGGAGTAAAAAATCCGGGAGAAATTCAAGGTAAACGCATACTATTATGCGATGATATCGTCACAAGCGGAAGCACTTTGGCGGAATGCGCTAAAACACTATTAAAAAATGGTGCCAGCTTAGTCTGCTGTTGCACCGTTGCATATATTCCTAAACTAAACTTTTCAGATAAGAGTCAATAAATCCATCTAATTCTCCATCCATAACAGCTTCAACGTTTCCCATTTCGTATCCTGTACGATGGTCTTTAACTAAAGTGTATGGCATGAAGGTGTACGACCTAATTTGTGAGCCCCAGGCTATTTCTTTTTGAATTCCTTTGATATCTTCTATTTTTTCCAAGTGTTCTCTTTCTTTTAGCTCAATAAGTTTTGATTTAAGAATTTTCATAGCGGTATCGCGATTTTGAAATTGACTTCTTTCGTTTTGGCAGGCAACTATTATACCAGTTGGTATATGGGTTATTCTGACGGCGGAAGAAGTTTTATTAACATGCTGTCCACCTGCTCCACTAGCGCGATAAACATCCATTTTAAGATCATCAGGTGAAATATTTATTTCAATATCGTCGTTTATTTCAGGAATTACTTCCAGCGATGCAAAAGAGGTATGTCTGCGTCCGGAAGCATCGAAGGGAGAAATCCTAACCAGCCTATGAACACCGTTTTCACCTTTTAAAAATCCGTAAGCATTCGCACCCTCAACTATGAAAGAAGCGCTCTTTATCCCAGCTTCTTCACCATCTAAACAGTCTAAAATCTTGACCTTGTAATTATGCTTTTCCGCCCAACGAGTATACATCCTCAAAAGCATTTCTGCCCAGTCCTGTGATTCAGTTCCACCGGCTCCGGCGTGGAGCGTTAAGATAGCATTTTGAGAATCGTATTCACCAGTCAACAAAGTTATGAGAAGCTGGTTTTCTAGTTCTTTTTCTAAAGATTTCAAACTTTTTTCAATTTCAGGTAGGTCTGAATTATCGTTTTCTTCGAGGGAAATCTCTATCATTATTTCAAGCTCTTCGAAGTTTTTCTGAACAGACTGATATCTCTTTGTTTTAGAATTTAAAATTTTTATTTTAGATAAAATCTTCTGTGAAGTTTCAGAATCAGACCAAAAGTCAGGGTCTAGAGTTTGTTTTTCCAAAGTTTTGAGTTCTTCAGTTGCTTCTTCGATTTTAAGGGCCGAATTAAGAGAATCCAGTTTAGGTTTAAGTTTAAGCAATTCAAGTTTAGTTTCTTCCAGTTGCAAATTAAAACCTCCTTGCTTTAAATCTAATTTATATTACCGAATTTCTCGTTATATGCTTTAATGCATTTTGATATAACTTCAGTAGCTGAAACATTGCCTTGGATATCGTCTACAATAGTGGTCTTATTTTCCAGCATTTTATACACACTGAAAAAATGTTTCATTTCTTCAAACATATGATGAGGCAATTCCGAAACATCAGTATAAAGATTATAGATTGGATCATTTTTAGGAATAGCTATAATTTTTTCATCACTGCTTCCGGAATCTATCATTCGAATAATTCCTATTGGGTAGCATTGAACTAGTGTCATGGGGTAGATATGCTCCGAGCACAGAACCAAAACGTCTAGTGGATCGCCGTCGTCAGCATATGTGCGAGGAATGAATCCATAGTTTGCGGGGTAATGAGTTGAGGTATAAAGTATTCTATCTAGTTGAAGCATGCCGGTGTTTTTATCAAGTTCATATTTTAATTTGCTTCCCTTAGATATTTCAATTACTGCTACAAAATCCTTTGCTTTTACTCTTGAAGGCTCAATGTCATGCCAGATGTTCATTTAATTTTCTCCTTTAAATTTATTTTGAATTTTAGCTGCTTTTACAGTATTTTGGATAAGCATTGCAACAGTCATAGGTCCAACACCCCCAGGAACTGGGGTAATATATGAGCAAAGTGGACTTACTTCTTCAAATGCAACGTCTCCGCAAAGTTTCCCGGATTCATTTCTGTTTATTCCAACGTCAATGACTACACATCCTTTTTTTACCATTTTAGAATTCAAGAAATTTGGCTTTCCTACTGCTGATATTATTATATCACAACCTCTGCAAATTTCTTCTAAATTTGGAGTTTTGCTATGACAAATTGTTACTGTAGCATTTTTTTCTAACATTAACATCGCCATAGGTTTGCCCACTATATTGCTTCTTCCTATAACTACACAGTTTTTCCCTTCAGGGTTTATGTTATAGTACTTGAGCAATTCCATAATTCCTGCTGGAGTGCACGGCGTTAAAACTGGATCTCCTTGAAAAAGCTTTCCGGAATTATATGTAGTAAATCCATCAACGTCTTTAAGCGGATGAATTTTTTCACAGACCGCTTTGCTATCGATATGTTTTGGAAGCGGAAGTTGAACTAAAATTCCCGAAATGCTTTTTTGCGAGTTGAGATTTTTAATTAAGTTTTCAACTTCTTCTTGAGAGGCTTCAGATGGCAATGAATACTGCTCAGAGTTTATTCCGGCTTCTTTGCAAGCGATATGCTTTTTGTTAACGTAAACTTTGGAAGCGGCATTTTCACCGACCATTATCACTGCCAATCCTACAGAAATGCCCTCTTCCTGTAACTTCTGAGACTCTCGTTTAGCTTTTGCGATAATCTCCTGAGCTACTTTTTTCCCATCAATCAACATTTAATCACACTTTCCTTGACTTTAGACACCAATAATAATTAAAATAATATATGGTAGTATTCAATTGTAACATAAAAAAGGGGATTTTTAAAGTGAAAATAAAAAAAGCAGTTATACCCGCAGGTGGGTTTGGAACAAGAGTGCTTCCGGCAACTAAAGTTTTGCCAAAAGAGATGTATCCTATTGTAGATAAACCAGCTATCCAGTACGTAGTGGAAGAAGCGGTAAAATCGGGCATTTCGGATATACTTATAGTGGTTGGAAGGGGCAAAGAGGTCAT
>CAKVBG010000099.1 GCA_934725345.1 uncultured Eubacteriales bacterium
GCGCTAGCACTGCCACAGGATACTATTCTCCTTCGAATATGCCAGAAACTTGCCCCGGACACTTCTTCAGCGCACCAGTCCCTTTGCCAGACCCTCTTCCCTCACAGCGAAATTCCGATGAAGATGATTCACCATCAGTTGAAGAAAGTAGCCCCGCTCCTAGCAATGATTTAGACCAATTGTTTGAGCCTGACTTAGAAGATTTCGAAGAATAGTTTGATAGCATATTTATATTATCACGCATAAACTTAAAGTATAACTTTCTAAACTTAAATAGTGTAGCCTTATAACAAGGAGGATTGAGTTTCCATGGGAATTGTAGTACAAAAATTCGGGGGAACTTCCGTTGCGGATAAACATCATATATTCAACGTTGCAAAAAAAGTTATCCCCTTTTATGAAAAGGGAAATGACGTTATAGTCGTGGTTTCAGCTCAAGGTGATACTACAGACAATCTAATCAAAAATGCTCTTAGTATAAACCCCACTCCCCCAAAAAGAGAAATGGATGCTTTGCTTTCAACTGGTGAACAAATATCAGCTTCTCTGCTAGCTATGGCAATAGAAAGCCTTGGATTCCCTGCTGTATCTCTCAGTGGCTGGCAGGCGGGAATATCTACGGATTCCAATTTTTCAAATGCATCCATTTTGAAAATCCTGACTGATAGAATTTCTGCAGAACTTTCTAAGAAAAACATTGTTGTTATAACCGGATTCCAAGGTATAGACTCCAGCCAAAATATCACAACTCTCGGTCGCGGCGGCTCAGATACAAGTGCCGTTGCAATTGCAGGAGAAATAAAGTCTGATATTTGCAAAATATACACCGATGTTGACGGCGTTTACACCGCTGACCCTAGAATAGTGCCATCTGCCAGAAAATTGGATTCTATCTCCTATGAAGAAATGTTTAAACTTTCATCTTTGGGCGCACAAGTTCTAAACGATGTTTCAATTCAGACCGCTGAAAAATACGGAGTCGAAGTGGAAGTGCTCTCAAGTATAAGTGAAGCTAAGGGAACTATAGTTAAAAAAAGTCCTAAACTTCGAACCAATTCCATAAGTGGAATTGCAATTGAAAAAAATATGGTTAAGGTTATGGTTTCTGATATCGATAACCTTTTGAATTTCAAGAATAAAGTTATAAAAGACTTGGTTTCTAAAAAATTAATTAAAGACCCTGAACTAAAACCTGTTGCACTAGCAAATACTCAAGGATTTTTAGTTGAGGAGTCCAGCCTTACGGATACTCTCAAGTATTTAGAGGAGTCTTGCCCTAACTCGAGCATTTCTTATCAAAAAAACAAATCCGAAATTTCGGTGGTGAACCTTGCAGAAAGCTTAAATGTAAATATTGCTTCGATAGTTTTCGAACTACTTCATGAGCTTAATATCAATATAGAAATGGCTGCTTGTGATGAATCCAGGATATCAATAGTGGTAGAGTCAGAAAATTTATATCACGCCGTAAACAGTATTCACTCTAAACTTTTTGAAGAAGACTTTTTAATGTAAATCATTTAAACAGGCTCTTTGCCAGTAGCTTTAAGCTTAACTTTTGCTTTAACTTCGAACTTCAACTTATTGAGTTGAGGTTTATATTTTTCTTGTATCTTTTTGAAATAAGAAGGATGATTGTTTCTCAAAATTTTACTAAACTCGAAAAGATCCAAATTAAGATTCAAAGTCTTTTGAAGCACCTTGTTGCAGATATCTCCTATTTTTCGTTCGAGTTCTTTTTCAATTGCTTGGCTTACTTCTTCAAAACTGTGAGTGTAGGAGTCCTTATCCACAGAAAAAGTAGAAGCACTTACATTGAGATTGACTTCTATTCTTGGCAAATCATTTTCTTGAACTTCGCTTTTTATTTCCGGAACGCATCTGTCTATAATGCAGGTTATTTCCCCTCCTTCAGGGAGATTTATCACGCATGAACCAAAATTAGGTACACCTTTGAGAATCATAAAACCAAATGCGTCTTCACCCTCTAAAAAATCCAGCAATTTGTCCCTATTAAAAATTCCAACACCCTTCAAACTTACTTCCTTAATTCCTTTTTTATCTTCAATTTCAAGCCAAGCAGTCCAGGGGTCTGAGTTAGAATTTTTTAAATTTGAAACAAAATGCAAGACGTCTGAGTTGAGCTGAGCAGGGATCAAATCGTGGATATTTTTAGATTTAAGCATTTTATCTCCCGACTTAATTCTAAGGATATCCGAAGCTTTTTCCTTAGTGACGCAAATTTCCACCTTCGGACGAGTTTCACAGTGTCTAATGAAAAAATCTATGAAATTACCAACCCCTGCTGATGCAGCGTTTTTCCCTAAAATCAATATCAAGTTTTGAGAATAAACAGGCCTCAAGCTTGTTCGTTTAGAGATATTATCCAGCGCTTCAGTGACTGACTGACCTTGAGTTTCAATAACTTTAACTGTTGGTTCATCTTCGCTCATTGGGTTTTGAAAATCAAGTGCTTGAACCGTCACTGTGTAGCCCTTTTCGGATTTATCAATACCCACTCCTTGAACCACTAATTTTTGATGAAGTTGCTGATGTCCCGAGCAACCTGAGAGGAAAAATATCATTCCTAAAAGTGCACATATAATAAAAACTTTATTTTTCAAAAATTTTTTCCTCCTTGTTTAATTTTCTTTTCTTTAACAAAATTAGCGTCACCGGAATTACAACAACGTTCAATATCAAAAAGAAAAATAGAAATTCAGTTATAGCTTTACTTTTCAAAAAACTAAAATTACCTATGAAAATCATGGAAACAGCAAATAAACCACTTAAAATTAAAATAAATTTTTTCCTTACCTTTTCTCCCCATATCTTTTTAATTCCTTCAGATGCAAGAAGTAAAAACAAAGAGGTTTTAAGAAAAATTCCGGCCATCCATATCCCTAGATACAATGAGTCTAAATGCTGTAAAGAGCCAAATTTGCCTATACTTGCAGCTGTGTACACCGGAAACAATTGCGTGCTTGCAAAATCTCCCATAGTGCCTATGACCATGGCTATCATTACTGCAAATGAACCATATACCCCTAAATTCCAAAGTATAAGTCCGCTCTTTTTATTCCCCTTAGCTGTAGGAAGTAAAATCCCCATTGCTGCCAAACACGAACTTTGTGAAACCATATACAGCGTGCCTTCCATTACAGAATCGTATCCTTCATACATCAACGGTTTGAAATTTATAGTTTCAATGCTGGAAAATAAGGACGC
>CAKVBG010000100.1 GCA_934725345.1 uncultured Eubacteriales bacterium
CTCGTAAAAATCGTACACACGGCAGCCAAAAGTGAAATCCCCAGCATCATGCCGCCGGTTTTTACTATGTAGTTCATTTGCATACCAATAATTTGGTCTTCAATTTGGACTGCACCTATCAAAGGTGAATTTTGTTGCATACCATGCTGCTTGATACCAATATCTATGAGATTACACATAAGCATGGGCAAAAGAAGAGCACAGATTTGGCTTATGATAGTTGTAAAAAACATCAAAATCAAATTTCTAGTTTGAGATTTAAGATAAACCAAGAACTGTTTTATTTTTTTAAAGTTCAATTTTATCAAATCCTTATGTGCCGAATTTTAATTACTTAAATTAACTGAGGAAATGATAAAACAAACAGTAAATTAAAGCAAGTGTTTAATTTTTTGGCTTTTCTTTAGCATACTTCTTTTTGGTTGCAAATCCTCCCCGAATATGCCGCTGAGCTTTATTTATCTCTAAAACTTTTTTTACCTCATCATATAGCCGAGAATTTATTTTTTGAAGTCTTTCAGAAACGTCTTTGTGGACCGTCGATTTGGAAACTCCGAAGAATTTCGCAACTGCCCTAACAGTAGTTTTATTTTCGGCCATATATTCTCCGAGTTTTAAAGCACGAGCTTCTAGGATTTCATTCAAGAAACTAACCTCCCGAATTTTTAAATACAAAAATGTATATGTTAAAGTCCGGGAGTTTATCACTGTTCAATCTAACATTTTAACGTAAAGGGATGGATCCATCATATGTACAGTTGTTTTGAATTTTTGTAAATAATATAAAATTCATAGTGCGGTACTTTAGTTCTTTTTTGAATTCTTTCCAAGTTGCCCGAATATTATCGTACTGTTTATAGGGACGGGTAAGTGCCATGGTTTCGCTCATACGATTATAAACTCTTTCAAAGTTGAAAAAGATGTTATACAAAATGTTTATACATTCATCATTTTCTTCAATCGAATATCCTTTACGAGCGTCAAGAAATGTTGTGTCCATATAATCGCAGTAATTAAGAATATATTGTCTTATTTCTTCGAGAATGAAATTTGTACGGAAAATTTTTCGGTTTAGTTTAAGCGATAACTCTTCCGGAGCGTCAACGCTATTTATCTGTTTAGTAAAATTACAGCATTTATAAAACAAACCTATTATATGAGTCATATATTTATCTCTGATATGAAAAGATCGGTTGCTCAAAACCGAAAAATCTGTAAGATTATTATCATCAAGAACATATGTTTGTTTTTCTTTGCAAATATCGTCCTCTGAGGGGGATGTGTTATCGCCATCTGCGAAAGCATTTCCCACCATCAAAAGGCTTGTACATCCTAGACATAAAAATTTTTTCATTAACTTTAATAATTTCATTTTTAACCTCTCCTTTTTATTATATAAATTGATGAATTTACATTATATCGTCTATTTATATAAAAATCAAGTGTAATTATAAAATTTATAATTATAATTTACTTTTGCAAGTTATACGCCCATTCTAAAATGTAATTCATATTTAAAATTGGGGTTTCATTTTTTTACAATTTACGTCGTTTTTTTATGATATTATCTGTAATAAAGGGGTGAAAATATAAAGTACGGGGCATACAAAGCCGCTGTACTAAAAATTATGTATGAATACGAGAGAAAAATAGCTTCTAATTCAACTTCAGAAAATAAATTTTCAGGAAAATTGATATCGAATAGAGCTTTACTTAACAAAAGGCTTGAATTTTTTTCAGGATATGTCTTACATGCAATAAAATTACTTTTAGCTGTGTTAGTGATGATGTCTACGATTGTAGTAATGTGTGCTTGTATTAGTTTGGCGAATTATCGAGACGATGACTATGAAAACTTAGTATATGACCACTTGATTTGGCCCGTCGTGATGCATGATCCTCAGCCGTTTAATGAAGAAAATCCCCCTGATAAAAAATTGATATGGGATTCTGCGGTATGGTATAGTGTTTTTGATAGGAAGAGCAGTAAATTTTTAAGAGACGAAAATTATAATCTTATCTTAGATAAAGATGAGGTTATAAATTCCATCCGTATACTTTTTGGAAATAAAATAAATTTGGAAAATACTAAAATTACCAATTCTTATTTTTATGATTTTGATGAAACCAACAAAAAATTCACAATTAAAAATATAGATAATCATGAGGGATTTTTCCCAAAAATACTTTCTTGTGCACCTAAAGGGAGCACTGTGGATTTGAAGGTAGGATACGTGATACCTTCTGAGGGATTTGGTAATTTTGATAATAATGAGATGAGTGAACATAAAATAAAAAAAATTGTAAACTACGAGCTTAAAAAAGACCCCATAACTCACAGGTTTTATATCTCGTCGGTAGGGCGATTTTTAAGCTAGTAAATACAAAAGAACAAGTAAGATGAAAAAATTTTCTTCGTTGTCCATAAGCAATATTATAAGTAGGATTATCAAAATTTTATCGTTGTCTTCAAAAAGGCTGGACATCAAGTTTTTAATATCAAGAGTGTTTGAGTGTTTAAAGGCAGGCTTTGCGGGAGGAATGGGGATACTTTCGGGTTTATTTTGATGGGGTGGTTTTTTGTTATTTATTGTTCTATTCTGGTTTGGAGCGCTGGGTTTAATTGGTTTAGTTTGATTTATAGCTAATTCTTTTAGTTGACGTAGATTTTCTGGTAAATTACGAATGCTAATATTTTTCACCTCACAAGATACCTGTTTCTTTTAAGAGGGGCAGAATTCGGATAACCTGCAAAATTTTAGAAGCACCTTTTAATTTTTCTTGTTTTGCTTCTGAAAGTAGCGGACAAAGAGCATCTAAAAACCGGGTGTATTTATCTTCTTTTTTTATCGAAGACAGGATAGGCATAATTTTTAAAATCATTTGGATTAACTCAGGTGAAAGGCCGAATCCGGAGGAATCGTTATCACAAGAATCAGAGTTTGATTTTTCCGTGGAATTCTCCTGCTCGGAATTTTTTTGCTCGGAGGGATCTAACAAGCCAGTGAGACCCTTGAGAGTGTTCATCATTGTGGGGTCGTTAAGTATATCAGATATTTTCCCTGTTAGATCCTCCATTTGTTATTTGCCTCCCAGAAGTTTTTTTAAAAGTTCTTGCGCTTTTGGAGTAGAGAGCAATTTCATTGCGGATTCTTTATTTGAAAGTACTTGTTTAATTTTCTTGGTATTTTCTTCTCCTAAATTTTTTACGAGTCCCGAAAGG
>CAKVBG010000101.1 GCA_934725345.1 uncultured Eubacteriales bacterium
GTTTCCTCCGAAAATGTTTTACGGATTTTGTACTGTTTATGTGCAATGACCCTTCAGCGAATTAACAAACTGTTAAATTATTGTCTTTTTCGTTGAAAAATCAAGAAATTGGTTGAAAAAAGCTTTCGGCTGTGCTACAATGATAG
This sequence comes from uncultured Eubacteriales bacterium, assembly GCA_934725345.1. Taxonomy (GTDB): domain Bacteria; phylum Bacillota; class Clostridia; order Oscillospirales; family Acutalibacteraceae; genus UMGS1491. The sequence continues at coordinate 147 of CAKVBG010000101.1, forward strand.
TACCGTTTTACCGAATATTAATTTTGTGGGGGATACAAAATGCCAAGAAAGCAGATGTTTGAAGGCGGCACGAAGAACCGTATTGTCGAAGTCGCCGGAAAAATGTTCTTTGAGAACGGCTTTGACGGTACCGGAATACGGGCTGTCATGAAGGAGGTCGGCGCGAATGTCGGTGCCTTCTACTATTACTACAAGACGAAGGATGAGCTCTTCACCGATGTACTTGTTCACTTCTGTGACAGATACGACGCGGAGTTTGAGCGCATCGCCGCCGCCGCGGAGAAAAAGCCGCACGGCGCACTTCTTGAGTTCTTCGAATACGTTCAGAAGATAACGCGCGAGTTCCGTGAAAAGTATGCGGATAACATGCATTTCACAGTCCGCTACGCTATCCGCGAGGCTACGCTCACCAAGATTGAGCCGTATGTCGAGCGCGTTGTGGACGTTCTTGTAGCAAACGGTGCGAAGCCGATTATGGACACTCACCTTACCGCCGTGTTTCTCTCTCACGGTTGCGGTTCCACTATTCTTCGTGAGGACAGCGACTGGGCAGAAGAGGCAAGACCGCAGGTGATAGCGACTGTAAAGCTGCTCCTCGGAATTGACGACGAGGTGCAGAAGAAGATTATAGCAGCTTCCGTATAATCCGCGACAGGCAAATCCCGCTCCGGCGGGATTTGCTTTTTTCGTCAGGGAGACCCCCCGCAGGTAATGCCTGCGGGGGTTTTTACTGCGCTTTTTCCGCATTTTCGCGGTAAAGCCCGCACGGTGCGGGCAAAATATATAAAAATATATACGCGCGTTAATAATTTGTTCATATTTATATGATATACTGTTGGTCAGTTAAATGGGGCAGTATATCTTTTGCATACCGACAGCCGGGGCGGCGACGATGTGCCGGAGAATACGGAGGAGGATTTATGATAAAGGTTGAACACCTTGTGAAAAGGTACGGGACAAATTACGCCCTCGGCGACATTTCGTTTGAGATAGGCGACGGCGAGATAGTCGGGCTTCTCGGTCCGAACGGCGCGGGAAAGTCCACTACCATGAATATTCTGACAGGCTATCTGTCCTCGACCTCCGGGTCGGCGTATATCAACGGCATAAATATCCTTGAGGAGCCGGCGAGGGCGAAGCGGTTTATAGGATTTTTGCCCGAGCAGCCGCCGCTCTACCAGGATATGACCGTCCGGGAGTACCTGAATTTCGTCTATGATCTTAAAGGCGTTGCCGCGGCGGAAAAGGCGGCAGAGCGCACGGCGGCAGAGACGGGCACGGAGAGCGGAAGGTCACCGGCAGGGAAACCCGCCGCAGGCAAGCCTGCCGCAAAGGGCACAGCCGCAGGCGGCACCGGAGAAAAGAAGATAAGCGCGCGGGATAAGCGCGACGCGCACATAAACGGCATAATGGACAAGGTGAAGATAACCGACGTCGCAGACAGGCTGATAAAGCACCTCTCAAAGGGCTACCGGCAGAGGGTCGGAATTGCGCAGGCGCTTGTCGGAGACCCGAGGGTGGTTATATTCGACGAGCCGACGGTGGGGCTTGACCCGAAGCAGATACTTGAGGTCAGGAACCTTTTGCGCAGCCTTGCAAAGGACAGGACGGTCATACTCTCGACGCATATTCTCGCCGAGGTACAGGCGGTGTGCGAGAGGGTAATTATTATAAACCACGGAAAGATAATCGCGGACGAGCTCACCGGGAACATAACCCGCACAATCGAGGAGGGCTATCGCTACAAGGCGAAGATATGCGGTCCGTCACGCGAGGTTGAGGCGGCGATAGGTCGTCTCTCGGGTGTGCGGCAGGTCACGTCCTCGCGTGAGCGGGACGGTGACGCATGGAGCTATCGCATAGAGTGCGAGCGCGGGGTTGACGTAAGAAAGCCGCTGTTCTCGCTCTGCGCAAGAAACGACTGGGCTATAATAGGGCTTGAGTCTGCGGGCGGGGATCTCGAATCCGTGTTCATAAGACTCGTTGACCGCTCGGACGGGCTGCCGGACGACACGGCAAAGCGCCAAAGAAGAAGAGCGCACTGACAGAGAAAGGAGTCACAGAAAAAATGTCCGCTATATATAAGAGAGAAATGAAGGCGTATTTCACCGGGGTTATAGGATATGTGTTTCTTGTCATATTCCTTGCCGTCGGCGGCGCGCTCTTCTGCTATACGACGCTCTTTTCGATGAGTGCCGATGTGACGAGGTTTTTCCTCCTCATGATGATATTCTCGGCTGTTATGCTCCCGCTGCTTACGATGAAGTCGTTCAGCGAGGAGAGAAAGCAGAAAACCGAGCAGCTGCTCCTTACTTCTCCGGTCTCGATAATCTCGATAGTTATGGGGAAGTTTCTCGCGGCGTACACCGTCTTTTCCGGCGCGCTGCTCTTAAACTCTCTCTACTTTACGCTTCTTTATAAGTATGCGCAGGTAAAGACTCTGACGCTGATAGGGAACGTAATAGCGCTTCTGCTTGTCGGCATGGTCTTTATCTCCGTCGGAATATTCGTCTCCTCACTTACGGAAAATCAGCTCTCCGCCGCCGTCGGGACGGTTGCGATAATACTTGCCTTTCTCGGCATAGGCTTTATAAATACGCTCCTGCCCTCGAGCTTCTGGCTCCGGTATGTCTTTGACTGCCTCTCGGTGTTCACGAGGTTCCAGACCTTTACGGCGGGGTATCTTGACCTTGCATCTCTCGTATACTATCTCTCGGTCTCGGCGATATTCCTCTATCTGACCGTCCGCGTATACGACAGGCGCAGATATAACTGAGCGCGGGGTCACGGCTGTATGAGAAAAATTCCCGAGAAGCTCCGGGCGTGGGTAAAAGCCCCGTCCTTCCCGACGAAGCTTGCGACGCTTATCGTGATAGCTGCATTAATCGTTGTAAACGTCACGGTATATGCGCTCGACACGGCGTTCGGGCTCTATATTTACACTCCGGATACGGAGGACCTCACGGTGTCCGGCAGGACTGACAGCATGTTTTCGGACGCTATAAAGCTCGGTAAGGAGGTCTCCGTCATATTCTGTATGCCGGAGGATGAGCTATCGGTGCACAGCACCGGC
>CAKVBG010000102.1 GCA_934725345.1 uncultured Eubacteriales bacterium
GGCTTAAGGAGCACGATTGGAAATCGTGTAAGTCGTTAAAGCGGCTTCGGGGGTTCGAATCCCCCTCTCTCCGCCACTTTTTAAAAATTTTATATGATTTAAGTATTTTTCCTCCCTGTCGGTATTTCGATGGGGGTGTTTGTATTTTGCTTGATAAAATTAATAAAAAGTTCAAGAAGCAATTTTCGGTAGGTGCTTATACCTAGCGCAATTGACATCACATTTCGTATTTGATATCATTAATCACTGTTAATTGTAGTATTTATATTTTAAAAATATATCGTAAATATAGGAAATACTATTGAATCACAATATTACCATCCAACAAAAGAAAGGATTGTTAGAATTTGAAAATTGAAGGCAGTAAATGGATTCTCAGAAGTGCAATTGGTGTAGTATTTTTAGGAGCAGTTGCTTGTTTTTTTGGGTTTAAGTTTTTTAATAACAACGTTGAGGGGATATCCACTGAAGGACCTATTCCAGTTGCCATGGCGCTAGATGATGGATATACTTATCCAACTATAGTTTCAATAACTTCTGCGCTCGAAAACGCAGACTCCGACAGAGGATACAGTTTTTATATTATGCATCCCGGTGAATTTAAGCAGGAAAACAAGAATAAAATAAAAAGCCTGGAAGAGAAGTATAAAAGCTGTAAAATTGAGTTAATTGATATGAAAAACGCGTATAAAGGAGCTAATGATAAAGGCCACATAACAACTCCTTCATACTACAGATTAGCCCTTTCGGACTTATTGCCGAATTTAAATAAAATAATTTGGCTTGACGGAGATACAATAGTTTTTGCAGATTTGAAAGAAATGTATGATATCGATATGAGCGGACTTTGCTATAGAGGCTTTTTAGATGATAATATTAATGCTGTGGACAATTTTGTTCCAGATAATGACCATGTTATTTGTAGTGGGGTTATGCTTTTGAATCTTGAAGAGCTCAGAAAAGAAAACATGGTTAAAAAGTTTGAAAAGTTCATAAGTGAAAACAATGATAAATTAATCCAGCATGACCAAACAACTATAAATTCAGTAGCATACAAGAAGGTTGATATCTTACCTGCTAAGTATGGAATATATAACTACTGGAGTTTAGGTGAAGCAAAATCCCAATCAAAAGTTTATAGATATAACAAAGGTTATACTTCCGATGAACTAGAAAGTGCGTATTTAAACCCTGTTATACTTCATTGCATATCTAAGCCTTGGAATAGCAAAGATGTATACGGAGGTAAATATTGGTGGGACTATGCTCAAAAAACAGACTTCTATAACGAAATACGTGAAAAATATCCTATATTTTAGTTATCCCTATTGACTTTAATTTGTGTTTAGTTTAGAATAGTCTGTAAGTAAAGAGGAGCATTTCTGTTCTCACCTGCGTAGCGTTTTAGATGCGTTAGGTCAATGATTTATACCGTGTCAAAAACATGGGATTAAGTGTTGTGTGAGCAGTATGCCCGCACAGCCTAATTTTTTATCTAATTGATTTTGTGTGTGAGCAGTATGCCGGAGGTTTGCAAAAACAACTCGTAAGGTTGTAGTACCGCGGGAACAGCGGAAAGGTTTTCCCTCATAAAAAAGCCATAGCCTGGGAATGTTCTTCACCATAGAAGAACTTGGGTAGCTCTCTTTAAGGTGAGTAGTTCGAATAGATTTTGTGGAGGTGCTTAAGTATTAGCAACAAAGAAATTCAGATTAACGGTGATATTAAGGACAAGGAAGTACGTCTTATAGGTTCAAATGGTGACCAACTTGGGATAGTTCCCATATCCAGGGCACTTGAGATAGCAGCTTCTGAAGATTTGGATCTTGTAAAGGTAGCAGGAAAGGCTGTCCCGCCTGTATGTAAGGTGATGAACTATGGGAAGTACAAATTCGAGATGGCCAAAAAGAGCAAGGAATCCAAGAAAAATCAGCGCCATGTAGAAGTTAAAGAGGTAAGGCTCTCTGTTAACATTGATAGTCATGATTTTGAAACTAAGGTTTCGCATGCCAAAAGGTTTATCCTTGGGGGGAATAAAGTAAAGGTGTCTATCAGGTTTAAAGGTAGAGAGATGGGGCATCCTGAGATAGGGCTCAAGTTGATGAACAATTTTTCAGAGGCTTGTAATGAATTTGCTAATGTTGAATATCCCGCTAAATTAGAAGGAAAATGTATGCTAATGTTTTTAACTTCAAAGCCCAAAGCTAAATAGTTTAAGTTTGGAGTATAGGTTTGCAAAAACAACTCGTAAAGTTGTAGTACCGCGGGAACAGCGGAAAGGTTTTTCCTCATAAAAAAGCCATAGCCTGGGAATGTTTTTCACTATAGAAGAACTTAGGTAACTCTCTTTAGGATGAGTAGTTCGAGCTTAAAAATTTTAAGGAAAGGTAGTGACATGGGTAAAGAGCGCTATTAGACGTTCTCCCAGAAAGTATGTACAAACTAAAGACTCACAGCGGAGCAAAAAAACGTTTTAAATTTACGGCTTCAGGTAAAATTTTAAGAGGTCATGCAAACAAAAGCCATATCCTCAATAAGAAAACAAGAAAAAGAAAAAGAGTTTTGAGGAGTATTGCTGTAGTTAATAAATCGAATGTTTTCCAAATCAAGAATTTGATGCCACACGCTTAATTTTGTGGTTGAGATGTAATGATCAGTACTAAAATTTAAATCTAATATTATAAACGGAGGTAAATACAATGGCACGTATAAAGTGTGCGGTAACGACTAGAAGTAGAAGAAAGAAAGTTTTAAAACTTGCTAAAGGATATTGGGGCGCAAAAAGTAAACATTTTAAAATGGCTAAACAAGCCGTAATGAAATCAGGAAATTATGCCTACATAGGTAGAAAGCAGAGAAAACGTGATTTCAGAAAATTATGGATTACTCGTATCTCAGCTGCTTGCAGAATGAGAGGAATGAATTACTCCAGTTTCATGAACAAGCTCAAACAAGCAGGTATTGAGCTCAATAGAAAAATGCTTTCTGAGATAGCTATTTCGGATCCTGATGGTTTTTCAAAACTTATCAATCAAGTAAATAAATAACGGTTCAAATTTATTACGCTTGGGAATATTACCTAAGCGTAAATTTTTATTATGGAGGGAAATCTTGAGGATGGAGATATCCAGTAAAGAAAATCAAAACATAAAGC
>CAKVBG010000103.1 GCA_934725345.1 uncultured Eubacteriales bacterium
AAAGAGACAACATAATGGTACCCTCCATGTTTAGTGTGTGAAAAAAAGGTTAAGGCGAATCCGCCTTAACCTCAAAGTAAAGTTAAACCGGAACGGGAATGCCAGTGCAAAGGAAAATGATGATAGCGATGATTATCAAGATGATCGGACCAGCTTTTTTCAAGAATTCTCCAATAGCATCGAGAACTTGTTGTGTTGCGCTACCAACGTTTCCTAAGAACTTTTTAACTTGTTCCAAAATGGCAGTAACCTTTTCTCGTGTTTTCTTTGCACATCTTGCGAGTGCTACGGTAAATGCTACACTCGTTGCCCTTACTGCGCTGAATACTAATTCGGCAGCGCTTTCCAATGACATGTAATCATACACGATAAGAGCCTTATTTTCAGAATACGAGCGATATGTAACAAGGTAAGCAGATCTTTCCGCTTTGCATCACCATAGGGGGGGACGCTTTCCAGTTCTTTTGGGTGATATTAACATTATACCATTTTAGAGCCAAAAAGTCAAGAAAAAGCTCCGCACCTCATATGAAGTGCGGAGAACAAAACTCAATTCGTTTTTGTAACAATTACAGGAGATGTGGGTGTTTTGTAGAATACCGTGCCTTCAGGCGCGACAAGCTCAATCGAATATTCATCCACCACAGTTGCATATGATTTTAAAATCAACTTTTCGGAAGAGTCGCTGATATCATAAATCTCAACATAGGGAACTTTCTCGTGCAATTTCATTCGTATGGGAATAACAGAGCCATTCGTGCTCCATTCACCAGTCATAGTAGAACCATCGACCCATAAATTTGCGAGTTTGCAAGAAAACTTCCAGCCGTTGCGTTCAGAAACAAAATCAATATATGTGTCCGGCACAAAATTCATTTTGTTTAGTGCTTCATCAAAAGAAATAATCTCTGACTCAGTCAATTTGATTTTGGTCATTATAACTGTTGATTCTGGCACAGAGCTCATTTCGTTAATGTTTATATCTTTAGGCAAGAAAGTCGCAATGGTGCCTTCTTCTGAGAACTGTGCATACCCAGAAAATATAGTATCACCGTAGTAGCCAGTAGCTTTAGGATTGGAATATTCAACAATCGCTTTATAATACGAAAGATCAGAAAATTCTTTTATTATTAAATCTCCGCCACAATGGATTTTCAGTGTTCTTTCAATATTGAAGAGAGCATCTTCTCCATTATGGCTCCATATTCCGTAGTGTTGTTCTATGAAATAAATAGCCTCCATATTGTTTCCAAGACTAATTTTTATCGCATTAAATTGTCCATCGCAGGTGGTTTGATAAAAATTATACATAATATCGTCGTATGATTTTTCGCAAGCTGAGAACAACAAACACAATGTTAGAATTAGAGTAAAAGTCAAAATAAAAGCCAATATTTTTCTCATAACATCATCCTCCGTATCAACTCAAGAAGTTTGGGCAATTTGTCTGTTGTTTAACTTCGGTTTAGGTTTCTCCCAAATTTTATATAAACTTTTTGCCCAATTCTGCCAGTCGGTTGTTTGCATCGTATGCAAAGCAACTGTCAGGCGCATCGGTAATATTGCCTGCTGCATCATAGCCGAAGGCTTCTTCCGACAAGACCGTATTGCTCAGTTTCTTTACAGTACGTTTGGTTACACGGCTAAGACTATCATAGGTATAACACACTTTGGTCGAATTTGCAAGTGTTTTTTCTTCGATAATTCTCGACAAATCATCATAGGTGTACTCAAAGTAAGTGTAAGTGGTTACGCGATTTGCCCAGTCGGTAACGCTGATGAGATTGTGGTTCGCATCGTATGTGTACCATGCCGGACAGCGTATGGGTCACCGTGCTTGCGCTTGCAATTCCGAATCTCGTAAAACACGGCATCGTCTCCATGCTCGCGGGTGCAGTCTGCGTCATGCTGCCGCAACTGGCGCTTGCCGTCATCCCGCCGCACCGCACCCTCGGCGGGGCAGACATCAAGTTGTCCGGCGCGCTGGCTGTCCTGCTCGGTTTCGCAGGCGGCTTGACCGCATTCCTCGCGGGTCTGCTTATGGCGGTCGTGACCGTCACCGTGCGGGACTTTGTGCAGGCGCGTCTGCACAAACGGAGGGACTGCCCGAAAAAGCCGTTCGCCCTGATTCCGTTCCTTGCGGTCAGCGGAATGGCGATGTTCCTCATCGGGTAAAATCTCCCGTACCGTAGGAATTCTCTTGCAAAACGAGCCAAAATGTGGTATACTATAGACAACACCGATGACGGAGGCGCAAAATGGGCGAATTGATGAGTGGCGAGATGATAGACCGAATCAAGGGACTTTTGGAAAATGCAAGAAAAAAGGTTGCAATGGACGTCAACATGACCCTGCTGAACACCTACTGGCAGATTGGAAAAATCATTGTCGAGGATGAGCAACAGCATAGCAACCGCGCGGAATACGGAAAGCAAACCATTCAAACGCTGTCAAAAGTTCTGACCCGCGATTATGGGAAAGGATTTTCCCGCTCCAATCTGCAAAATATGCGTTCCATTTATTTGGCATATCCAAAATGCCAGTCACTGACTGGCAAATTGAGTTGGACGCATTATTGTGAGTTGCTCGGCATTTCCGATGACCAAAAGCGTAGCTTTTACGAAAAGGAATGCGTCAATGCACACTGGTCGGTTCGGGAACTGAAACGGCAGATTGAGAGCTCGCTGTTTGAGCGGTTGTTGCTGTCAAACGGAGACGCAAACAAGGAAAAGGTGTTGTCGCTTGCGCTGAAGGGCAATGAGATTGCAAAGCCGGAGGACATTATTCGTGACCCGTATGTGTTTGAATTCCTGGGACTTCCGGAGGACAAGCCGTTTTTGGAAAGTGATTTGGAAGCCGCATTGGTGGCGCAGATTGAGAAATTCCTATTGGAGCTTGGTCGCGGGTTCATGTTTGTCGGAACGCAACAGCGCGTGACCTTCAACAATCACCACTACTATGTGGATATGGTGTTCTATAATAAGATTCTGCGCTCCTATGTCCTAATTGAACTCAAAACAATCAAGCTCATGCCGGAAGCGGTCGGTCAACTTAATATGTATCTGAATTACTATGCAAATGAGGTCAACGACGAGGGGGATAATCCGCCGATTGGAATCATTCTTTGTACGGACAAGGGAAACTTTGATGTAC
>CAKVBG010000104.1 GCA_934725345.1 uncultured Eubacteriales bacterium
TCAGTATGGATCTTTACTTGATCCTACAATGACTTGGCTTGAAAATTTACTTTGCCATGAATATACAGAATGTTATTTATATTATTCCTGTTTTGAATATGAAACCGATTCGCAAATCAAAAAGATATGGGAACAGCACTTCATGCAAGAAGTTGCACACCTTCATAAAGCGGTTGAACTTTTACAAAAATATGAAAATAAAGATTGGAACGAAATTATTCCTGGTGGAGATTTTCCAAAACTTTTAAAACTCGAGCCTAATATAGATTATGTAAGGGACATTCTTGCAAACACTGCAGAGAATACTTCAAATCGAGAAGATTATTTAAACGTCTCTTTGTTACCTGATGATGCTGATTTTTTTAGATTCCAGAGCAAGATAAACAAAAGTGCAAACGATGTACCTTCTCACGTGATTATTAAAAACTATATAAACAAAAACGGAGAGGATTATAGGTTTGAAACGAAACAAAACCCTCTCAAAGAACTTAAAGACAGAAATAAAGATAATATTACAGTTGGTAGAAAGTAAAAATAATAATTTTCAAATCAAATACGAAAACGTTTGAGATTAATTCTCAGGCGTTTTTTGTTTTTTTAGTATAGGGGGTGCTCGAATCCCTACAGATGAAGCGAACTGCAACGGGCGTGGGGTAACGCATGAAAAAAATCCGATTCAAACAAGGTATTAACCAATTATTCTCAAAAAGCTGCGTGACTTTTTGAGAATTTTTTATTTTAAGAAAGGAGTATGAAAAATGTCCAAAGACGGAACGTACAGAGGTGGTCGAAGGGTTCGTGCTGGGAATAAGCCGGATTCTTTAGCTGATAAAATAGCATCAGGAAGATCAGCACGAATTTTTGAACCAGTTGATTTAGAAGATGAAACGTTGTTTGAGGTTAATGATAATGATTTTTTAAGTTCCGAAAATTTAGAAGGAGAAAAAATTCCAAAACCAAGTGAATATTTAAATTCCGAACAAAAAGACGGAAAACCACTCGGAGCAGATAAAATTTTTAAAGAAACTTGGTTATGGATTAAGAAGAGAAAGTGTGATCAATTTGTAAATCCAAGATTGGTCGAATCCTATTCTCAGGCTTTTGCAAGATATGTCCAATGTGAAGAGGCCATAAGTAAATTTGGATTTTTAGGAAAGCATCCAACCACAGGAGCAGCGATTGCGAATCCATTTGTTCAGATGAGTGTATCTTTTCAAAAACAAGCTAATATCATATGGTACGAAATTTTTGATATCGTTAAACAAAACTGTACGACTAATTTTTCAGACACACCACAGGACAATGCAATGGAATTACTCCTGACAGCAAGGAGGAAAAAATAATGATAGACATAACATGGTTCTTGACAGCAATTTCGTTGACGGGAACCATTTTAAATATAAGGACCACCACCCATTACGAAAATCATAGATTTTCTATGGGCCCCGGGAACCTTGTTGCTTCGCAATAAGAAAAAGTTTGCAATTTGGCTCATTGGAGATATTCTGTGGTGTATTTTTGATTTTACCGCTGGGACATATGGAAGGAGCCTCCTTGATTTTGTACAAGTAATTCTCGCAGTTTGTGGGATAGTTTCTTGGAAAAAGAAGATAAAAGTTGAATAAGATAAAAATTAGAGTTAATATGAATACGAAAACAAAGTTGAGAGGAAAAATATACATGAATCAGAAAACAGAATTAGTAATTTTTAAAGCACAGGATGGCAATGTTAAACTGGATGTGAATATCGAAAACGAAACCGTGTGGCTGACTCAAAATCAGATGTCCGAATTGTTTGAAAGAGACAGATCGGTAATTACTAAACATATAAAGAACATTTTTAAAGAAGGAGAAGTTGAAGAAGAAAGCAACGTGCATTTTTTGCACATTGCAAATTCCGATAAACCTGTATCCTTTTATAGTTTAGACGTAATAATATCAGTTGGATACAGAGTCAAATCACAGCGAGGCGTAGAATTTCGTAAATGGGCCAACGGAGTTTTAAAAGATTACATACTAAAAGGCTGTGCGGTAAACACTAATCGTATAAATGAACTAGGGGAAGTTATACGAATTATGAAACGTGCAGAAAGCACACTTGATAGCAAGCAAATTTTAGATGTGATTGAAAAGTATACAGTTGCACTGGATCTTCTTGATGATTATGACCACCAAAAAATAGAAAAACCTAACGGAAATGTTGCAACCTATGTTCTGACTTATGATGAATGCAGGAATGTGATTTCAAGCATGAAGTTTGGAAATGAAAGCGATTTATTCGGAAATGAAAAAGACGATTCTTTTAAATCAAGTATCAATGCCATTTATCAGACATTTGGAGGTCAAGAGGTTTATCCTTCGTTGGAGGAAAAAGCTGCAAATTTACTGTATCTGATAACAAAAAATCACTCTTTTTCTGATGGTAATAAAAGAATTGCTGCAGCGTTGTTCCTTTATTTTCTTGATAAAAATGGAGTGTTATTTGAAAGTGGTAAAAAGATAATAGATGATTATGCTTTAGTAGCAATCACAATAATGGTAGCCGAATCTAAGCCTTCAGAAAAAGAAACAATTATAAAGCTAATAATGAATTTTCTTATTTAAACAATAAAACCTAAAATTACAAGGTGTTTCCCTCATGGGTAGCACCTTTTTATATATAAAATTTTAAAAAGGAGTGTAGAATTTGCAAGTAGAAAAAGTATCGATTAGTAAATTAAATCCAGCAAAATACAATCCGAGAAAAGACTTAAAACCAGGCAATACCGAGTATGAAAAACTAAAAAGAAGTATGGCGGAGTTTGGGTATGTCGAACCGATTATCTGGAACAAACGAACAGGCAATATTGTGGGAGGTCATCAAAGGTACAAAATCCTCAAAGATATGAAATATAAAGAAGCTGAATGTGTAATTGTTGACTTAGATGATAACCGAGAAAAAGCTTTAAATGTGGCATTGAATAAGATTAGTGGCGAGTTTGATATCCCTCTACTTACCGATTTACTTAAGGATTTAAGTGCGAATGATTTTGATGTTTCGCTTACTGGATTCGATGAAAACGAAATTTCAGATTTATTCTCCGATGCAGATGCAAAAGAAGGTAAAGATGATGATT
>CAKVBG010000105.1 GCA_934725345.1 uncultured Eubacteriales bacterium
CTTTAATCCTAACACAGGATCCCGGTGCTTTCTTTCTTTTTTCTATTAACTTTTCCTACAAAAACTTTACCCTACGGCCCTAAGGATTTCAATCATTAACAATAGAAGGTAAAAACATTTTTGTTACATCTTTCTTAAAGAGACATATTCTTTACCTCAGCTAACAAAACTTGATTAACTTCTTCCTTATAAAATAAGTCCAAAGCAGTATCAGAGACCGTGAAAACTTTGTCAAATAATTTAGAGTGACAAATCTCCTCTTCTACCAAAGCCTCTCTCAATAATAAATCTCTTCCACTATATATTTTTTTAAGATTATTAAGTATCTTATCTTTATTGCTAGGCATCAGAAATATTGTAGTAATATTTTGCGGATATTTGCCCTTTATTCTTAATGCTAAGCGTGACAGACCATGTGTTATCACTCCACCATTTCCTGGAAATTCATAAGAATATCCATAATAATTACTTAGACAATAATCCCATTCTCTTATTTTATTTTCCTGTATTTTAGATTGAAATTCAGTTTTTGATAAAAAGAAATAATCTTTCCCGCCTACCTCATCACCTCTTATCGTTCTCGTTGTATATGGTATTACGAAATTTAAATCATATAATTTACAAGCTTGATATATAAAAGGATTTTTTCCTACAGTAGAAGGACCCGAAATAATAATCATAAGCTACATCTCCCTTCAACAAGATCAAACAATGTAATCTGTCTTTGAAAAGAATCTTTTGATAATTCTTCTATAAGTTGAACTATACTCTTTCTCATATAATCATATTGAGCATATTCATACATATTCATTTCCGCCAGTGTTTTATCTGCCCCTTCCGGAATAAATAGCAAATGAAAAAAGTATGGATAAGTCCCGTACTTTGGTACAATTACTTCCGCTTTTTTATAAGCAATTGTTCCGTCAATTTCACCACGTCCATAATAATATTTATTAGCTTTCACATATGCACCTGTTTGAGATACAAATTTAGCTTTTCTTTTATTGGTATTCCCCATTATTTCTAAAAATCCATCTAAGCCCATCTGTCTTAGCCATCTCTTTGTATCAAGACCAGGAAGCTCCCAATTATTACCATTTCTATTAAAAAATTCAACAAATAGCATAGTATCTTCTATTGTATATGGTACTGTATTTATAAAACGAGATACCGATTTAAGAGGTAAACTCACTAACTTTCGCTCTTCCTCTAATTCTGGTTTCTCAATTTGAGGCTCCGTTAATTCAATAGGCGGAGTAACAAAACTTACATCTATATTATAATTATTGAAAATAAATTTAACTATTTCCTTTTTCTTCCTATTAGAAGATGAAAAATATATTACTGGTAATACATCTTGAAATTCAAACCCAATAATAGAAACGTTAAAACGTGGATGCTTTAATCTTATTTTTTCCTTATCTATATCCCCAATATCATTAATTGTATATGAATTACGCTCTAAAAGCATTAATATATCTATTTTATCTGGATATGTGACGTTATACATATCCTTAAAACCAATATTTCTATAAAAATTTATTACATGCTCATTTTCTATACAATCATTTGTTTGACCTGAGATGTTAAGAAGCCATGGAATCTCTATAAATGATTTCTTAATGAAATACTTCAAAGACTTTGTCCCAATGCCAATATTTTGATATTCTGGTATAATTGCAAATCTATGAATATATAATGAATCAAATATATGCTTTTCATCTGCCAATCTAAAATATGCAATTAAAACACCAATTATCTTTTCTTCTCCATTTTTAATTACATAACTATAGTTCCACTTGTTTCCATAATAATCCTGAGTTTGAGACAACAATTCATCAGGCGTCCATTGTATATGAGGAATTATATTTATTATCTCAACCAATTCCTCTTTATGTTCTAAGCAATATGAATATGATAATTTATCAATTTGTATCCTTTCATCTCTTGTAGAAATAAATGAATAACTCATTATTTGATTCTCCTAATAATTGCATATGTGAAATTCAATTCATAATTTTCAGCTAATGGGGAAGATAATGAATATGAAAAAATAATTTTAGTTTCACTTTTTACATCACTACTCAATATCTTATATTGTATCTCGTCATTATTTGATAATACTGATACAATATCTGACTTTTCATAAGGCACAACAATTTCCTTTTCTCCATGCAATTCACCAGCATTAATTACAATTTCAGTAGCTGTGGGCTCTAAAAAATCTTCAATTTGTTGCATTGCAGTTGTATATTGCGTAAACTCCTGTTTAAATGCAGCATAACCACTAAGAATTACAATCAAATTTGTAATAAACATAAAAATCAATGAATGCTGCTTAATATATGAACCAATTATATTTATTTGATTTTTTAAACTCAAGAATTTATCAACTATAACTGATTGTTTTTTTATCGGAAAAGGATTCCTATCACTACTTAATATTCCTTTCCATGTTTGTCCATAAAAAACACTTTTCATCGAAAATTCATCTTTGTAAACTTCCGAAACATTATCCGACAATTCAAAGAAAAAACATTGTGCAATCGCCTCAAGAGATGATAGTTCATACGTTTGATCTGACAAATTCGATAGATGTAATCGCATCACTCCATGATAATACGGATCAACATATGCAGTTGTTACAACAATTCCAACATCAGATAACGATATTCTAGGAATAACTATACAAGCATATTTTCCATTAAGCTTAATTTTCTCATTAGTTAGTACTGTTATAGATTCTCCCGGATTAATAATATATTTATTATCAGATTCCCTTAAATCAAAACAATCTGGTAGCGATTTGAATCTATATTTAGGCTTAATTCTTTTTCTATTTAGTACCTTTATAATAGGTCCCATTGTCAATTTTAACCTATCAGAATACAAGTTATCTTTCAACGGACTCGATAATAATTTTTGTTCACTCTCATAAAAAAAAAGTTTTCCCTCATCATAACAAAATGAAATAGAAATTTCAATTTCATCACTACGAATTGCTTCTATGATTTTATCCTGGCTTAACATAATCAATCCTCACATTAAACATGTACTTCTCGTTTAGTATGTACCCACTTAGACTATCTATTATAATATATTATAT
>CAKVBG010000106.1 GCA_934725345.1 uncultured Eubacteriales bacterium
CATACACTACTACACGGAACTTTTTGGGGCTGTGAAAATTTGGAATCAATAAACATACCTAATTTAATTTCTATGGGTGACGGTTGTTTTATGAATTGCAAAAAATTAAAGAAAATAGATTTGAGTAAGTGCAAAGAGATAAAACCGTGTTGCTGTGAAAACTGTACATCCCTTACAACTGCTCTTCTGGACGCTTCTACAGAAATTGGAAATTTTGCATTTAAAAAATGTACCTCATTAGAAAACGTTAGGATGCCAAATGTAGTTTCAATAGGAGAAGAGGGGTTTTATGGTACGGCTTTAAAACGCGTAGATTTACCCAACTGCAGTTCTATTAGTAAAGCTGCCTTTAAAAATTGCAAAAAACTTACTATTTTTAATTCTCCTAATCTAACTTCAATTGGAGAATCAGCATTTGAGGGCTGCAGAAATCTTGCAAAAACTGAACTTCCAAATTGCACTGTGCTTGGTAAAAATGCTTTTAAGAATTGTAAAAAGCTTTCTAGTTTTAATGCTCCTAAATTGGAAGAAATTGGTGAAGATGCTTTCGCAGGTGATGAATCTTTAGTAGAAGTATCTTTTCCAAACTGCAAGGTAATTAAACAAAATGCTTTTAAAAATTGCAAAAATTTGAAAAAGATAACTATACCAAAATCTTGTAAGTTAGAAGACGGTTGCATTTCATACGATTCGGTTATAGAGGGAAAATTAAAAGTTGTTAAGATATAGCCAGATGGAAACTGTAAAAAATTTGCACTTATTAAAAGGAGGTACAAAATATGAATTTAATTAAAAAATACACTTCTATCGCTTTTTCAGCACTATTTGTATTTTCAAGTGCGGTTTCATCTCCTGTTGAGGCGGCTAAAGATTTTTCATATAGAGTAGTTAGTAAAAGAACAGCTATCCTTAAGAAAATTTCACCAGATGCTTCAGTTGCTCTAGACGGTCCTATTGACGGCTACACTATTATAGAAGTTGCAAGTAATGCCAGTTCATTTAAACAAATCAAAGATAGACACATGAAAAAAAGAATACAAAACTTAGCAATGGCTGCGATGCTTTTGCCTACCATGATAGGTCCCGCGTTTGTTCTTTGCGCTCCGGATGCACAGAGCGCTTTCACGACAGACATATCTTATGTTATGCCAAAGATAACTTCTGTTGATTTACCGTATTGCAAAAAAGTAGGTAAAAATAGTTTTTTATTCTGTAATCAAATTAGATCCATTAATTTACCCAAATGCGAGAGCTTAGCAAGAAGTTCACTTTATGGATGCACTTCTGTTACTAATTTGAATATTCCTCAATGTAAAATCATTGATGATCCTTTTAATGCTAATGAAAATTTTGATAATATACGTCTTTTGAAAGTAAAATATATGAGCGCTATTCGCTACTGCGACTATTCATCATTTGAAAAGTTAAATGCTCAAAATTGCACAGAAGTTACTAGAGGTAGTTTCTATAATTTTAGAAAACTAAGAGAGGTAAATTTACAATCCTGTAAAAAAATAGGCGAAAGAGCATTTTATAACTGTAAATCTCTTAAAACGCTTGATTTACCAGAATGTACCAAAATGTTAAGCTATAAGAATAAAGACAATAGCTTGCAGGGAACTTTTGGAAATTGCGAAAACTTGGAATCAATTAACATCCCGAATTTAATTTCTATGGGTAACGGATGTTTTATGAATTGCAAAAAATTAAAGAAAATAGACTTAAGTAAATGCAAAGAGATCAAACAATCTTGCTGTGAAAACTGTACATCCCTTACAACTGCTCTTTTGGACTCCTCTACAGAAATTGAAAAGTTTGCATTTAAAAATTGTAACTCATTAGAAAACGTCAGGATGCCAAATGTAGTTTCAATAGGAGAAGGCGCATTTTTTCATGATACAGCTTTAAAACGCATAGGTTTACCCAATTGCAGTTCTATTGGTAAATCTGCTTTTAACGGTTGCAAAGAACTTACTGTTTTTAATTCTCCGAATCTAACTTCAATTGAAGATTCGGCATTTGAAGGCTGCGAAAATCTTGAAGAAATTGAACTTCCCAAGTGTAAGGTGCTTGGCAAAAATGCTTTTAAAAATTGCCACAAACTTAAAAAAATAACTGTCCCAAAATCTTGCAAGTTAGAAGAGAATTCTTTTCCATACGATTCGGTTATAGATGGAAAATTGAAAGTTGTTAAGATATAACCGTATGAAAACCATAAAAAAATTGCACTTATTAAAAGGAGGTAATAAAAATGAATTTACTTAAAAAATATGTTTCTATCGCTTTTTCAGCATTGTTTATGCTTTCAAGTGCGGTATCATTCCCTGTTGAGGCTGCTAAAGGTTTTTCTTATACAGTGACAAATGAACATAAAAAAACTGCTATTTTAACTAAAATAGATACTAATAAGCCCATTGAACTCAAAGACCCTATCGATGGATATTCCATTATCGAAGTTGCAAATAATGCCAGTTCATTTAAACAAATTAAAGATAGGCACTTGAAAGAAAGAATACCACTCTCAGTACTGCTCGTCGCGTCTTTGCCTACCCTAGTAATTCCCACATTTATGTTTGACGCGGGTACACCGAGAGCTTTCACGACAGACATATCTCCCGCCGGTCCAAAAATAACTGCTGTTAATTTGCCAAACTGCGCCAAAGTAGGTAAATATGGGTTTGTATTTTGTAGTGGGGTTAAAACAATTAATTTACCAAAATGCAAAAGTTTAGAAATGGGTTCGCTTTATGGATGTACTTCTATTACCAAACTAAGTATTCCTCAGTGTAAACGTATTGACAATATTTTCAATGATACTGAAGGAAAATTTGGGCGGGTTCGTGGTGTTTTTTTTGACAAAGAATATAAAAGATTTGAGCATCTAGAATATTCAGCATTGGAAGAGTTAAACGCACCAAACTGCACAGAAATCGCCAGAGATAGTTTTTCCAATTTCGAAAAGTTAAAAAAAGTAAATCTTCGGTCTTGCCAAAAAATAGGTCCTGGAGCATTTTATAAATGTAAATCACTTCAAACTCTTGATTTACCAAATTGTACGGAAGCCCTAAGTTTCTACGAGGATTGGTGGCATAC
>CAKVBG010000107.1 GCA_934725345.1 uncultured Eubacteriales bacterium
CCCTATGACCTATTGCATCAATATCTTCGACGCTCTTTATCATTCCATGAGAATGGCTAAGAATCATGGCTCTTACGTAATCGAACGCGTCGTCGTGGTTATTTATAGGCCCAACGTGTTCATTTATGGAAATGCCGGTTGAAGTTAAATAAGAAAATTTAGAATCGCTGGTACCTATTCTTTCCATTTTGCCCAAACATAAAGTTTCTTTACTTTCCATATCAAGCACCTGATACTTAAGCGAAGAACACCTGAATTCAAAACTAAAATTTTAATACTAATCACTCCCTTTCTGAGATAACCGATTAAGCTTTAATGGTCTACTGCAGAAGTGCCTTTTTCACGAAGGAAAGTAGCTTCCAAATCAGAAAGATGTAATTTTACACTCAATGGATATTTATCAAACGCTAAGCTAATCGAAAAATTTCCTGCTTTTGCTGAGTCATCAAATCCACCCATGTGCCAGCGTATGGCCATGGCCTCTTGAGTTTTAAGCTTCATGAACCGCTCTATCAAAAACACTGATTTTTCTCCATGTCCGTAAGGGAAAGCGTCTTCGACTGAATAATAAGGAACTTGTTCCCAAACTTTTGTTTTTTCATTTTTTACATTTCTTTTCGATAATTTGTAATACCCAGCTTTGCATAAGTCATGAAGTAAAGAAACAATCGTAAAGCTTTCTAAATTATCTTCTTGAGGATCGTAGTGTTTCTCAGTTATAACATCGTAGACGTTTAAACTGTGTTTTAAGAGTCCTCCTTCGCACGCGCAATGAAATCTGGTGCTAGCGGGTGCTGTAAAAAAATCTGTGGTGAGAATCCAATCAAGAAGTTTTTTGGACCCTTCCCTGCTAATGTTTTTTTCGTATAGGTCGATAAATTTTTCTTTTAAATCTAACATATTTTCCCTCCTGTGATTTTCATGAAATCATTATACCATCTTATGCATTTTTTATGTACTATTTTATTCGAAGTATATGTATATAAAAAACCATTATTGACAATAATAAATTTCGGAGGTGCATGATATGAAAAATTCTGGAAAAAACGAATCCATGGAAAAGAGAGAAAAAACCGGTAAAAACTCTAAATTCTATATCGCTCTGCTAGTGTGTTTGACGGCTGTTTCTGCAGCTGGGTGGTCTACCTACAGGACAGTCAAAGATTTTATCAATCCACAAAAAAATACGTCTGTAAGTCCTAGAGTAACAAGGGCAAAAGAAACAAGTGCCCCAAAAGAAATCGATAAGACGGTAATCTTAGAGCCTGAGAGCAATAAAGAGGATTCTTCAAGCAAAAAGTCTATACCCTATGAAAAAACCGCTCCATCAAAACTAGATTCAAATACTCCGGAAAAATCCGAATCAGAAGAAGTTCAAGCTGTGTGGTCTGAAAAAACAGAACCTCTTACAGTATCATATCCTTGCGGGAATAACGTTGTGAAAGAATTCAGTGAAGGAACACCTGTATACTCAAAAACTCTAGATGATTGGCGTTGCCACGAAGGTGCGGATTTTAAAGCTGAAAAAGGAAGTAAAGTAACAGCGATTACAAGCGGCGTAGTGAGCGATATATACAATGACCCCTCTTACGGTACTACTGTGGTAATTTCTCATGACTCTCAATTCACGGCATATTATTCAGGTTTAGAAGAAAATGTAATGGTTAAAAAAGGCAATCGTATCAAAAACGGAGAAGAAATCGGAAGTGTTGGAAAAATACCTTGTGAGGTTCTAGATGAACCACATTTGCATTTATCAATAAACAAAAACGGCAAGTTCATAGACCCACTATTAGTTCTCGATAAAGAAATTTAGAACGTACGTCTCTTAGTGTGAGTGCTAAGGGGCGTTTGTACTTGACTAAAAAATTTAAATTACATACCTTGCAAAAATATTATCATTTGATATAATATAAAAAAACCGCTCGTGGCGAAGCTGGATATCGCAGCAGATTCCGATTCTGAAGGTCGGGGGTTCGAATCCCTCCGAGCGGACCACAAGTTTCCATCCGTTTCTACACGGGTGGATTTTTAACATAATTTTATGTTGTAAACCAATAAGGTTTATAATGTTTTTTTGACAATTTTTATAATTATTGATATATTACACAAATATTTGTTGCATTTTTGTTTTTGTATGATGAATAATTGACTATTTTATCCATTTAGTGTTATAATATGACTGAGAATACTCGAATTTAAATAAAAAGGAGAAAAACATATGAATAAAAATAACTTTCAGAAACTTTACAATTACTGCAAGTCTTTAGGTTATCCTTCTTCTGAGTCTGAATTTTATGAAGAACTCCAACACTTTATTGTTGATGAATTAGATTCCCGTGAGCTTGAAAGTGTTTCGGGTGGTACTTCACTCAAGAATAAATTTTGCGCTTCAGTTCTATCGGCTTTATCTGTTTTAAGTGCGGGGTCCTCAGTAGGAGCAGTAAATAGTTTTGAGTCTAAAAATTTCAATTCCAGTTCTAAATCTGCTTCTTGCTCTTGGATTTCTAAACACAAAGAAGCTGTTATTAGCGCTCTTTTAGGAGTTGGAGGTGGCGCAGTCTTAGTGGGTGTTCCTGCAGCATGTGTGGTTTCTCATTTATATAAACAAAATAAGCACTCAAAGGAAAACCCAGGTGAAAGTTCACCAACAAATAAAGAGCCAAAATCTGATAATAGTCCAACATCTAATTCTAATATAGATTACTTTGATGATATGAACTTGGATGACATTGATTTAAAAAACATACCTCAAAAAACTAAAAATTATATCAATTCGTCAATGCAGCTTGTTACTGCACTAATTTGTGATGAAGCTATGAATCATGCATACTTAAATGGACTATGGGGAAAATATCAGGAAGTGCTTGATAGCTATGATAACAATGTTGACGAAGCATTTAATGCAAATTTTAATAATTTTTTTGAATCATATCCTAAGTTGCAAGGGGCACATCCTGAACTCAAAAAACTTCTATTGTTCACGCGGCTGATGTATTATGACAATTCACTCGCATTAGGTTGTATGTATTGTC
>CAKVBG010000108.1 GCA_934725345.1 uncultured Eubacteriales bacterium
GAAAGCATGACTGCTGCAATTACTAAAACCCCACAAACAACAGCTAAATTTGCAAAATTTTTCTGAGAAAAAAATTTAACTATGTGTTTTTTAACATCTATGTTTTTGAAATCCATAGAATTTTACCTCCTGTTTATTGATCAACAATTTCGGCTTGGATATTAAACTCACGAGATATATCATCCAGTATTTGAGTCTTCAGCGAACTGTATTTTTTATCGAGATATATTTTGCATCTAATCATTAATATGCAGCTGTGGGGGTTAGTATCCATAAAGATTTCAATTTTTTTAGGAACAACATTAATATTTTTAAGTTTTGATTCCAAAAGGGATTTTATTTTTTCGCTCGCTAAGCCAGAGGCTTGGAGTTCAAGACTATCCACAAGAGCATTATTAGATTTAGGAGAGTAAGAATTTTCAAACTTTTTCAAATTTAGTTTGAGCTTGCCAAAGCTTCTCTTGAAAGGAAAAATGAAAAGAAAAATTGCAAGCAATCCGATAACTTTGTTCATGGTTTTGGTCATGTTGCCCGGCGGCACTAAAAGTTTCACAATAGAGCAAACTATGCACGAAATACAAATAAACACAGAGTATTTTGCCATTTACTTCCCTCCAAGCACTAATACTATCCCTGAAGAAACAATTAAAATTACCAATGAAAATATAAGAATTGCCATCATCACGGACATAACTTGAGCAACCGATTTAACTAAACAAGATATTTCCTTTAGCTCAAGCACGTTTCCGATACACCTCGAAAGGTTGAGGAAAAATATCCAAAGGATACATTCGATTATTACGGGTAAAAACATAACAAGTGCTGCTATTATTCCAAACGTACCTACTCCGGATTTAAGTAAATCTAAGCATCCTTTTACTGTCCCTAAGGCATCGCTAACCATCCCTCCAACAATAGGAACGCATCCGTTTAAGGCTAATTTAAGTGCACTTGCACCAATGCTATCTGCCGAAGAAGAAACCAAATTTTGAAGTGTTAGGATACTTGTAAACACTGAAGCAGTAAATTCTAAAATTGATTTGACTACCTTATTTGCATATGTGCATAAGTATTCAAGTTTAAGATCAGAAGAAATAGAAGAGACCAGAGATATACCCAATAAAGTACTCATGAAGGGTAAAATGAGTTCTTTTGCAAAGTACGATATTATTTCAGTTGCAAAAATTACTAGTGTGTGATACGAAGTAGCACATAGCGTACGGCCGGTAGCAACTAATATAGAAGTCATGACGGGCACAAAACAAAGCGTAAAATTAGAAACCAAACCAATTATCAAAGAAGAAGAATTTATAAAATTTACTATCGGTCCAACTATACATACACACATACTCAAAGTGCATACGGAATTTAAAATTTGAGTAATTCCTGAATTATTAAGTCCCGGTTTTACTCCTTGCACTAAACTGCAAATTATCATAATAGCGATAAGAGGGGAGAATGCTTTGAGGGGTGCTAAGAATTTGTTTTGAATTATTTTAAATATATTTGTAAATACTTTCTGAGGACTTAGGTTTAATAATTCTTGCCAATCTCCGTTTTTTATTCCGATATCTTTCAATGTTTGAGATGACTCTGGGGGTATGTATTCTTTGAGTTTTTCTGCACCGCTTAAGTTATATTGTTCTTGGTAGATTTCTTGAGGAATTTTGGCGTTAATTCCAGGGGAGAAAAAAAGTGCTATGGTGATAGTTAGTAAAAACAATCTAATTGATTTCATTTTGCCCCCAGTAAACCAAGAGCAGTTTGAGTGAGTTCATCGAATAAGGGAAGAGCGGTTGTCATGACGGCCATTTTACCTATCATTTCAATTTTAGACGAAAGCGAAATCTCCCCAGCATCTTTACAGGAGTCTGAGGCAAATTGAGTTAGAAAACATATCCCGAGGGATTTAAAAAGCATGGATATATATTTTTCGGGAATACAAGCTACATTTATCAAACTTTTAATATGATTAAATATCGGCAAGACATTAGAAATTAAATATGCAATCACTATTAAACTCAAAGCGATGTTGATTACCAGAGAATATTCACAAGCGTATTTTTTAAGTATCAAAGATAGAGAAGCTATTAAGGAAATAGAAATTATTACTTGTATAGAAGTCATTACTTTTCACCATCTTTTATTTTTAGTTAGCGGTTTATAAATCAAATACTGATTTTATGGTTTTAAATAACACATCTATCTGATGAATTATCATCATAAGCACGACAATAAGTCCGGCTAAAGTTGTCATCATTGCTTGTTCTTCACGACCTGAGCGGATAAGTACTTGATTTAAAACTGCAACTATAATTCCAATAGCAGCTATTTTAAAGATAAGGTCAATATTCATTTTTAATCAACGTCCTTTCAAGGAACTAACACTAAATCATCAGTGTTGAAATTATAAGGCTTAAACATACTCCCAAAATTATTGGTAACTGTTCATTTTTTTTTTTATTTTCAAGAGCTTCATTGAGGTAGGGTTTTATAATTGAGATATTGTATTCGCAGTAATTTAGTTGGCTTAGTATATCTGTTTGACCGAGGTTTCGTGCAAAATCTTTTATGATTTTTTCTTCTTCCAGGGAAGCCCCGACTGCGCGGTGTAAATTGGAAAAAGCCGCACTCCAAGCTTGATTTATAGGTAGGGACTGCGATAGTTTTAAACACTTTTCCAACATTGGTGAAAGCACAGAGCTACGACTATATTTCTCAAAAATTTTAAGAATAGGCTCTTGATTATATTTAATCTCGGTTTTTAAGTCCAAGATGAACTTTATGTATGCATTTAAAAATTTAATATGGTTCATATTTCTCGCAGCTATCATAAACCCAAGGGAAGTTCCCGATATTACTAACAGCAAAATCCCGAGTATTTTTATCATTAAAAAATTCACCTACTTCTTTTATTTCTGATATTTTCCCCGGTGATCGAAAATCTTTCAAAGTAACTATCTTTTCAAACCCTCCAGAGCTAAGTAGAGC
>CAKVBG010000109.1 GCA_934725345.1 uncultured Eubacteriales bacterium
CAAAACGAGATTATTACATCATCTACTGGGCTTAATAGGTTTAAAAATCTATCTAAAGGTCAAAATCAAGGCTATTTCAGTTTAGTTCATGGTATTAACAAACTTGAGTGTCATGGACTTTTAGACTATTTAAAAATAACATATCAATTCTCAGTACGGCTCGGAGGGGGATAAATGGATTTTAATTTTGATATGAGTAAGAATTATGAAATCCCATTGATAACACTTTGCAATCCTGACAAAACTGAAATTGCAAGTGTTTCAAATTTTAAAAATCTTCATATAAAGCCTAGATTTAATGCGGTATCAGAAGTAAACTTTGATATTTACAGTACCTATTTTGACAATATAAATTTTGAAACAAAAACACTTCCTTTTTACGAATTAATATTCAAAAACAAACTTTTACACATTCAAGGTTTCGGATATTTTGTGATCGTACAAATTACGGAAACAAACGAAGGAACTACACCTATAAAATCAGTAACTGCTTACTCTTATGAATACACTTTAAATTCTAAAGGTGCGAACATTCGTGACGGAACCTATAAATTTTATGACCCTATAAATCCTCAAAACACGTTACTTCAAAAACTTATTGAAATTGCTCCGTCATGGAAAGTAGGAACTGTTAGCAGTAATCTTTGTAATAAATATCGCACATTCGAGATTCCAACAAATAGTCTATATTCCTTTCTTATGGATGATGTAGAAAAAGCGTATGAATGTATTTTTGACTTTGATACCGAAAACAAACGGATTAATGCTTATACTTCCGAAGATGTTGTTAAAGATACAGATATAAGCCTATCCTTTCACAACTTGATTAAGAATGTAAAAATCGAAGAAACTTCAAAAGATATAATAACTTGTCTTAGTGTCCATGGTTCGGGGGATTTTAGTATTAATGAAGTAAATCCTCTCGGGACATCAAATATTTATGACTTTTCATATTATTTGACCTCAGATTGGATGACTGATAGTTTAATTAAAGCAATAAAATCATGGGATAAAAAAGTAAAAGGTTCTGAAGAAACTTATGCAGATAACTTTTCAAAACTCAGGAACCTAAATGCAGATTTATTAAATTTACAAGGTGAATTATCTACTTTAAAGAACGATTTAAAAGCAAGCGAACAAGTCAGAAGCGCTCAAATGCCGGATATTTCACAATCGGTTGTAACCAAAATAAATGAATTAAACAGTAAAATTTCTTCTAAGCAAAAAGAGATTAATTCTAAAAATAAAGAAATATCTGAAGTTCAAAAAATTTTAAAAGATATAAATAGTAGCTTGCAGTTTTCAAATAACTTTACTCAAAATCAAATTTTGGAACTTGACAACTTCATATTTGAGAGTAGTTACACCAACTCAAATTTTGTTGTAACAGATAAAATGACAACTCCAGAAATTCAGGATATGAGCCATCAACTTTTAGAACGTGGCAAAAAAGAACTAAAAAAATTATCACAGCCGTCTTTTACATTTAGTATGGATACTGTGAATTTTTTATTTATCGAAAAGTTTAGACCTTTCATAAATCAGTTAAAGCTAGGAAATTTAATCCATGCAGAAATTAAAAAAGATGTTTGGGTATCCCCTATTCTTCTTGAAATGGATATCGACTATGATAATCCTGAAAATTTCACGATGACATTTGGAAACAAGTTTAGGCTTCAAACGAGTGAGTGGATTTTTAATGAGCTTTTTAATCAGAGTAAAGTTACAAATTCTGTGTCGAGAAATTATAGTAGCTTAGTTGCTCCGATTAAAAGCGGAGGTTTAAATGATGAAGTCACCGAATACATGAAAAACGCCTTAAATACCGCAAATCAAGAAATAATAAATTCTAATAATCAAGACATTTCAATCGGAGCTTATGGTATCAAAGGCAGACGGAAACTTTCAAATGGTACTTTTGATAATCGGCAACTCATGATAACCAACAATTTAATTTGTATGACAGATGATAACTGGCAAACAAGTAAAATCGCTATCGGTGAGGTAAAAAACAGTAGTGGAAATGGTACAACTTATGGTATCTTAGCGGATTTAATTACGGGTACAATTTTAGCTGGAAATCAACTTAGTGTCACAAATGAAAACAATAGTTTCACTTTAAATGGGAGCTGTGCAACCCTTAAAAACGCAACTTTAACTCTTGAAAGTGGTAATTCTCGTATAATTCAAAATCCCCAAGACGGATTTAAAATTCAAAAACGAAACGGAAATACTTGGCAAGATCAATTATATGCAGATTCTAGTGGAAATCTTAATATGCTTGGGAAAATAGATATTTACTCAAATAGCAACATTGGTGGACTTGAAATAACAGAAAATTCAATAAAAAGTTCAAATGGAAATATTGTGCTTGAAAGTAACGGAAATGCTAGAATCGGTGCGTTAAAAATTGACGGAAACAATGCTCGTTTTGACGGTACTATTCGTGCTGACAGAATCGAAGGACAGATAACAAATTTTCCATTTTCCTCAGCTCATCCATGGTTTTCACAACCACATCGCCATTTTCAAATTGGCTCATAGATTTTTGGATAGCTTTTTGGTTGGATTCAGAATAGAACAAGTCTGATGTTATCTTGAAAGGTATCGAGTGACTTCTTATAACTTCTTTTAGAAAAATTTTAAATGCAGTTGTCATATTAAGACCCATATCTTCAAGAATCATCTCTGATTTATTTTTTAGATCTTCATCTATACGAATATTTACTGTTGACATTGACATTTACATCATCTCCTTTAATTACATTATATACACGAAAATATATTTTGTCAACATTTGTAATTATATTATACACATAAAAGTAGGATTTATCAACACACTGTAATTATATTATTGCTTTTTTAATAGAAAAAATACACAGAAAGGGGTGATTGATTGGATTCATACATTACAAAATTACAAGAAATAGAGCTTATTGCCGGAGATAGTGGTATAGTCCTTGAATTTCA
>CAKVBG010000110.1 GCA_934725345.1 uncultured Eubacteriales bacterium
CGGTCATAACTAAAACTAAATCTAGAACTTCAAGGTAGGGGAAAATTTCTTCAATAGGAGTGTGGGGTTTGAGGGATAGACCTACTTTTTTATTATGTTTTTTTATTTCTTCAATTGTTTGTTTGACATCACTTTTAGACTCCACGTGAAACGTTATGATGTCTGCTCCTGCTTCAGCGGTACTTTTAATATAATCGTAGGGGTGGTCAATCATTAAATGAGTGTCAAATAAAAGGGAAGTGAGCGGTCTAAGAGACTTTATAACAGGAGGTCCAAAAGAAATATTAGGTACGAAATTTCCATCCATAACATCTAAATGAACCATATCGGCCTTTGCAGTGTTTATTCTTGAGATTTCTTTCCCAATTTGAGAAAAGTCACAGGCGAGTATAGAGGGTGATACTTTCATATATTCATTCACACTAACTTTCTTGATTAATATTTTTATTTTTCAAACATTTATCTATAAATTTTTTTGTAAATATTGCCAAAAGTATATTGGTTAAAATTTTAACAGTATTATACGGAATAACTACAACATACATCAAGGAATCAATTACTTCCTTAGAAATGAAAAAGAAATTAATCCAAAAGAAATTATTGAGGTATAGTTTTAAAGTGATACATATCAAAATACTTAGGCAGAGAATAGTTAATCTTTTCAGAAATGGAATTTTCTTGTTGCCAAAGATAGACATTCCCAAAACTACAAATATTGAAGTTGAGCGGATTACAAAACCTATAAATCCAGACGCACTGAACAGAAATGTACGTATAATAGAAACTGTCATTAGAACCGTAATACCTGAAGAAGCTCCAGATATCAATGCCGCAAGAAACGCAGGAGCATCCGAAAGGTCAGCTTTTAAAAAAGGAAAAACCGGAAATATTGCCAGATTCCCGATAAATGCAAGTATTATTGAAGCAACTGAGAACATAGCATTGTAGACGATAATAGAGATTCTATTTTTACTTTTCATAAAACTCTCTATTCACATATACAAAATGAATATTTTGTATATGTCGGTGTAACTTTAAACCCATCACATGAATTGAGTCTAGGTCTATATTCATTAATGTTGAAATAATCATAATTTTTGTCGTCCTTATCTAAATAGAAATTTTCAATGCTTCATTATATAAATTGATATTGAACTGTTTCTTGAGCTTCAAGGATTCTTCAACATCATAAGCTATAATTTTATCGCATTTAACTGCCAAAGCTTTGCTTGGAAAATTTTTTGCTAAAAGTTCTACAGCTCTAATTCCCATACTACTTGCAATAACTCTATCTCTAAGTGTTGGCGAACCTCCACGCTGTACATGACCCAAAATTGTATATCGAGATTGTACACCTGTTTCCAATTGTATTTTATTGGAAATTTCCATAGTTTTTTCGCATCCTTCAGCTACGATAACTATAAAGTGTTTTTTACCTATTGCCTGAGTGTATTTGATTCTATTAATAACATCTCTTTGGAAATCATATTCAACCTCGGGAACCAAAATAGCTGTGGCTCCAACCGCTATACCTATGTTTAATGCAATATCCCCGCATTTTCGTCCCATTACTTCCACTACATTACACTTATCATGCGAGCGGGCTGTATCTCTGAGTTTATCTATCATTTCAACACCAGTGTTCATTGCTGTATCAAAGCCTATACAGTAGTCGGTGCACGGAACGTCATTATCTATTGTAGCTGGAATAAACACGCATTTTATTCCATGTTCGACGAGCTTATTTACTCCTTTAAGACTACCATTTCCTCCGATTACTATTACGGCATCAAGTTTATGTTCTTCGCAGGTCTTGACCGCTGCCATTATACCGGATTCAGTCTTAAACACTTCATCTCTGGAGCTGTAAAGGATTGTGCCGCCGTGATGAAGTATATCGGATACTGTTCTGAGGTTCATTTGGAACATATCACCGGTTCTAAGTCCAACGTATCCTCTGTTTATTCCCCATACCTTTATACCGCTATAGATTGCAGTTCTAGTAATTGACCGTATAGCGGCATTCATACCAGGAGCATCTCCACCGCTTGTCAGGATAGCTATATTTTTAATACTCAATTATATCCCCCATTTAATTTTTTGAGTAACTCTACAGTTAATTTTGCAATCGCCAATTCTTCATTTGTGGGAATTACTAGCACTTGAATTTTAGAATCAGCTTTTGATATTATACCGCTTTCGCCCATTACTGTACCTTGATTTAACTTTTTGTCTATTTCAAGGCCCATAAAAGAGAGTTTATCACAAATTCGTTGCCTATGAATCCATTGGTTCTCTCCTATCCCGCCGGTAAATATCAACACGTCCAGTCCGCCGAGCGTAGCTGTGTAAGCTCCTATGAATTGAACAATTTGATGAACCATCATTTTATGTGCAAGCGAAGCGCGTGGATTTCCTTTGTTTTCTGCTGAAATGATATCTCTATCGTCGTTGCTTATCCCCGATACACCTTTAAGCCCTGAGTTTTTATGCAAAATTTCGCTTACTTCTTCTAATGAAAGCGACTCACTCTGAGCCATTTTAAGTACTACTGAAGGGTCGAGCGATCCAGATCTAGTCCCCATCATAATGCCTCCCAAAGGCGTGAGACCCATGCTTGTATCTACCGCTTTACCTTCTTTAGTGGCGGTGATGGAAGAGCCATTTCCCAAATGACAACTTATTATTTTCAATTCATCCAGCTTTTTATTGAGCATTTTTGCTCCGAGTTTTGTTACGTACTCATGTGATGTTCCATGGAATCCGTACTTTCTTATGTGATGTTTTTGATAAAACTCGTATGGTATAGCAAACATATAAGCTTCGGGTGGCAGACTGTGAAAATAAGAGGTATCGAATACTGCTACTTGGGGCACTTTATTACCAAATAATTTTTTACAAGCTTTTATACCAAATAAGTTAGCTCTGTTATGTAGAGGAGCGAGATCCGATAAAAACTCTATCT
>CAKVBG010000111.1 GCA_934725345.1 uncultured Eubacteriales bacterium
AGCAGTTGCGAAGCTCCGAATCATGAACAAAGCAGTATGAACGGATAAAGCGGAGCTTGTCAACCTGCCCCTCAGAATCAACAGACGGACGGTAAACACGTACAATAGTAAAGCAACCGCAGACCGTTATAGGCTTATACAAGTAGGTTATCTGTTCCCTTATAGGCTTGCTGATACGTGTAAATACCTGTGATGTACCAACAATCATCTTGCGCTGTTTTCGTTGCTGTGTAACCTCTGTGAGCATATCGGGGGGGAAGTTCTTGGATTCATTGGAACTAAACCAGTTCTGAACCTCATCAATGGCTATAATCTGTCCTCTGTCACCGTTATTGTTGTTAAGGATATCACGCCAATCATTAATTTCACCGTCTTGACAATCAAGGTTAAAGTTGGTAGCAACCTTGCAGGCGGGATATTTTTCATGAAGCCGCTTTATAAAATGACACATTGCCATTGTTTTTCCGCTTCCCTGCTCTCCTGCAAAAACATGAACACCGAACTCGTTGAATCCGTCTGGATTTGCAGAAAAGCGGTCATTCACTATCTGTCGGGGCAAGTCCCAATAAAGGCGTTTTAAAAGAGAACGCCGCTTAACGTACTTATCGCTTGTTATCTTAACTGTACGCTTCGGAAGTCTCTTACCCTTAACGAGATTAACAACCGTCCATACAAAGCCCATAATGAACATAGGAGCTATTATAACGCCCAGTATTTCGAGCAGAACAACAATCAAATCGCCAAACATTTTACCGAATGACTGTAAAAATGACATAAAACCACCCCATTATATAAATTTAAGAAGAATACCTACAAGGTCTTTAAGCTTGTCTAAAACAATGCCAATAATCATCTGCCCGAACTCCGACCGCATGAATGACACAACAATCTTGAAAGCGAAAAGTCCGACAGTAGCAGAAGTTAAAACAGCAATCGTATCAAGCGGCAGGAAGTACCGACAGGCAACCGCCGCTTCGGTCACAAGGTCAAACGTGTCAAGGGCTACTGTTACGCTTGGAACTTCGGGCAGAAGTGAATAAACAATCAACAATAAGTTTTGAAAAACACTGACTATTCTTGCAAAAAGATTTGAGAAAAATTCAAACATAAAAGCTCACCTACTTATTCAAAGACCGCCAAGACAATTCAGAACCAATTGTATCGGCATTATTGGCAACAATAGAAATAACAAACTTTATAGACCAAAAGCTCCATGAGATAATGAGAATCAGCCGTATGAACTCTTTCAGCGGTCGGATTTTATCGTATATTTCGGGTGTCAGAAACTCGAACAAGTCATAGGTTACACCCTCATATTGAAATGAGAGCTTAGGAGGAACTGCGAGATAAGAACCGATAGAACTGTGCGCATCAATTGCCGCCTGCGTAAGATAAGCGGAATCAGCTATATTAATATCTGCTTCGGCAAGCTCTTCGCCGTATACCTCGGGCAAGTCTGCCGTAGTCATTTCAAGTGACTGTTCCTGCGTTTCCTCGTCTGTTTTCAAATACTTTGTGATGTCAAAGTAATCATCAGTAATATCCGATTTATAGTCACTGCCAAAAAGAATACCGAGCATATTGTTCAACTGCTTAAAATAGCTTGCAGGGTTGATTTTATCGTAAATCATCTTCGGCAAGTCTTGTATCTCAATATTCATATCAAATTCGGGTTCTTCGGGGTTGTCGGGGTCATCTTCCGTAGGAGTGTGAGGAGTAAGCAAGTTCAGAATCTTTTCAAGATATCCCAGGACCTTATTATAAAAATTGATAAGGTTTGTACGGATTGAACGAACGTACACAAGAATATTGCGCAAAACACCATTATCAACAGTTCCGCCAGTACTGCCGCCGCCGAAGTTATAAGAATAATCAATGTCATCAGCAAAAGTATAGCCGTTGTTGTAATAGTAATTTATCATATCGCTGTAAGCGTTAAAAATCGTTGTTATTTGGTCATCTGAAAAGCTGTTGTAATTCGGCTTTATATAGAACTTATTATCGCCCATGGTGATACTATGGTCATCATTATAATAATAACGGTTGCCCTGCTCATCATAAACACAAGGCGTACCGTCATCATCTACACCGTAATACACGTTGTATGTGTCACCTTCATTAGTAATCACAGTGCCGCCTACATAATTATTAAAATTGATTGTATTCTGCCCGGGGAGCATTTCAGCGCCGCTACTGGCAGAGGGCAACTTAAAATTACCGGTTGCTTTATCAGTCTTAGGCACATTAGTCCAGCCGATTCCAGAAGCATAGGTTACATATTCAAAAGACAACTGAGCAGACCAAGAAAATGAATCATTACCCAAAGCAACAACATCAAGCTTAGGTTCAAATGACTTAAACATAAGTTCAACATTCGCGGCAGGATAAGAAGTTTCATTGAAATGATTATGATTTTCATCACAAATAGTAAGCGAATAATGAAAAGGGTTTTGTATACGTGAGATAGTGCCGCTTTTATCGACATAAGAAACATCAAAAGATACATTCATAAAACGTTTGCCGCGGTGAGCATCGTCAGCTGGAAAAATGCCGTAGGTAGTTGCATATAAAATAAGCTTACTGCCGTCAGAAAATTTAACCTCATCAGCTGTATTGACAAGCTTTACATCATCATTATTAGGAAGCAGACTATTACGGAGACCGCCGCCGCCGTGGTGGTCTCCGAGTTCGTCAGCTATCATTTGGTCAAGGACATCATTTAACAGGGACTTTGACGGGCTAAGCGGCGAATTGTCAAGAGCAACACGGAAAGCCGTGCCGAGGTCACCGTTACCGAGCATTTCAAGCCAATCAACATAAGAAACATCATCATACTTGTTAACGGCTTCTTTAGTATCATAAAGATACTGCATTAAGCCCTCGTGGGTCTGCGGATAATCTTCACG
>CAKVBG010000112.1 GCA_934725345.1 uncultured Eubacteriales bacterium
CCTAAACCTATATCATCAAGGTAGGAATCCGAAGATGCATACAAATCATCCGACAAATCATTGCCTGCGGACATCATCAAATAACCATAGTTGATTAAATCGTCCTTTGTGATTTCACCATTATTGTAAGCATTCAAGATCTTTTTTGCGTCATCATCCAATTCTGTATGATTACCATTGATGCGTCTGAATTTCGACACGAGGATGTTGTGTATATATTTTTCACCCTTATAGGTTCCCGAAAAAGTACTATCTGCATTAAAAACAACATCCCTATTTCCATTGGATGACTTGAGTGTTCGGATAACTCCATCCGCACCATAAGTAATAACCAAAGAATAGGTTTCTTTTTGTGCACCCATAGTCGCAATTTCTTCTATTTTCCATGTGCCAGTCGGTACACCATTGGCATAGTTAGCCACCAAAATGGTGGTAAAAGAAACTGATTTTGGACGACTGAATGACTCCAGCATAGAGATATTTACTGCTCCGTTCAACACTCCGTCTGCATAATTACCCGATGCGGTATAAGTTAACTTACCAACTACTCCGTTGTAATTTAAGTTTCTGGAATGTTTAACGCTTGCCGCTCCATGCCGCACCTCATTATCATCCGCATCATAGTATATGTTGGTTTTTAATGTAACATCATCACTAAGTTCTACATTTGGAAACCACTTGGTGAATGTTTGTTCTTTTACTTGTGTTTTGCGAGTCTGTGCTGTCACTACACATGGTAACAGACATACAATAGCCACAGTCAGCCATTGGGCGTATGAGATTTTTTTCATAATACAATAATTTATAAAATGAGTATCTTTTTCTACTTGTTGGGGGCAGTCTTTCTTTGTGCCTTTAGCGATGCAATTTTGGCCTTATTTCTAGCAATATGTGTTTTGCACATATTTATATTGTCCTTGCTTTTCTGATTACGGGCGTTTCCTAAATGAATTTCCCAATCGGCATTTTGTCGATATAAACTTGCAATTTCGCGGTCAATGTCTTCTTTTGTTTTTGCAAAGAAATTTCCAAATAGTCCCATTGTATTATAATTTAATTTTTATTTTCCCTACTCTGTTGTGGCTTTTCGGGTTCTGCCGTTTATTATATGGTTATTGCCACGGAGATATACATAAAAAACGTGAACTTTCGCTCGTTCCATTTGATATCTTGCGGTCCTGAACTACCTAATCACTCAAATTTACGCACCAAAAGCCCACGTGATGAACGTGAGCGTTTATAGGCTTTGGCTTGAGTGATAATCTTAAAATTGTTCAGGTTCCAAGACATCAAGTTTTGCTTATAACGCTTATTATATGTATGTCATTGCACCGCCTTTACGGTGCGTGGTTATGCCATAGGCTAAAATGTTTGATTATATTTTGCGACAAAAATACTACAAAACTTTGGAATATGCAAATATATTTTCATTATTGTCCCCTATCCAAGTTGTAACATCGTCACATCGTAAATTATGCATTGAGTCTTTTTACGACCAAAAGACGGCAACGATACGGCAACGAGACGGCGAAAAGAGCTGTCTGCAGTTGGTAATTACCCAGGAAATAACACCAGTGGCGACGAGGCATATCAAGGGGAGTGTTTTAGTATCTTCTTTTTGTTTGTAAATGACTGATTTTTAATTGATTATACTTGCACATGTCAGAAAAAAGTAGTATCTTTATAGTCTAAATAAAAGGCTATATAATATGAGTAAAAATGTAGATCGTTTAAGTAAAGCATTGCCGGGATACACCGACGAACAAGCAGAAGAAGAATGGAAATGCTATCGTTGGCAAGATGGTAAGCCTGTCTGTCCCTTTTGTCATAGTCAAGATCGTCAGTATGCTTGCAAAAGCGGAAAATACAGCGGAAAATACAAATGCGCTCACTGCAATAGGCGATACTCCTCTTTCTCAGGGACTGTTTTCCAATACACCAAATTGAGTTTTGCCCAAATCATGCGCGGGCTAATCTTTTTGTTGCAGCAAAAAGCGGAGTCGGCCATAAAACTCGCCAACATAATGGGAGTGAATTATGATACGGCATATTTCTTTATCAAACGGCTGCAAATGGCTACTCATCAGGATATTAAACTAAGCGGAATAGTGGCTATGGATGAGGTGTATTTAGGTGGTAGATGGAAGAATAAACATCTCTTGGAACGCTTAAAAATAGTCCATGACAATGACATTATTCCTAAAGACCAAACATGGTTTACACAATCAGAGGCGGCTCAAGGAATGTCTGTTAGCAGGTGTCCTGTCTTTGGCGAAAATGATGGTGAACACATTTGGTTGCAACAACTGCCTTCTCGTTTCGACAGCGATGACTTGAAGGAGATTTTTGAGCGCACATGCACAGATGTAACTTTGTGTGTATCAGATGATTCACCATTGTATAACGGTTGGAAAGTCCCTTTAGAGATTAACTGTCATTCAAAGAAACAATATCGTACACCCAATGGGCATTCATCCAATGCAATAGAGGGTGTCTTTGCTCATTTAAGAAGGCGAATAGAAGCAGTGCATATACATTGTGCGGAGAAGTATTTGCAATTATATTTGAATTGGTTTTCCTTTACATGGAACTATAGGAAACAGTCATTATTGGAGAGGCTGGCAGCATTGATGCGGTACATTTCGAGCAGGATATGTCCTTTCAGAAATGTCTTGGCGTATGATGCTTTGGCAAAATATCGCGAACGGGAGCGGCTACGCGAAGAAAGTGACCGTCAATACGCAAAGAAACTATTGCAACAAGCGGGTGCCCTTGTACGAGAGGTAGAAGTGAGTGGTAAAACCTATACTTGGGAAATGGTCAACTGCATAAACTAAGCCGGTGTTATTTCCTGGGGAATTACCCTGCAGTTTCGAAATCCCATCCATTTTTGCCTGGCAAC
>CAKVBG010000113.1 GCA_934725345.1 uncultured Eubacteriales bacterium
GTACTAAACGCATTACCTAAAGTAGCACTTGGACCGATAATAATCGTTTGGATGGGAGCGGGGATGGGCTCTATAATTTTGATGGCACTTCTGGTTTCGGTAGTCATATCTATTATGAATATTCTTCACGGTTTTGAAAATGTGAGTAAAGAGAAAATTCTTTTGATGAAATCATTTGGAGCCACTAAAATGCAAATTTTTCAAAAATTGGTATTACCTTCTAATATATCGACTATTGTTTCTACTTTAAAAATAAACGTCGGGATGTCGCTGATAGGGGTGATAACGGGGGAGTTTTTGGTGTCTGCTAATGGAATCGGATATCTAATTGTTTATGGAGGCCAAGTTTTCAAAATGGACCTTGTAATGGCAGGGGTATTTATTCTTGCAATGCTTGCATGGGGGATGTATGCCTGCGTGGCTAGAGTGGAGCATAGATATTCGAATAAAAGTTAAAAATCTGCACAAAACATAACGACCTTGCATAATGTAACAGAATCTCTGTATTTTTCATAACATGAATAATGTATAAGCAAAGTAATAAAAATGCTTGGTTTTGAGGTTCAATATCTTTAAAGAACAGGAGAGTGGATATGAATAAATTGATTTTTGAGATAAAAGCCAAAGAGTATGGCATTTCAGCATTACCTGAAAATCCGGTTGTAACCATGGCATATGTTCCATACCAGACGAGCTGTGATTTAGAAGTGTATAATCCTGAACAAGGAATATGTGCTGGAACGATGTTCCCTGAGCTCAGCAAACCCTTCATGCCGTGTAAATGCGGGAGGTGCGAAAAATGAATGATAGAGAAACTATGCTAAGACGTATAGCTGCACTGGATTTTGCAGTGGTAGAACTTAACCTTTACATGGATACGCACCCTTTTGATTCGGATGTAAACGAAAAGCTTAATGAATACAAACATAAATCTAAAATGTTGAAAGAGGAGTTTCAGAAAAAATTTGAGCCCCTTTCGCCAAATAGCAAAGAGAAAAATCGTTGGGGTTGGATTTCTGATCCATGGCCTTGGAACAATGAAAGGGGAGAGGAATAGTGTGGGTTTATGAAAAAAAGCTTCAGTATCCTGTGAACATTAAAAATTCTAATCCGGCGCTTGCCAAAATGATAATCACTCAGTATGGTGGACCAGATGGAGAGCTAGGTGCATCTCTTAGATATCTAAGCCAAAGGTTTTCAATGCCGTACCCCGAACTCAAAGCTATACTTACAGATATAGGCACGGAAGAACTTGGACATTTGGAAATGATAGGAGCTATTGTGTATCAGCTTACAAAAAATCTTACACCTGAAGAAATAAAAAAAGGAGGATTTGAAGACTATTTCGTGGACCATACAACAGGTGTATATCCCACTTCGGCTAGCGGTCAGTCGTATAGTGCGGCTAGTATGCAAGTGAAGGGCGACCCCATAACTGACCTTCATGAAGATTTGGCCGCAGAGGGTACGTTTGTATAAGAACAACAAGCTTTTTGCTAGCTACTATCATTAAAGTATATAAATTTAAAACAAGTGATAAAGTACAATAGCCCTATCAGAACAATTTGTGTAGAATTGTTC
Organism: uncultured Eubacteriales bacterium; assembly: GCA_934725345.1. Taxonomy (GTDB): domain Bacteria; phylum Bacillota; class Clostridia; order Oscillospirales; family Acutalibacteraceae; genus UMGS1491. The sequence continues at coordinate 1,582 of CAKVBG010000113.1, forward strand.
TTTTTTGTTTTTAATGGAGGGATTGATAATGGAAATATTTTTACTAATAGTTATTTTAATTCTGAGTGGTGTAGTAGTGCATCAAGGAAAGGAAATTCGTAAACTTGAATGTAAAACTTTAGATGCATTTAAAATTGTATGTCAAAAAATAAATTTACAAAAGGAGGATAAATAAATGGATTTGTTAGATGATAGAGAATATCTCGTTCCTCCCGACAATGAAACTGCTAAAGTTTATGAGTGCTATTTTTGTGATAATCCAATTTATGAAGGAGAGGAATGTTATGCCATTGATAATTTGATTTATTGTGGAGATTGCATAGACAAGCATTTTAAAATTATGGCTGAAAAGCCTGATATATCGAGTTATTGGGCAGACTTAGAATACCATGACATAAAATAATTTTATTTTTGGAGAATTTGTAATGGAAAATACTTTAAAAAATATCGATTCAATAGTAAAAAATAGAAAACTTTCAGTTGGAGCAAAGGCTCTGTTTTTTTATATTTTAAGCCTTGGAAACACAGAATATCCGGACAGAAATAAAATAGCTTTTGACTTAAATATATCCAACTGTACGCTTGGTAAATACTTAAAAGAACTAACAAAAAGTGGATATATAATCTGTATTCAAAACAAGAAAAATGGCAAGTTTGCAACTAATCACTATACTTTGAATATCAAGGAGTAATTCTATGCCAAAGCTGAAATTTAACGAGGAAAAACATCAATATTTTTTAAATGATATACCTATCCCTTCTGTTTCTGAAATCATAAAACCTATCTATGACAAAATTTATAAATGTATAAATAAAAATGTTCTCAAGAGTGCTTCTGATAAAGGCACGAGGATTCATAGAGCAATAGAATTTATGTCAAAATACAATCTAAATAAATTTGACGATGACACAATTGGATATATCAATGCTTATAAAAAGTTTAGGAAAGACAATCCCACTTGGAAACTTATGCACTCCGAACTTAGAATGTACAACAAAGCACTACTTTATGGAATGACAATTGATGAAGTTTACCAAACAGAAATGGGAATAGTCATATGCGACTTAAAAACCACAAGTACTCCGCATTTAGGTGCATGGAGTGTGCAACTATCTGCATATAAATCCGGATATGAAAGTCATTATTCTAACGAAAAGATAGTTGATGTTTATGTCTTGCAAATATTTAAAGATGAAACTTATAAACTGTACAAGCTAAAGGATAATTTTTTAGTTTTCTTATCTTGCCTAGAAATTTATAGATTTGAGGTATAAAAATGAATGAAATTGAAATGAAGAAGCAATC
>CAKVBG010000114.1 GCA_934725345.1 uncultured Eubacteriales bacterium
GTCAAGAAATGCTCGGTGAAGAACTGTGCGAGAGGATTTTATCCAAAAAATCTGGTATCTCTATGAACAAATTGATTGATAATTCGCTCTCTTTTGACGAGATTGAAAAGCTTAGAAGCGCCCTCGAAAACAGCTCCAACAACATGATCGTAAATGATTCTTCTGGGATAACAGTTCAAGATATCCGTTTGAATTGCCGTATGATTAAAGATTTAGGGCTGATAATTATAGATTATCTTCAACTTATGAAGTCAAACTCAAAACACGATAACAGAAACCAAGAAATTGGAGCAATAAGCCGAGAGCTCAAGAAATTAGCTACTGATTTAAACGTTCCTATTTTGTGCCTATCACAGCTTAATCGTGTATCGAATGAAAACACCCGACCAACATCATCGGAGCTCAGAGATTCCGGCGAACTTTAGCAAAACTGCAACAAATTAATGCTCATGTGGTGCGTTAAAAAGCGTGATAATTTGAAAACTGTTGGACTTGATGTTGCTCTAAATAGGAGGGGTGATACAGGCGTCATTCTTCTTGACTTTTGTGGCGAAACCATGAATTTTACCGAGCTTAAAGATGAATACAAAGAAGCTATCGATTCCTTTTCAGACTGGCGAAGTAAAATTCCAAATAAATGTTTTTAAATTAAGAGGTGATAACGTGGAACTAAAACAAATAAAATCCATGATAGCCAACAATACAAATGGTGCTTGTGCTTTTAAAAAAATTAAATAAATAAAAAATTTTATTTGTAAACATTCTTTCTGGTTTCAGGTGAACGTATAAAAGCATCATAGTAATCAAATTTGAATTGAGAATTTCGTTTATAGGGATATTTTGATTGAGGGTCAAAATAGCTTTCATATTCTTCTTTTGTCATTGGTTCATCTCCATCACCATAGCACCCAAAATAATATTCATTTTTATTTAATTTAACTTTGTAATATCCGGTCAGTTGGAAACCGGTATTTGACCACCATATTTGGCTTTCGCATTCTTGATACTTGTGAGGTATTATTATATTTTTCCCTATCATTAAATAGAGGCAATCTTGATTAAAGTCTAAACGCATTGATGGATTATTATAACATAACACATTATCTTTGGACGAACTGATTCTTTTATCGGAATTTGTAGACCATCCATTTGTAATTTTATTATATTTATTTTTTTTGAATTTTTGACAAGCACCATTTCTACATTTGACTTCCAGAACTTTATATATATTGTCAGGAAGAATTTTACGCCATTTGTTTATGGTATTTTTATCTCCGTTTTTTATTAATTCACATTCTTCTTTGGAAATATTGCCGTCAAAACACATAAAATTTTTGTACATCTCATCTGAGGTATAACCGGTTGTTTCTGTGTCAATATCAGAGAAAAGATTCTGAAAATTCAAATTCAGATTATCAAACCGTAAATTAATAAATTTTTGTATTTTCGGAATATAATCAAGATCTGTACGAATTTCTATTCCCGTATTATAGTATACCTCAGGCTTAATAATATCTTTTTTATTTTTTATTATATATATTTCTTCATATTCAAAGGTTTCGTTACTTAAATTTTTAGCATATATCTCATAAACATTTTCTTCTTTTAAATTTCGTGGAATATATGTATATATTATAGTAAAATTTTTTACAAACTCTAATGCGTTCATTGAACCACCGATATCGGGAATTGTACTATCCGCAAAACAATTTACGCTAAAAGTAAATAAACACACAAGCATTGTAAAAAAATATTTTAATTTCTTCATTTTTTATCCTCCAATCATCGAACTGTATTATAACACAAATTTAATGAATTGTCAACATTTAAAGATAATTGTGATCTTGTTAGCATATAAAAAATACGCACTTCAAATTGAAATTTTATACTTGAAAGGAGATTTTGAAAATGAAAGATTGGATTGGCAATTCTATATCAGGACATATATCAAATGGTATTTCTCAAAATAAAAATAACAAACGAGCAGAACATGATTTTTATGCTACAGACCCTTCCTCTGTAGATTTATTCCTTAAAAGAATCAAAAAAGACAATTTAGTCTTGCCTAAAACAATAAATGAACCCGCTTGTGGACAAGGTCATATTTCAGAGGAACTAAAAAAACATGGTTACAATGTTATTTCATCAGATTTGTATGATCATGGGTACGGAAAGTCAGGAATAGACTTTTTAAAAAGTAACGAAAAGGCAGATTGTTTTATTACGAACCCTCCTTATAGATTTGCTTTGGAATTTGTAAAAAAGAGTGTAGAAAATCTAAACCCCGGAGGAATAAGTATCATGTATTTAAAAATCCAGTTTTTAGAGGGTAAAGCAAGAAACTTATTCTTTAAAAAATATCCTCCAAAATATGTCTATGTAAACAGTTCAAGACAAATTTGTGCTAAAAATGGTGATTTTAAAAATTTTAATTCAAGATTACTTTGTTATGCGTGGTATGTTTGGTACAAAGATTTTCACGATGAACCAATAATACGATTCATTAACTTAATTATAAAAAAAGTAGGAACACCATTTATAGATATGGGTTCCTGCCACGTTTAATTAGATTGTAGTTCTTTTATTTCATCAATAGACAATCCTGTTGCATTTGAGATTTGTTCTAAAGGCAAATGAATGCTTAAAAGATTTTTGGCTATCTCAATTTTACCTTCTTTAATGCCTTTCTCTATACCTTCCTTAATACCTTGTTCATAACGTTCTTCATTAATCGCCATTTCGTTTTGTAAATACATTTCTCGTTGTTGTGCTTCATGCCTTATAGCTTCATCATTACTCAAATCTTGGAGTGCATCGTATGCTTTTTCAATTTCAGGATTTTCGTGTGCAAGCATTTCCATCTCCTCCTGATTGTTTGT
>CAKVBG010000115.1 GCA_934725345.1 uncultured Eubacteriales bacterium
CTCTCTTAGCGACACGCAGACTCCTCAAGGCATAATGTGTATATCTAAAGTGATTGACAAAAAGGTAAATATAGATAAAATAAAATCATGCTCTAAGATTGTTTTGCTGGAAAATGTTCAAAATCCCTCTAACTTGGGAAGTATATTTAGAAGTTTAAATGCTTTTGGAGTAGAATTGGTAATTTTAAGCGGTAACAGTTGTGACTTATATAATCCAAAAGTTCTAAGGGGAAGTATGGGGGCGATTTTTAATTTAAATACAGTAATTTTAGATGACATACCAAATTTCTTGGAGCTACTTAAAAAGCAAGGATTTACGATTTGTGCCTCTGTCCCGGAGAGTGAAGCCAAACCCGTTACTATTTTAAGCGAGATAGAAAAAGTATTAGTGATAATGGGAAATGAAGGAAATGGAATTAGTCAAAATGTTATAGATATAAGTGATATAAAAATCACAATACCCATGCTAAAACATTGCGAGTCTTTGAATGTTGCGGTAGCGACCGGAATAATATCTTGGGAGATGATGGGAAGAGGGAAAAAGTAAAAGATATCCGATTTTTACAACGATATTTTTATTTACACGAAGCTTTCTAAAAAACAAAGAACACAAAAACTAATTTATTCTCTAATCATCATAATGTCCTTTACAACCAATTATATAAATCTTATCTTCATATACTTTATAAATCAACCTGTGCTTTTCGGTTATACGTCTACTCCAATATCCTGATAATTCATTTCTTAAGGGCTCTGGTTTTCCTAATCCTTCAAAGGGATTTCTCTCAACATCTTTTAGTAGCGTATTGATTTTTTTCATAACTTTCCTATCTTCATCTATCCAGCTGGTATAATCTTCCCACGCTATATCAGAGAATAATTTAATCATAGTCATTATCCTCTATTAATTCGTGTGCTTTAAAATTGCCTGTTTCAAGCTGTCTTTTAGATTCCAGCAATCGACTATAATTTTTAGGATTACTCATAATATAAAGATTTTCTTTCAAATTATTATATTCTTCTAACGAAATTATAACTACGTTTTTTTCATTTTTACGGGTAACAATTACTGTTTCAAAATCATCACTCACTTTATCACAGTAATTTTTAAGGTTATCTCTCAAATTTGAATAGTTAACAGCTAACACAATATCATCTCCATGTTCTTAATAGCGTACGATTAATTGTACAATATATCATATGGAACGTCAAGTCATTTACGTGAAATTTTCTATTTTAGGTATTAATTTGTGCTTCTGTCCGAATGTCGAAACCAAACGTGTATAAATATAAGTGGTATAAAAATCACAATACCTGTGCTAAAATATAGTGAATCCTTGAATGTTGCAGCAGCTACAAGTATAATCTCTTGGGAAATGATGGGAAGGGGGAAAAGTAAATGAATGAAAAAATTTACTGTATTTGGTTGCAAGAAGCCCTCAAATATGGTAATCATAAAATTAAACTCGTGAGGGAGCAGTATAAAAGGATATCGGATTTTTATAACGAACGTGAGTACGGTTGGCGACTTTGCGGATACTTCACTAACAAAGAAATTGAGTCTTTAAAGAAAACTTCTCTTGATGAAGCTTATGAAATTTTAGAATTCTGCAAAAAACAGAGATATCAAGTTATCACTTTAGCGGATGCTAATTATCCCTACTTACTTTGGCAGATAGCTAATCCGCCTGCGGTCATATACATTAAGGGAGATATTTCTTGTTTAACATCGCCAATTATCTTAGCTGTTGTAGGAACTCGAGATGCCACGGATTACGGAGTGGAAATAGCGAGTGATATAGCCTACAGAATCGCTAAAAATGGAGGTGTAGTGGTCAGTGGAGCGGCTTTGGGAATTGATTCAGCGGCTCACCGAGGAGCTCTTAAAGCTGGTGGCAAAACAATTGGTGTGTTAGGCTGTGGATTTGACTATGAATACCTTGTTGCAAACAAGCTTCTGCGCGAAGACATTTGCGATTCGGGGGCTTTGATTTCTGAATACCCTCCGCTTTATCCCGCGTATAAACACAATTTTCCCATACGAAATAGGATAATTTCCGGTATTTCTCGTGGTACAATTGTTGTAGAAGCTGCGGCAGGGAGTGGGTCCCTTATAACTGCTAGGTTGGCGAGTGAGCAAAACAGAGATGTTTTAGTTGCACCAATGGATATCAACAATCCTTTAAGTTCGGGGATAGTCAAACTTATAAACGATGGAGCACAAGTTGTGGCTGATGTTGAAGAGCTACTTAAAGAATATGATTTTAATTTGAAAGTAAAGCCACTTTCTAAAAGAATAATATCAAAACCGGTTCCAAACCAACTCCCGGCCCAAATAGAGGTTTCGGAGAAAATTAGAGAAGAAGTAGAAGATAAGCTTGATAAAATTTCTGAAAGTGCTAAGGTAGTTTATGAGGTTCTTGCTGAAGGAAAGATGCACGTGGATGTTATATTCAAAAAGTCCGGGTTGCCAATTAATAAAGTAATTGCTTCACTTGGAGAACTTACATGGAATGGATTGATAGTTGAAAGTCCTGGACGTAATTTTGAAAGAGCAGTTTTATAAAATATTTTTTGTTTGGATGGATTATTTATGAGTAATTTAGTAATTGTTGAATCTCCTGCAAAGGCTAAAACCATTAAAAAATATTTGGGCAAAGGATATGAAATTACCTCTTCTATGGGACATATCCGAGATTTACCGCCTAAAAGGCTTAGTGTTGATGTTAAAAATAATTTTGAACCTAAATATCAAGTGATAAAGGGAAAAGAAGAAACCGTCAAAGAGCTCAAAGAAAAAGCTAAAAAAGCAGATAAAGTAATACTTGCAACCGACCCTGATAG
>CAKVBG010000116.1 GCA_934725345.1 uncultured Eubacteriales bacterium
GCCCGGTGCTATAATAATTTTGTTCGGTGGATTGCTGGTGTGGCTCAGTTGGTAGAGCAGTTGATTCGTAATCAACAGGTCGCCGGTTCAAGTCCGGCCACCAGCTCCATATATACCCGGGGGTTCCCCGGGTATTTTTTATTGCTTGCAGCTGAAAATGAAAAACAAAAGGAAGCGGAAATCACAGAATACCGCTCCCTTGCTTTTTGAACCCGGGCTACATACGCCCTACGGTCATTGGAGCAGGTAACCGGAATCGAACCGGCACGACCAGCTTGGGAAGCTGGTGTTCTGCCACTAAACTATACCTGCAGCTGCGTCGCCGGTGGCAATTCTCGGCAACGCATTTATTATACTATATGTGATGCGAAAAATCAAGTGTTTTCGGATAAAAATATAACATTTCTTTTCCGGTATCACTGCAGCTTTTCGGCAATACGTCTTATTATGTCGAAAACAAGAACCGTAGAAGCGATGAGAACAACGGAAAAGAGCTCATGCGCTGTCAAGGGTACGCTCCGGAACAGCGCGCCTCCGTAATAAATCATCAGCGTCTGTATAACGGCTATCAGGAGCATTATTATAAGAAACGGTTTGTTCTTCCCTATATTTGAAAATATCCAAAGCCGCTCTGAGCGACAGGCAAAGCAATTGAAGATTCCGGCAAATATAAAGAGCGCGTAAAATGCTGTAAGAAAGTATTTATCCCCCTCACCGTCTCTGAATATTTCATGAAAGAAATCAAGCTTCAAAAACATCATACAGAGTGTTAGAGTATAGCCGCCGGAAAGAAGTATCCTTTTCATCATTCCGCGCGTCAGTATCGGTTCGTCGCGCTTTTTCGGCTTCTCCGCCATGTAGTATTCGAGCGCGGGTTCTCCTGAAAAGGCGAGACCGCCGAGAGTATCCATTATTATATTCACCCACAGCATCTGTACTATGGTTATCGGATTTTCCACGCCGACGAACTGTCCGATAAGTGAAATTCCGCATGCCGCGAGGTTCATAATAAGTTGGAAGGTGATAAACTTTCGTATTGACTTGAATATCGTTCTGCCGTAAAGTATTGTGTTCCCTATAGCGGAAATGCTGTTATCGAGAATGACCACATCGCCGGCGCTCTTCGCTATGTCCGTCCCGCTCCCCATTGCAAAGCCGACATCAGAAAGCTTCAGCGACGGAGCATCATTTATCCCATCACCGGTCATCCCGGCGACAAGCCCCATTTCCTGCGACAGACGAACAAGCCGCGTTTTATCCTGCGGGAGCGCCCGGGAGACCACGCGCACATCAGGAAGCAATGCTTTCACCTCTGCGTCGCTCATTTTATGCAGCTCCTCGCAATCTATGCATATATTTCCCTCCGATGGCTTATATATGCCGCACTCCTCTGCTATGTGTGTGGCTGTATCGCGATTGTCGCCGGTTATCATAACGACCTTTACCCCGGCGCGTGTAATCCGCCGCACAGCCTCTCTTGTGCCGCTTCTTATTCTGTCCTTCAGAACAACGAAAGTAACGAACGAATAATCGGCGTCTCCCTCCGCCGCCGCTATTGCTATCACACGCTCCCCCTTTGCTGCGCAGGATAAGTACAGTGCCTCGAGTGACGCGCGATTTATCAGTATCGCATTTCCCTGTGCATTATATTGATACTGGCATTTTTTAAGTATATACTCCGGCGCACCTTTTATAAGCCGCCACGCCTTGTCGGTTCTGACGGTTACTGCCGAATATTTTCTCTCACTGTTGAAGCTCTCCTTTTGCGTTATGCGATATGGGGGGCTTTTTTCTTCAAAAAACGCCTTTGCTATTGCGCGGTCAGTGGCATTTCCTCCAACAGGCTCCCCATCGCCGTTCATGCAATCCGTATTGCACTTTGCCGAAAGAAGCGTAAGAGCATATATGCGCGGATTTTTACGAAGTGCTGTCGGATTTCTGAACTCTCCGTCAGCTGTGACGAATCTGTCACACTCCATTTTCCCGGCTGTTATTGTACCTGTCTTATCCGTAAAAAGAATATTCAGAGAGCCTGCCGTCTCAATTCCCACGAGCTTTTTGACGAGAACATTGTCCCGTAGCATTTTCTTCATGTTCGCCGACAGAACGACCGTAATCATCATCGGCAGCCCCTCCGGAACGGCGACGACAACAACGGTTATCATAAGCGTGAAAGCATGAAGCAGTATCGAAAACATCCCGCGTGGGTCTCGGAGCGTCTGCAATATTGCCGGCGCAGAATAATAGTTGTCTGCCACAACGGCGTTGAATATATAGGTAAGTGCTACAAGGGCGGCTATTATGTACCCTATCCTGCTTATCTGCTTTGCAAGTGTCGTAAGACGCAATTTCAGAGGGCTGACGCGCGTCTCTGCCTGAACATCACGGGCTACCATGCCATAATATGTGAAGCCACCGACCCTCTCCGCACACATGACACCGTCACCGCCGGTTATAACAGACCCCCGGAATACACGGTTGTCGGAATCAAGGCTGTATCCCTGTGAGCCGGAGCAATGCTTCGTCACCTCGTGCCCCTCACCGTTCAGGGCTGACTGATCGACCGATATCTCTCCCTTTACCATAACTCCGTCAGCACATATTTTCTCACCGGCGGAAACAAATATTATATCGCCTACGACTATCTCCGCAGACGGCAAAAAAACCACCTTACCGTTACGTAGGACACGCGCACCGCCGCCCATACTGTCCTGCCGCATTTTTTCAAATGCACGCTCGCTACCGTATTCCGAAAGCGTCGACACCACCGTTGCAATGAGTATTGCGACGACAATTCCGCCTATCTCAAAC
>CAKVBG010000117.1 GCA_934725345.1 uncultured Eubacteriales bacterium
GTCTTTATCCCAACTTTCCGGACATTTTATGTCAAATAGACCTTTGACTAATTTACGGAGTTCTGAACGGTAAAATTCTGCCCGGAGATTTAATTGACCGTTTACCTTTTTAGGCTCAACTCCGCCATATCTTGATAAATTATTTCTTTTACTCAATTAACAAACCCCCGTAAATGAAATTAGTTGACGAGTTAACGAATTGTGCGATTAACTGATGCTCAGTATCTGTACATTCTGCTTCTACCCATACTCCGGTAGCTTTCACCAAACCAGTATGGGAACCTAATGTCTGTGTTTTCATAACTGGTAAACCTATCGTTGATAGTGACGCTGATGGCGCTTGCCCTAATAAGTGGTATATAGACCTATCGAAAAACTTATGTGCATATTGCTTTGTTGCCATAGATGACATAGAGCCTTTAACATTTGTAGTAGTCTGCATAGCTAGAGTTGCACCTACTGCACCACCTACATATTGTGTAGCGGCTTTCACCGCTGCTGTTGCTCCCAAGTTTCCGCCAGTAGCTATTACTGTTGCTGTTGATGCTAAAACTGAACCTACACCTGCCGCTATTCCGATACCGTTTGCGCTAGTTGAACTCACTGGTAATTCTGTTGCAATATTACCTTGTACGGTTAATGCTATTGCATTATCGTAGTCGCTACCTGCGTGAAATATATAAGCTATATCTCCAGTTGCAGGTGCAAAGGATACTTCCATTAACCATTCTAATTTATCACTCTCTCCAGTGTGGAAGAAAGAACATAGAGGTAACTGTACTACACCAACTCCAGGTAGAAATCTATGTAGTTCATGGTAAGGCTCTACCATTAAGTAGCCACTATAAGTTATTCCCTCAATAGTAGCTGGTGTATATGTTGTTACATATCCACCTCTAACTTGGTCTTTAGCAACTGTTGCTGTAACACCTGTGGAATATTTACCTATAACAATTTCTGCCGAACCTTGCCCAGCTATTGCGGCTGAAGTTGGTAGCCAAGAACATCTTACTATTGCTTCAAGCGGATTAGTGAAGTAGTTCTTTATCTCGTCAATTCCACTGTTAATTTTCTCAACAAGTGAGTTCAACTGACCACTTGTTAATAAATAAGTTGTTGCGAAACCGTTACTACTTGTATTGTTGGCTACTGTTAAAGCGTATATTCCGCTACTGTCTAAAACATTCGCTAACGTTGTAGAATATACAGTTGAATATATTTGAGTAGATTGTGGTAATCTTGGATCTCCGAGATATTTGTTGTACCCGGTCTGTGCGTATTGTATAAAACCTTTAGCTTGTAGTATTTCTTTTCTGTATGTAGCTAAAACATCTACTTCACAGGTAATGTCCCATACTAATGCTGAAACTGATACTATTTCAATTATGAAATAGTATCTATGAAATTCTTCAATGTAGCAATAATTGTAATCCGGAAATGTTTTACCCTCAAAAGTAGGTGTTCCACCTTGTACAGTTATTGTTGGTTTTATGATTGATGTTCTGTCCTTGAGATAACAAACAGTCTCAGTAGACACATCTGTGCTAGGAACTTTTGTAGAGTTCCTAGCTTTAGATGTGTGGACGAACTTAACAGTTACTGTTGCCATGTCGTCACTCCTTTTGTTCGACGTGTCGAACTTATGACAAGGTGAAGATTACGGAATTTTCACCGAGATCGTTGAACCATAACTGATTCTCATGCCAGAAAGTGTTGTAATATGCACCTCTTGCGTTTACAGGTGTGGTCAGTACGAGTTCTTCCTGTCTGAAAGTTCCTGCCGCTTCTCTGTCGAAGAGTACTCCGACCACATTCTCAACTGTCTTAGTCTTAGTACCGGTCTTTCCGATAACTTTAGACAGAGTTCCGAAATCGTTAATCTTTTCAGCTTCCTTAACACCCTGCCAATAAGGTACTGCCATATCAGGAGTCTTGTTAACATACTGCGGATTGAAAGCAGCATACTGTACAACAGTCTCAATCTGTGTTAAGAAATCAGCCAGCATGTAAAACTTCTGATCCGCTACTGGTGTAAATCTGTCTTTACCCTCTGCATTGTAAAGTGTGGACATTGTTTCAAACTTACGTGTTACGTTGTTCATAATTCCGGTAGCGTATCTTAAAAAGTCAGGGTCGAAAAGTGCGTTAGCAGGTGTAATGGACTTGCCAGTAGCATTATTGTACATAGTAACCAACTTATAATTCTGCTTATCTTCGATATTCAGAATCATATTATTGACTGCTGTTCTACCCAGTTCTTCAAGAACTACTTCGATCTTGTTCTGTACTTTACCGAAAATCTGGTTAATTAAACCAGCCATGTTGGATGCATTGAGAAAGGCTTCTTTAAGGAATCTGTCCTGCATAGTAATAAAGAAACTGTACGGTGTTTCCTTATCGAAAATCTTCTGCTTAACCTTGGGGTTATTGATAATGTAATGGTCTAAAGCCTGACCATCCATTTTACCAACATTGTACATATCATCTTCTACTGCATCCGGCATTTCTACATGCAGCTTCTGCACTAATGCTCCCCACTCTAACTGAGTACGGTGTAAATCGGCGAACTTGTTGTGATAGACACGGTATCCATCAATGGTGTAGCCGATACGTCTCGCTAAGGTATTCAGCCAAATATCGGTTTTACCTAAGTTTTCAATTTCTGTACCCATGGAAACCAAGGATGCTGTATCAACAGCTTTAAGGTCAGTTCTACCAGTAATCTGCTGGAAAACTTCATTGACTAAGGGGTAAATCTGGTTTACCTCAATAGGTGTACTAGCCATTTTCTTTCTCCTTTCCTACAC
>CAKVBG010000118.1 GCA_934725345.1 uncultured Eubacteriales bacterium
ATATAAGAGAATATAGTTATAATTTGATTCATGAATAAAATTCATTCAAAATCAAAATAGGGTGTGATGACTTATTCTTACTGATTGGGATAAACTCCCAGAATGTATGCAAAATGATGATGTTAAGTGGTACTACGAAATTTTAAGTAATCGACGAGGGTCGTTGGTTATAAAGAGGCTATTTGATATAGTTTTATCTTCAATTTTTATAATTTGTTTTGGTTGGATAATTTTAGTGCTTTGGATAGTAGTCCGGATGGACTCTCCCGGAGGAGCATTTTTCAAACAGCAACGGGTCACGAAGGATGGTAAAGTGTTTGAGATTTTAAAATTCAGAACGATGGTCCTAGACGCAGACAAGAAAGGTTCGGGAGTAACTTTGGAAAATGACCCTCGAATCACTAGAGCAGGTAAATGGCTTAGAAAATATCGTTTGGATGAAATCCCTCAAATCTTTAATATACTTAAAGGGGAATTATCTTTTGTGGGGGTGAGACCGGAATCAGTTAAGTATGTAAAACAGTACACACCGAAGATGTATGCAACTCTTCTTTTGCCAGCGGGTGTAACATCGCTGACGAGTATACTTTACAAGGATGAATCTAAACTACTAAAAAGCTCAGAAAACCCTGATGAAACTTATATTAGAGAAATTTTGCCAAACAAAATGAAATATAATCTTGAATATATAGAAAAATTCGGTTTTTGGTACGATATAAAAATAATGTTTAAAACTGTTATAGCAGTAATTAAGAAATGAGGAGTTTTTGAATTGGAATACAATATAAAGTTTTCTCCACCTGATATCTCCGAAGAAGATATTAAAGCGGTTGAAGAGGTATTAAGATCAGGCTGGATAACAACCGGCCCTAAAACTAAACTGTTTGAAAATGAGATTGCCAAGTACTGTGGCACTTCGCGAGCTGTAGCTTTGAATTCAGCTACTGCAGCTTTGGAATTAACATTAAGACTTTTAGGCATTGGCCCAGGTGATGAAGTTATAACAAGTGCGTATACTTATACCGCTTCATGCAGTGTTATATGCCATGTTGGAGCAACACCGGTTTTAGTTGATACTTCTCCGGGTTCTTTCGAGATGGATTATGAAAAAATGAGCGATGCTATAACTGAGCGCACTAAAGCCGTGATTCCAGTTGATATTGGAGGAATGATGTGCGATTATGGTAAGGTTTTTCAGGTTGTAAAGAAGAAGCAGGCTTTGTTTAGACCGAATGGTAATCTTCAGAAATCTTTGGGCAGGATTGCGGTTATTGCGGATGCCGCTCATTCTTTTGGAGCTTATCGCAATGGAGTGAGGTCGGGTGGTGTAGCTGACTTTACTTGCTTTTCCTTCCACGCGGTGAAAAATCTTACAACAGCAGAAGGCGGAGCAGTCACCTGGAGGAGCTTAGAAGGCGTTAGTGATGAAGAAATCTATAAGAGCTATATGCTGCTTTCTCTTCACGGACAAAACAAAGACGCTCTTTCCAAAACTCAATTGGGTGCTTGGGAGTATGATATAATTTGGCCGGGATATAAGTTTAATATGACTGATATCATGGCTGCTTTAGGTTTATCTCAATTAAAGAGGTATGAAAACATACTGGCTCGGCGCAAAGAAATTGTTTCACTTTACGATACCGGCTTAAGGGGTTCATCTTTTTGGAAGGCTAATAGCATTTCAGGAGGAAATGTTTCGAGTTGCCATTTGTATATGGTGCGGCTTATCGGTAGAGATGAAACTAAGCGTAATAGATGTATATCTCAAATGGCGAGTGCAGGAATTGCAACTAACGTTCATTATAAGCCTCTGCCTATGCTTACAGCCTATAAAAATCTGGGATTTAAAATCTCTGACTTCCCTCAGGCCTATGCAATGTATCAGAATGAAATCTCCCTTCCTATACACACATTGCTTACAAATGATGAAGTTAATTATGTTATAAAATGCTTAAAAAAATATGCTTAGATCCGCCTGTTGGTTTTCGCGAAAGAGGAGGGATCGCATATGATGAAATATCCGGCGCAGCGCCTAAACTTAAAAGAAATGAGTATAGATACCAGCCTATTTAGGAAATGTTATCTTGTTTTGATTACCTGTGAAATGCTGGCTTTCGTTGATATCATCTCTCTAGCTTTAAAGTCTTTAGTTTTGGTGTGGGGAGTGTTTTTGGTAGTTCACAATTGTTTTATGGAAAAGCTGGCATTCAAGGTTAAATATAAATATCTGTTGTGGTCGTTTTTAATATTGATGATTATCACCTCCGTGCTACATATGTCGATATGGTTCGTCCCGAATTTAGCAATAACTTATTATACAGCGGTATGTTTTTTTATATTCTACGGAATGTATTTGCATCAAAGCTATGAGGAACTTGAAAAAGAGATGGTTTTTGTTTTAAAGTTTTTCGTAAACTTTGGAGTTATCTTCGGAGTGCTTTCGCTGATAGTTCTCTTTGGGGTTCAAAAGGCTAATTTCTTGGGATACAACATAGGGATTTTTAGAAACCGCTTAATAGGGGTATATACAAATTCCAATATTTTAGCATTTTCGATGATAGAATCGATTGTGGGGTGTGATATCCTATCTGATACCTACATGGTAAGGAAATATAAGATTAGCAAATTAGATAAATGGAAAATGCTATTTTGTTCGGTAGTGAGTTTAATATGCTTGTTTTTATCGGACTCTAATGCTTCATTTGTTTTTTTAATAATTTATTCAACTATTAGGGTATTTTGTAATCTGTTTTTCAAGGACTATTTTCAGTATCCTGTTAGGTTTTTCAAGAGCATTTTGAT
>CAKVBG010000119.1 GCA_934725345.1 uncultured Eubacteriales bacterium
GAATACAACAGAGAGCATTGTGACAGCACTTGTGTGTCGTGATGTCGAGTGAAGCGGGATCCGAGGAGTTCATCACATTCACATAGTTAGAGACGCGTGATCCCAGTCGTAATCCTTTTCCAGCTGTTGTCACTCACAACAATAATCATCGTTCACACAAGTGCTGTCACAATGCTCTCTGTTGTATTCAGAGTCGAACAGCATTCGGAAAAGTTTACTCTTGCCATGAACGTCGTGTCAACCATCTACACTCAGAAAACGCCGCCTCACTAGGTAATTTCTTCGCAGCAAGCAGACAACGGCGTAACAACACAACACGATTTGATTATCTATTCTCATCGAATCGTCATTCAATGTAAGAGTAGCTCATTCCAGCAGAAAGAAGTTCGCCTTTATCCAATGGCGACACTCAAGACACAATTCAAACGCGTTTTTGTCGTTTGCGGTGAATCGCCTCGTTCATCTTCGTGATGACAGATTTCCGCCGACGTACTAGTCTATTCTTCACACGCTCTACTACAGCGTCTTCATGAATGGCACGTCCACAAGGCAGCAATTCATTTCCATCACTTTCATTGGTTATATCAGACACTTGGAGTTGGGACACTGGTTGAATCGCTGCAGACTCGTCAATGTGAAAGTCTTCATCACGACAGTCGCCACTGTCTTGTTGCGGCCGATCAGCACAGTATCGATCGGATTCTCCGTTTCTCATCCGCTCGATTTTCTCACGCAGAGCCTTCTTCCGTCTTTCGATGCGGCGCTTTGTGATGATCTCCATCGCCTCGACGTCGTGTCCATCAGACGTTTCGTCTCCTTTCATTTCAAAAAGAGACGGAGAGTCGTGTTCGATGAGAGAGTCACCTCGCTCAACCTCAGTTCTGTTATGTCGATTGTTGGGTGTTGCGTGAGACTCCCGTTCATCCGCAAGAACTCCAACTGTTTCTTCTCGGCCCGAAGCAAAATCAGGACTGGAATCCGCGATATCGCATCGATGAACCCGATGACATCACCTTGCCACCGTTCTTCACGGGACCTCATCAACCGCTCCAATTCGGTCGTGTGTTCATCTATCTTGGCCCGTTTCGATGCTCCCCTCATGAACTCGTTCCAGAGCACGTGGACTTCCCGTTCGACTTTTTTCAGCGCGTCAACCATGACATAGATGTTCGGATGACATCTTGCAAAGCGACGAGAAAAGGCCGAGTTGAAAGATTCCGACCAGTTGTTCGTGCGAAATGACAAGTCTATACATTGATTCCATTCGTCTGGAGGGTACTTTCGCAACCACGTCTTTTTGAAATAAGACACAAGCGTGTTCAGCTTCATCCTGACACTTTCCCCGTCAAAATTTGATATTTCCCGATCGATCAAGTCCACTGCCCCGGCAACTTCAGTCGGTTGAATGAATGACAACGCAAAGAGCCTCCTCACAGTCGCATTCACAAACGGGGATCGGGTGTACTCCTTTTGAAGTCCAACTTTCTTGACACGCCTCATGATTGCTTGCGTATAATGAAACCAGCAACCCTTCAAGCGAACTCCGGCGTAAACAATCTTAATCGCGTTCCGCGACCCTCTTTCGAAATCGCTCATGAATGTTCGAATAACAACACCGCTATTCTTGAGGGCATTGAACACAATTTCGTACGCTCGTGCTGTTTTATCTTCCATGAGCGCAAAGGCGATTGGAAATGACGTGTCGCAGTGCATGACATGAATCGTGTACATCTGCGTGAACAATGACGGTACTGAATCAAACGTGCCATCGCCCATGAATGTTCCAACGCCTCTCTTTGCGACGTCGATCTGGAACGCACTTGACAGCACGACAACTCTTTTAATTGACTGGTGTTCATCAACATGTTTCGTCGCAGAGAGTGAAAACCTCCCCGCTCAACGTTGTGACGGTCTGTAAGTAATCGTGGAGATTCGTCGCGTCGACCTTCATCGTTCCAAAAACCTTCGCCTTCAGCCGAGCGATTGCGTTTTTGAGGGACGCCTTCGATGGTGTAAATTGGTCAATGATGAAATCGGGCGAGTTGAAGACCTTATCGACGAGCTTATGCGGAGAGATGAATGGGTCGTTGATCAAAACGTCAAGAATCAGTTGCTTCGCTTCGAACAACCTCCACGAGTAGATGTCGTTGAGATGTATCGTGTCTTGCGTGTGTTCGCCGATGATCTCTCCGCTTTGGTCTTCTCGGAGGATAAACTTGCACGGACAACCCGTCTTGTTCGCGTGTGAGTACTCAAAGAACGATGTGATAGACGAGTCCTTCGCGCGCCTTGTCAGAAGTCCATCTCTTTCAGCTGCTTGAACATGTGAGTGTTGTGACGTATGAGCGTGTGCAGGAGTCTCCCATTCAGTATACTTGGATATTCGATGTGGAAATCCCTCCGTTCGACAAATGACCGAGGTCGTGCAGTCATCTGAACTGAAAATGAAATGAACGGAGATCCATCGGAGAATATCGGAGAATGATCGAAAATGTCCGGCTGTTCGAGAACCATACGTGAAAATTCGGGGGCAAAAATAGGGAGATTTTTACGCCGAGTGAAAAACGCCGAAAAAAATTACGCCCATTCCCAATCACCCCTTCGGACACGCCACCTCCACGGAATGCTTCGTTGACTCCCATCCGAAGGGATTCAATGTAATACGGAAACTGCAGACTGTAATAA
>CAKVBG010000120.1 GCA_934725345.1 uncultured Eubacteriales bacterium
AATCCTCCATGAGATCATCAATGCTTTCGAATGTTTCACTTAAGTTGATACCTTTTTCAGTATCTTCAATGGACTTTAAAGTTGTTTGATTTGGAACATGCAAATGTAGATCTAATGGTATACCTTGTTCTCTGACTGATTGTATTAAAAACATGTTTATAGCTGTGCTTAAATCAAGGCCAAGTTTGGCAAAAAGCTTTTTGGCATCGGATTTTACTTGCTCGTTTACTCTAATATTTATTGTGGACATTTTAATTCCCCCTATACAATTTATATTTTCATTTTACCACATTGTATTCACAATGTCAAGACAATGTGATTTTATCAAAGATAAAGGAGTGAATACATGATTAGTGTATATGCATCAAATGAGAAATCTTTTTCCAGTAATGGAATCAAAATATTAAAACCCTTAAAAGCATTAATTTTTAAGCAGGATAATGGAGAATATTATCTCGATTTAAAGGACAGCATCGATAATTTCGAATATTATCAAAGCGGAAATGTAATTCGAGTGCCCACACCTTGGGGGAAACAGTGTTTCAGAATTAAAAATGTGTCAATCCAGAACAATAAACACGATAAAAATTTCTAAGCTGTTAATAGTATTGTACTGGATACATTTGGTAAATGTAGTTTCACGCTTGTTGATTATTATCAGCAGAGGGAAAAAATTTGTTTTTATATACAGCTCGATTCCAAGTATGATTATTTTTAGAAGATACATTGAACTTTGTGGAAACACTAATGTATTTTTGCGATAATCTCAAAATTTCCTATTTCCGAAGTTGATACACTTCATGTATCGTTTCCGCATAAAGAGAGCGTGATTTTTTATATATGTTTGTGTTTTTATTTTTCTTATCTATGTATAAATCTTTAACCTTGTTCCATAAACCATGTTTCTTTATAGCCTTTTCGAGTCTAGTTAGATCACTAAATCTTTTAGTTTGTTCACTCCAAAAGTAGTTATTTTGAGATTTATTGTGTCTAATATACTGTTGACTTCCATCACTACAATTGTAAACTATGGCAAAGTCACAACTATGAATAACCCTAGATTTTTGATGATCAATCATTTCTATGGTAAATACACGGGTACTATCCTCACACGAGTTATAATAGGTTTTTAGACGATACATACTTCTATTAAAAGCGTTCATTAGTTTTTGCTTTATTTCTTTTGCAGAGTAATTTTCGTCATCGTCATTGACTCCTATATCAACATCAAAATCAAATCCTATATTTGATTTAGTATCATAGGTAATCATATTTCTTTTTGAACTACCTACAAAATCATATTTAAAGGTAAAATCTCCACGAACTTCATCTTGCACATAGTGTATTAATTCTACTAGTTCTTTTTTTATTGGGTTCCATTTGGCTTTGTTTACATATTCAAAACTACACATATTTTAACTCCTAATTTTTATAAATTATCAAATCTTTTCATTATGATTCTTGCTTATTTAATTGTCAACTATTTTTTCAAAACTTTTTCAATGTTACTAGTATACTTTTAAAAATATAAAATTAAAAAATAACTTAAAAATCTACAGTCAGATTCGGCTGAATATAAGATATGAGGAAACAAATATCTTATTTAATGCTTTCGGGTATTGTGTAGGAACATATGATTTAGGAACAATAGATTCATCTTCTAATTTGAAGCTACAAATTAAAGCAATAGATTCTCGTGGAAACAGCACTACTGTTTCAAAGACTGTTCAGATTTTAGATTGGATTTTACCGATTATAAATTCAAGTGCAAAAAGAGTAAATAATTATGAAGATGAAACGAATTTAAAAGCTAATGTGGAAATTTCAAGCATTAAAAATCTAAATTCAATTGAAAGCTTGGGGTATCGTGCGAAGAAGGTATCAGATTCTGCGTGGAGTTCATGGATAAATTTTCAGAGTAATACTGAAACTATCGTGGTTCTTGACAAACTTTTTGCATGGAATTTAGAGATAAAGGCTTCTGATAAATTTGGTACAACATTTCAAAGTTTAGTTATTCCTAAGGGAATACCTATTCTATTTTTTGATACGAAAAAATTATCAGTGGGAATTAATTGTTTTCCTGAGAAAAGTGAATCATTTGAAATTTCAGGAAAGACAATATTTGATATGGTGTATCCCATAGGAACAATTTATTCCTCTGTAAATGATGCTAATCCCCAAGATATCTTTGGTGGAGTTTGGGAGCAATTGCAAAATGCAAATCTTTTCCCCTCTGTTTTTATGTGGAAAAGAATAAAATAAATTTGTTATGAATCAAAAAATCACATATTGGGATTGATTATTGAAAGGAGTTTTAAAAATGAGTAAAAAAATATATTTAAGTCCAAGTATGCAAGGAAATAACAAGTATGCTTATGGCAATACAAATGAAATGATAGAGTGCAATAAGATTGCAGAATCGGCGAAATTAGCTCTTGAAAGATGTGGCTTTGATGTCAGAAAATCGCCACAAGGACAATCTATGGAGCAAAGTATCAAAGAGAGTAATGTATGGAATCCTGATTTACATATTGCAATTCACACAAATGCATTTAACGGCAAAACTCTCGGTGGGACGCTTGTGATGATTTACTCTATGGAAGCAGCAAACAAACGAGCAGGTCAGGCACTTTTAGACAGCATAGCACCTGTATC
>CAKVBG010000121.1 GCA_934725345.1 uncultured Eubacteriales bacterium
GGGTATAGTTTTCCCATCCTACCACCATTATAGCACAAATTGCAATCTTTATCAAGATAAAAAATAAACGAAAAATCTTACATAAGATTGTGCAAAACGCCTATTTACATCTTACTAAAGATATGCTATGATAATTCCAGTGAGAAAAGCAATACTCACAATACAAATGAAAGGACTTGTAAGATTATGGACAAAACAAGCTTTATTTTCCACACGGAGTGGGGGCGACTGTTCCGCAGGCTCTCAGATGCAGACTGTAAACGCCTGCTCCAAATGATGTGCGACTATGCAGCTGATGGCGTTGAACCAGAGGACACGCCGGACATGGTCGGCATGGCGTTTGATTGCATTCGTGGGCAAATGGATTATGACCAAGACCGCTACCGTTCCACCTGCGAAAAACGCCGTCAAGCCGTCCAAAAACGCTGGGACAAGCAGAAACAAAAGGACACGGAGCAGGAACAAGAGGGTACAAAAAATACAAATGTATCCACTTGTATAGACGGCGATACAAAACATACCGATAATGATATTGATAATGATATTGATAATGATATTGAGAGTGAGTGTATTATAAATAATACACATACGCACGCACGCGAGAACACAGCAGAAAGCAAAGGGAGTCCGTCAGAGTTACACCCTTTCTCGGGAGAAGATGAAGTGAATCAGGCTCACACCATCCCGAACAGCAATCAGATGCAAGCAAAGATCCCAACACTGGAGCAGGTGCAAGCATACGCAAACGAACAGCAGGCAGTTACCAGCCCGGAACGGTTTTATAATTACTTTGCTGCAAATGGGTGGGTAGACAGTAAAAACCGTCCAATTCAGGACTGGAAAGCAACATTTCGCTATTGGGACATCCAAGACCGGGAAAAGTCTGCAAACAAGCAGAAGCCTGCTCTGTCGCCGGAAAAAGCAGCGATCTATGAAGAATTGACTTACACCCCTTCCCCGCTGTCGTTGCAAAAAAATAAGGCTGTAAGTGCCTAACGCCTACCAAGCCAAAAAGCACTTACAACCCACACACAAAAGCCTGAAAAGACCTTGCTACATGATTATAGCATTTCTTTTCGGGCGTGTCAATCATTGGTTTCACAGAATTGTGATACCAAATCAGAAAGGATTTTGAAATGAACGATGCTTTAAAAAAACTCTATCAATCATTGATTGATACGGAAGACCTGAGAGAAAATGAACTGGAAACGGCATATAGTCGATGCCTTTTTGTAAAATTTCGTGATAGTTATTTGCAAGCATGCAGCGAGAAAAAAACAGAAGAGGCGATTAACGATCTATTGGATCTATGCGGCAATGCACAGGAAACAGCTTTTGCAGCTGGTTTTCGCACGGCTATTCGGTTGATCGTGGGGTGAACAGCATGGAAAGTTTAATTGCAATGAACAGAGAAGCGAATTTTGATATAAAATGCAGATACGCTTTTTGCCTTTATTTCTACGATGCAGAACAGAGAGTTCAAAACTTCCAGACTGTAGAAATGGCGATTCAAGGCTTTCTCCGGCATGTATGCAAGCAACCGTTTTATGAATGGTTTCGTGTACCGTTTGAACTCTCCATTCAGTTGCAAGAATGGTTTGCTTATTTGGGAACGTTTCCAGAATCTTGTATAGAGCAGAGAAGCCCTTGCAGATGGCGGCTTGATCTGCCGTTTCCCTATCAAAAACACGTTATGCAGTGCATACAAAAACGCTTGAAAGCACGATATGAATTTATCATAGTGAATGAAGACAACGACTATACACCAGCAGAGCAGGCAGCTGCACGGGAAAAGCTGAAAAGCCTTGTACAATTGATGAAAGCAGGCGTTTGATGGTGAAAGAAAGAGAAAGAAGCGAAAGATGCGAAAGAAAAGAGGGTGTAACATGCTGGAGAATATCTTGATTCTATCCGGAGCGGTTGCCTTTTTTGTCTTGTACTACGGCACACCAATTCTTTTCCAACATCTCCGGAGCAGGTTCAACGCCATGCAAGAAGATTCACCAGAGCCAGAACCTGACCGGCTGGACTATCCAGCAGCGATGGCAGTCGTTGACCAGATCCAAGAGATTCGGGAACGACTGGACAAACTGGAAGAACTGATTACTTACTTAGAGATCACCCCACCAGAGAGCCAGCAAGTGACCTGCTCCACGGCGTTTCAATCTGAGGATACCAAACAGCATACCTATACATTCGCCCCCACAGACGGCAGCACAGCGGCTCTCCCGGCAATCCTGACCGCTGCAAAGGCAGAACGTGCAGCCCTCCGGCAGTCCCTCTCTTCCCTCTTGCAGCAGCTGCCAGAAACAGCGGTACGGCATGGACAAAACGGACGACAAAACAGCGACCAAACACAGACCAAACAGACCCCTATTTTCCGTGGGGGAGTGGTAGAAAAGAGGGCTTGAACATGCAGGAAGTAAAATACTGCCAGCGGTGCGGTGTCATTATTGGCGATGCTTATAATACGGACTGGTACGCCTACATCAGCCAAAAGTATTGCAAAGCTTGCAAGAAAATCTGCGACCGGGAGCGGAAAGCAGAGTGGGCAAGAAACAAGCGGCGAAAGGTTGCTCTTGCAAAGGCAGAAGCAGCCGCAGAGCAG
>CAKVBG010000122.1 GCA_934725345.1 uncultured Eubacteriales bacterium
GATAGAGAAGGTGAGGCAATTTCTTGGCATCTTGCATATCTTTTAGGACTCGATTTAGAAGAAAAAAACAGAGTGACTTTTAACGAAATAACCAAATCTGGGGTGTTTGCAGGAATAAACTCACCTCGTCGGGTGGATATAAATTTGGTTAACGCCCAGCAAGCCCGGCGCGTACTGGATAGACTTGTTGGATACAAAGTCAGTCCGTTTCTTTCTCAAAAAATTTATAAGGGGCTTTCGGCAGGTAGAGTGCAGTCTGTAGCCGTGAGAATGATAGTAGACAGAGAAAATGCTATCAGAAAATTTGTACCTGAAGAGTACTGGACAATTGACGCTGAGTTTATTCCCAAAGGCTCTAGGAGATGCTTTAAAGCTTTGTTTTATGGTGATGAAAAAAATAAAATAGATATTAAAAACGAAGCTCAAGCCAAAGACATACTTGCAAATTTAGAAGATTCAAAATATGAAGTCTATAAACTAAAAAAAGGAAAACGAAGAAAATCCCCAACGCCACCATTTATAACTTCTACTCTCCAACAGGAAGCCTCCAGAAAATTAAATTTTACTGCTAAAAGAACAATGCGCGCTGCTCAGGAGCTTTATGAGGGTATTGAAATTGATGGCAATGGGCCTACAGGTCTTATCACCTATATGAGAACTGACTCTTTAAGAGTTTCAGAAGACGCAGTGCAAGGTGCTCGAGACTATATTTCAGGACGTTGGGGCAAAAAGTATTTACCTGAGACTGTTAGAAAATTTAAAATCAAAGCAAATGCACAGGATGGTCATGAAGCTATCAGGCCTACCATACCTAATTTAAACCCTGAAGAGATAAAAAGCAGTCTTAGCACGGACCAGTATAAAATTTATAAACTCGTTTGGGAGCGGTTTATTGCTAGCCAAATGGCAAACTGCATTCAAAATACTACCCAAGTAGATGTGCTGGCTTCCAAGGAAATATCGGAGGATAAAACTCAAAAATATATTTTTAAAGCCTCTGCCTATACAATTGAATTTGATGGGTTCATGGTTCTATATGTTGAAGGTAACGATTGCGAACAAGAAAAAGCTAAAATCTTACCGGAGCTTTCTGAAAAATTACCTCTCAAACTTAAATCTTTGAAACCTAATCAGCATTTCACCGAACCGCCGGCCAGATATACGGAAGCTTCTCTCATCAAGGCACTTGAGGAGGAGGGTATTGGTAGACCGTCAACTTATGCTTCTATCATTTCCACTATCACTCTTAGAGAATATGTTGTGAAGGATGGTAAATCTTTAAAGCCAACTGAACTGGGAGAGGTTGTTAACAAATTAATGACCGAGCGGTTTGCTAAGATAGTGAACTTGAAGTTTACTGCTCAAATGGAGAACAATCTTGATGAGATTGCCAAAGGAGAAACTCAGTGGACGTCCACTTTGGAGAGTTTTTATGCCGAGCTATTAAAAATGCTTGAGAAAGCAAAAAAAGATATGGAAGGGGTAAAAATTTCTCTGAAGGAGGATCAGATAGATAAAACTTGTGATTTATGCGGAAAACCTATGCTTGTAAAAAGGGGTAGATATGGCAAGTTTATAGGTTGTTCGGGATATCCTGAGTGCAAAAATATTTTAAAGTTTGTTGATGAAATAGGGGTTAAGTGCCCGAAATGTGGAGGAGAGGTTATCCGCAAGACAACAAAGCGAAAAAGAGTTTTTTATGGATGCAATAACTATCCGAAGTGTGATTTTGTTTCGTGGGATGAGCCTTTGAACGAAAAATGTCCAAGGTGTTCTGGGATTTTGTATAAGAAAAACGGAAAGAAGGCAAAAATTTACTGCGCTTCTGAAGGATGCGGTTATGAAAAAGTAGGTGAAGAAAATTAAAACTATAAACGTTATTGGAGGGGGATTTGCTGGGTGTGAGGCTGCCTGGCAGATAGCTAATCGTGGAATTAAAGTTAATTTGTATGAGATGAAACCCAAAAAATTTACGCCTGCCCACAAAAGTGAGAAGCTATGTGAGCTTGTTTGTTCTAACTCTTTTAAAGCTCGTCGAATTGACAGTGCTGCAGGTCTTCTTAAGCATGAAATGGAGCTACTTAATTCTTTGATAATATCTTGTGCTAAACAATCCGAAGTACCCGCGGGTGGAGCTTTGGCAGTGGATAGAGAAAAATTTTCAGAATTAGTTACACAAAAAGTTAAAAACCATAAGCTGATAAATGTTATTTCGCAGGAAATTTCAGAAATTCCTAGAGATAATATAACTATAATTGCAAGCGGACCACTTACTTCGGATAGTCTGGCGAAAACAATCAAAGAACAAACAGGTGGATTGCTTAGTTTTTTTGATGCGGCTGCTCCAATTGTGACGTTTGAGAGCATAGATATGAACCATGCTTTTTTCGCCTCTAGATATGGTAAAGGTGATGGAAACGACTATCTAAATTGCCCCTTGAGCAAAGAAGAATATGAAAACTTTTACGACCAACTTATAAATGCGGAGCGTGCTCCCCTACACGACGTAGATACTCAGGATTTAAGAGTTTATGAAGGATGTATGCCGGTGGAGGTTATGGCTCGC
>CAKVBG010000123.1 GCA_934725345.1 uncultured Eubacteriales bacterium
TCTCGCATAATAACTGCTTTCCTAAACCAGCATTCTCTCTTCCTATAGTTTCTTTATCATAGCTTTCAATTGTTCTGCGCTCCACGGCAAACTGCACCCGTCCAAACCCTCTGCTACGCATCGTACCGACCCACTTGATCGAAGCGAGCACGTTTTTCATCAATGCCTCGTCTTCGCCAGCGCAGTCTATTTCTCCAACGAAAATCGCATTTCTACGGATGCAGGCTGCCATGCGAAGGGTCCCTCTCTCTACCGTTCCAGCATCCGTCAACGATGTGAAGGTTCTTGTTTCATAGCACTCTTCCGGTGTGTCGGGCGGATTCTGCATTTGAAACTCAGAGAATTGAACCCGCCGGGAATCCGTAAGTCCGACCCACCCGGATGCACCCATCAAGGCATCAATATCTGCTTCACAGCCGCCCGTCCATACGAGCCAGTTTTCGATGCTCTCTCGCAGAAGGCCCTTGAGCGTGCTGCCCTTCAAATAAGGATAGCCATTTTGATCTTTGCGTACGGCAATGTCTTCTCCACCCGGGATACTGTAGCCTGCACCCAGAATTGTGTCGGAGAGCAATCTCATCTGCACATGAAGTGTGATTCTCCGGTTCATTCCGTCACCTCCAAAAAGTCGCAGTGATCAATCATCTCGATTGCGTCAAAGAACAGACATCTCTTCGAGCCGTCAAGATTTACAAATGCTTCCTTGCGCATTCCCTGTCTACTTCTGATCAATTCGCGATACGCCTCCGCCTTTGCTTGATCCGTCCGATACAGCGCATCGAAGCCGTGATACAGCAGATCCTGCACCTTTTTATCCCGGAGGAAGAACACGCTCTCTACCTCGCCTTGCTTGAGCGTCTCTCGCAGCTCCTTGATTTTACTGCGAGCGATCTTTCCGTACTCGTTTTTCATGGCGCTGCACATGGCTTTAAAAAAGTCGTAGGTTCTCTGACCCGCTGGCGCGCTGTCAACCTCAGCCGGGACGACCACCGATACCGGCCTCAGCTCCAACCGGCAGCCATCCTCCGTTTCATAATCCTCGCGAATACCGGACAGACTTCCTTTCAGCTGGCCGAATTCGATATGCCAGTCCATGGCGGATACGCGTCCTTCCTTGTCAATAGACGTCCCGTATCGCTTGGCGTTGCTGCACAGCTCCTCCGCCAAATTATAGGCCTGATGGAACGGGTATTTTTTGTGTACCAGCGCAACACCGGCGCAAGCTGCGTAGGCTTTTCCGTCCTTCTGATTGGTCAATGCCGCAAGATGCTCAAGGAACACTCTTGCACTCTCCAATCCGATCTTTCCGGACGTGATAAAGCAGACGTCATCACCGGCCAGGATGATCGGTCGGATCGGTAACGCCGGTAACTCTACGGCATCATAGGAATCGATCAAGGTCTGTACGGTTTGGCAAAATGCATATTCAAAATCCGCCTGGATGCCTTCGCTGAACTGCCGAAGGCTCGTCCTGCACTCTTCCCAGTCCGTGCCGCACTGTTCATACAGTCCGTTTACTCTGCTGCCCATTGCATTTCCGTCGATATGTACTACGGCAATGAAGTTGTCGCCCGTCAGGTCTTCAAACTGCGTCGGATACGTCCATCCGTCAGGAGCTGCCGGTAGCGCACTCGGCACCCTTCGCACGCCTGCATTCGGTTCTTCGACGCGGCACGGACGATAGCTTTGGAAGCGATCCAACGCCTCAACGCCGAAGCTTGTCCGGCGGAACGAATGCTCTCGAAGTGCTTTTTTTCGTTCCAGCGCGGCAGTCAGAGCCGTCAGATTTTCGCCTGCCGTCTTGCTTTCGTCATAGGCGATGCTCGTAGCAAACATCTCCATACCGTCAAATCGGCGTACCGCCGCCTCAGTCACTTTTTGGGTAAAGGCAACCGCCTGTTCTCTGCTGTCAAACTGAAGCACTGTATGCCCGCCGCCCGCATAAACCAGATTCTGCCGCTCGTCATATAAATCCCGCGCACTTTCACGGAAGAATTCGCTTCCCGTTACATAAGCAATCTCATCGGAGCGCTCTGCATTCGCCCTCAGCCTTTTACTGGAGAAAATATAGTTTTGCTTTTGCGAAACCTCCAGAATCGTTAATACCCTGCCCAAATAACTCATCCTCTCTTTTTTGTTCTTGTGGAAGGATCTCAGACTCTCCTGACAATTTTAGCATATCGTCTGTATTCTTTCAACCTCCGCGCTCCTTCTTTGTTTAGATTGCACATTATATTCCATTCTTATAGGCAAAACCGCCAATTGCGCAAAGCCGCCTGTGAGATTTTCTTCCGAACCCTCTCCGGATACTCACGGGCGGCCATCACCGCAGGCGACACGGCAGCGCTGGAAAAGATGACGACTTACTCCAGCAAATGCAACGGAATACGGTCTTTTTGTCCGTCGCCGCGCACTGCAAGCAGAGACTCCCCTTCCCTTCTCACGACAACATCCGGCTCTGTAATGTACAAGGCATGTAGCAGCTGTTTCATTGTATCCGCACCTCCTCGCCGCTTCTCTTACTTTGTTAT
>CAKVBG010000124.1 GCA_934725345.1 uncultured Eubacteriales bacterium
CGTCACAAATTTTTAATTTCTAAAATACTTTCCTTCGTATTCTCAATTTTGCTTCTCAGCTTACGTTCCATATCCTTTGCACCTTCGATTATTTTCGCCGGTGCTTTTGACATAAAATTATTATCTGAAAGTCGTTTGATAACCCCTTCGAGCTGTTTATTTAAATCGTCTAATTGTTTATTTAATTTACTAAGCTCCAGGTCTTTATCAATTAACTGAGCCAGCGGGATATAAATCTTAGAATACTCATCTACCGAAGTTTTGCATTTTAAGCCGCTCTCTAAACCGCTAAACTGTACCTGCTCACAGCCTGCTAATTTGCATATCATTTCGCTGCAGTTCTTTAAAAGTTCTGCATGACATTCTTGAGCAGATTCAATAAACACAGAAACTTTTTTGCCTTGAGGAACACTTAATTCATGGCGCATATTTCTGATAGTTTTAATTGTTGTTATGAGCACTTGCACGTCTTGCTCTGATTTTTCATCAATTTTTTCAGAGTCACTCTTGGGATACTCGAGCATCATTATAGAGTCTTCATTTTCAGAGAAATATCCCCAAATTTGTTCAGTCAAAAATGGCATGAACGGGTGGATAAGTTTCAAAATACTCTTAAGAATATAAACCAATATTTCATGGTTGTTTAAAAGCTTTGAGAATTCTAAGTACCAATCACAAAATTCATCCCATATAAAATCATACAACTTCTGAGCAGCCAAACCTAATTCCAATTTTTCTAAATTGAACGTTACTTCCTCAATTACCTTGTTTAACCGAGTGATTATCCATTTGTCAACAAGAGTTGGCTCGTAGGGTTTTTCTGAACCTTCGATATTTGAAACTTTCATCTTCACAAATCTTGCGGCATTCCATATCTTGTTTGCAAAGTTACGTCCAGCTTCTAATTTTTCTTCAGAAATTCTAAAGTCATTTCCGGGACTATTACCCAACACTAAAGAAAACCTTAAAGCATCTGCACCGTATTTTTGAATTACTTCTATAGGGTCAATTCCATTACCTAATGATTTAGACATTTTCCGTCCTTGGGCATCTCTCACTAAACCATGAATTAGTATTCTTGAGAACGGAACTTTATCAGTCATTTCAAGTGAAGAAAATATCATCCTGGAAATCCAGAAGAAAATTAAATCGTAGCCAGTAACTAAAACATCTGCCGGGAAAAAGTAATCAAGTTCGGGCGTTTTTTTAGGCCATCCCAAAACCGAAAAAGGCCATAGTGCAGAAGAAAACCAAGTGTCTAAAGTATCGAGCTCAGGCTCAATATTTTTCGAAGAGCATTTAGGACAAACGCTTACATCCTCTTTAGAAACAATAATTTCCCCACAGTCTTTACAGTACCAAACCGGAATTCTATGTCCCCACCACAGTTGACGTGAAATGCACCAATCTTTTATATTTTCCATCCAATGATAATACACTTTTTTGAATCGGTCGGGTATGAATTCAATATTACCAGCTTTTACGTTTTCCATTCCACGCTCAGCAAGAGATTTCATTTTAACAAACCACTGCTTCGAAATTCTAGGCTCAATAGTTTCCGAGCACCTATAGCATGTTCCCACGCTGTGTTTAATACTCTCGCATTTAGAAAGATATCCATTTAATTTAAGCCTATTAACAACTTCCTTGCGGGCTTCGTATCTGTCAAGGCCATTGAGGTCAAGTGCATTTTCATTCATGTGTGCAGTTTCGTCCATAACATTTATGATAGGAAGATTATGCCTCATCCCTACCTCAAAATCGTTAGGATCATGTGCTGGAGTAATTTTGAGTACGCCTGTTCCTAGAGTAACATCTACATAAGAGTCCGCAATCACAGGCACTATTCTCCCCACAAGTGGCACAACAACCTCTTTTCCAATTAAGTGTTTATACCGCTCATCTTCAGGATTTACCGCGAGTGCAACGTCTCCAAAGATAGTCTCCGGACGAGTTGTTGCAACTATAACTTCTTCATCGCTATCACACACTTTATATTTAACATGCCAAAAATTACCGTCTTGCTCCTTAAAATCAACTTCAGAATCCGAAATGGAAGTTCGGCATTTGGGGCACCAATGGATAACCCTTTCTCCTCTGTAAATTAGTCCTTTTTCATACAGCCTTACGAAAAATTCCTTGACCGCTTCACTGCATCCTTCATCTAAAGTAAAACGCTCTTTTTCCCAATCGCAAGAAACCCCCAATTTTTTAAGCTGCTTTGTTATGTTTTCGCCGTAATTTTTTTTCCACTCCCAAGCACGCTTTAAAAATTCCTCACGACCAATTTCTTCTTTAGAAGTACCCTCTTTTCTTAATTGCTGGCATATTTTGGCTTCTGTTGCAATTGAAGCATGATCAGTTCCGGGAACCCACAAAGTAGAATATCCTTGCATTCGCTTAAATCGGATGATAATATCCTGCAAAGTTTGATCCAAAGCATGTCCCATATGTAAATTACCGGTTATATTTGGCGGAGGCATGACGAGCGTAAAAGGTTTCTTGGTTTTATCAACAGTTC
>CAKVBG010000125.1 GCA_934725345.1 uncultured Eubacteriales bacterium
AACACACAAAACAGTCTCATCCATCAACCCTTCACCCTTCTTTTCAACCCTCTTCAATCACTCTTCCATTCCATTCCCTTTCACAACACTCATGCCATGCCATCAATCAACACTCTTTCACTCCATACATGTTCATTGTGATTGATTGAGAGGAATCATGCATGAATGGATTGTTTGTGATGGGTGTGTTGTGTTTCAATCACCATCCATGATGAAAACCATGGGGAAAAGTGACCACGAACGCCCTTTGTTCCATGCCCCATTCCTTGTGCTTCACAAGTCAAGCTTTGTGAGTGTTGTGTTTGATTTCAATGCATCAATCAACGATACTCTTCCTGTTTGTTTAATATTGTTTCCTGTTGATGTGATGAGAATGGAAGGTTTGTTTGTTGATGTGTGTCATTTGTGTGTTGTTTCTTTTGTCTTCACCCCACAGATTGAGTTGGGTGAGTGTTGTGTTTAATTTCAATGCATCACTCAATGATGTTGCTCCTCTTGCTCCAATCTTGGTGCCTGTTGATTTGATGAGAATGAAAAAAGAGCCGATTGTTGATGGATTTCATTTGTGTGTTGTTTCTTTTGTCTTCACCACCCAGACCAAGATCAATGAGTGTTGTGTTTGATTTCAATGCATCACTCAGCGATGTTGTTCCTGTTTCTCCAATGACGTTGTCTGTTTTGTTGTTGGTAATGGGAATGAGCGGATTGTTATGGATGCCATTTATGTGCTGTTACTTTTGTGTTTACCCCACAGATCGAGTTGAGTGAGTGTTGCGTTTGATTTCAATGCATCACTTAGTGATGTTGCTCCTGTTTCTCCAATCTTGTTTTCTGTTGATTTGATGAGAATGGAGAAAGAGTTGATTGTTGATGGATGTCATTTGTGTGCTGTTTCCTTTGTGTTCACTGAACAGATAGAGTTTTGTGAGTGTTGTGTTTGATTTCAATGCATCACTCAATAGTGTTGCTCCTGTTTCTCCAATGTTGTTCCCTGTTTATTTGATGAGAACGAAAATTCATCAGTTGATAGAAAATATTCTTTTCACAGTCCTTTCTATAGGCTTCTGCAAGTGAACCAGCTGGCAGCATGCTATCCACACAATCTCTGAAGAGAGGTGGGGGCTATCGCGCTTTAGCCTCAAGACAGGGCAAATACATCATTTTGCATGTGTTGCTTCTTTTGTACTCACACCCGAGATTAAGTTGAGAAAGTGTTGTGTTTGATTTCAGCGCACGACTCAATGATGTTGCTCCTGTGTCTCCAATCTTGTTGCCTGTTGATTTGATGAGAATGAAAAAGAGTGGATTGTTGATGAGTACCATCTCTGTGTTGTTTTTTTCTCTTCACAACTTATATAGAGTTCTGTGAGCGTTGTGTTTGATTTCAATGCATCACCCAATGATGTTGCTCCTCTTTCTCCAATGTCGTTGTCTGTTGATTTGATGGACACGGAAGAGCGGATTGTTGATAAATGCCATTTATTTGTTGTTTCTTTTATTTTCACTTCTCAGATCGAGTTTCATGAGTGTCGTGTTTGATTTCAATGCATCACCCAATGATGCTGCTCCTCTTGCTCCAATCCTGTTGTCTGTTGATTTGATGAACATGGAAGAGCGGATTGTTGATAAATGACATTTGTGTGTTTCTTTCGTCTTCACAACACAAATCTATTTTTGTTATTGTTGTGTTTGATTTCAATGCATCACTCAATGATGTTGCTCCAGTTTCCCCAATGCTGTTGTCTGTTGGTTTTTATGAGAAAGGTAAAGAGTGGATTGTTTATGAATGTCATTTGTGCGCCGTTCCTTTATCTTCACATTCCAGACTGAGCACAGTGAGTGTTGTGTTTGATTGCAATGCATCACTCAATGATGTTGCTCCTCTTTCTGTCATGTTGTTCCCTGTTGATTTTATGAGAAAGGAAAAGAGTATGTTGTTGATGGATGCCATTTGTGTTGTTTCTTTTGTCTTCACAACTCAAATCGATTTTTGTGATTGTTGTGTTTGATTTCAATGCATCACTCAATGATTTTGCTCCTCTTTCTCCAATATTGTTCTCTGTTGATTAGATGAGAATGGAAGAGTGGATTGTTGATGTACGCCATTTGTGTGCATCCCTTTTTTGTGTGTTAAACGGCTTATATTGAGTGCAGTGAGTGCAGTGTTTGTCTTCAAAGCATCACTCAATGATGCTGTTCCTCCTTCTCCAATGTTATTAACTGTTGATTTGAAGAGAATGGAAAAGAGTTTATTGTTGATAGATGTCATTTGTATTGTTTCTTTTGTCTTCACGTTCCAGATTGAGCTCAGTGAGTGATGTGTTTGATTTCAATGCATCACCCAATGATGATGCCCCTCTTCCTCCAATGAAATTCCCTTTTTGTGGTTTTGTGCAGATAGGAAACAAAAAAAACTTGTTGACTGTTGTAATTTGTATGTTCCTTTTGAGCTCACTTCCTAGATCAAGTTGGGTGATTGTTGCGTTTATCCTCAGCACTTCATTTAA
>CAKVBG010000126.1 GCA_934725345.1 uncultured Eubacteriales bacterium
GTGTACGGTTGTATAGCCGATGAGTGTACTCTTTCCGCTTCAGACCATTTCCCGCTGTTTGCCGATGTAACGATATCCAATTGTAATTTATAAAAGGGAGAATCTGTATGTTATCATCCAAATTAATGAAAGCTACACACGACTATGCCACTTATGATAGGCCGATTCCTGCTCCTTATCTGCGTAAAACTTTTGTGCTGGATACAGTGCCGGATTCTGCATTGATTACGCTGACCTGCACTGGATTTTACCGGTTATGGATCAACTCAGTTGAGATTACCAACGGTCGATTGGCTCCCTATATTTCGAATCCTGATCAGATGTTGTTTTATGATACTTATGATGTACATACTCTGCTTCGTCAGGGAAAAAACTGTATCGGGCTGCTGCTTGGAAACGGAATATCCAATGCAATTGGTGGGTTTGTATGGGATTTTGATAAAGCTTCTTTCCGTTCTGCTCCTCAAGTGGCGTTGTCTTTTGAGGCGGTCTGCGGTGAGAAAACGTTATGCTTTGAAGCTGATGAAACTTTTCGCTGCGCCCCTTCACCCATTATATTTGATGATTTGCGAAGTGGCGAGCACTACAACGCGACATTGGAAACAGATGGATGGAATTCGCCTGATTTTGATGACAGTGCTTGGACTCCGGCTATTTTCTCCGGTGTTACCCGCGGAAAAAAGTTGCCGAATGATACTGACCGGGTAGTGATTACCAAAGAACTGAAAGCAGTAAAGTTTTATAAAGGACATGTTGCACCGACTGTTTTACCAAAAAAGATCAGCCCGGCGGCTGTAGAGCTTTCCAAAACTGCGTTTTATCAACCGGATACGAATGAGCAAGGATATATTTTCGAGTTTGAAGAAAATGCCGCTTTTGTTCCTAAACTGAAGATTAAGGGAAAGAAAGGTCAGCGTATTGTGCTGCAGTGCGCCGAATATTGCAGTGCGGACGGTGAAATGTCCTTTGAAAACATTGCAAGATTTTATCCGCAAGGATTCGCACAGCGTGATATATATATATGCAGGGGAAATGGTGTGGAGGAATACGTCCCTTCTTTCACCTATCATGGGGGACGGTATGTCATGGTGATCGGTGCGGATGAAAGTCAGATTGCACCGGATACCGTTACCATGCTCGTACAAAATTCCGATCTGTGTGAACGCGGGAGTTTTTGCTGTTCAGATCCGATTGCCAATCGGTTGCAGCAAAATGCACGTATCAGCGATTTGGCTAACTTTGTTTATTTTCCAACCGATTGCCCGCATCGGGAAAAGAATGGTTGGACGGGAGATGCTGCCCTCTCTGCGGAGCATATGCTGCAGAATTTAGGAGTGGAGAGAAGCTATAAGCAGTGGCTTCGTATGATTTGTGCCGCACAGCGTGAAGATGGTGCTCTGCCGGGTATTATTCCAACCTCCGGTTGGGGGTTTGCATGGGGGAATGGACCGGTATGGGATCAGGTCATTGTAGAATTACCCTATCAAACCTACCTTTATCGGGGAGATGCATCACTCTTCCTCGAGTGCTCGGACGCTGTGTTCAGATACCTCAATTATATTTCCAAACGGCGGGACAACATGGGCATATTGAAATTTGGGTTGGGGGATTATTGCCATTCGCTTCGCGGAGGAGGAGAAAATCACCTATGTCCGAATGATGTTTCAGATACGATTACGGCTTATAGCATCTGCCGGCGTGCCGAATGGATGTTTGGCGTGGTTGGATTGAAAGAACAACAGCAATTTGCCTCTCTGCTGGGCAAGGAACTAAATGCCTCTATTCGGAAATATCTCGTGGATTGGAATACTTGCACAGTTAAAGGGAATTGCCAATGCGCACAAGCAATGGGATTGTATTATGATATTTTTGAGTATGGCGAACGTGAACCGGCGTACCGACGTTTAAAGGAAATGATTCATAGCAACGGTGATCGGATTGATTTTGGAATTATCGGCGCCAGAACAGTTTTTCGTGTTTTGGCTGCTTTTGGAGATGCCGAATTGGCTTATCATATGATTACCCGGACAGATGCTCCTTCCTATGGTATTACAGTTGCAGATTTTGGTATGGTATCGGTGCCTGAAATCTTTGCGAAAACGATAAACGGTTATCAGGCTTCGCTCAATCATCACTTCACGGCCGATTACAGTGGTTTCTTTATTTCCCATATTGCTGGGTTGCAGATCAATCCATATCGTATGCAACCGTCCTATGTTCGTGTACAGCCGAATTTTATCAGTACTCTGCAAGAGGCTCGGGGTGAGCAATTGACTACAAAGGGGCGTATTGCCGTGCATTGGAAGCGACAAGAGGAGCATATTCTTCTGATCGTGGAAAAAGAGGAAGGGGTTTCCGGTGAAATTGTGCTGCCGGATGGTTATATTTTTACCGACGTTCCCGGATATCGGCCGGATTGGTTATATGGCCGCCGCATTTTGGATTTGAAAGGTGGCAGCTAC
>CAKVBG010000127.1 GCA_934725345.1 uncultured Eubacteriales bacterium
GATATTTGAAAATGGTGCAAACACCAGTATAGTCATAAAATAAGTTATAATTCTCCAAATAAGTATAGCAGATTTTATAGTGTTTTCCATAAAAAATATTTTAAAGAAGACATAAAAGCTACCTTCTGCAGCTCCTGAGCCTCCGGGCAGTGGCATAAAAGCTGAAACCATTGTTACAAAAGCTTGAGCGGTAATCATATCTAACGGGTGAGCACCGCTTAGATTGAAAGCTTTATAAATTGTGAAAGGAATTGCAAACATGAATGTTAATTGAACTGCCGTGAGGATAAACATACTAATTAGCAATTTTTTATTTTTGTAAAGTTTGGTGTTGCTTTCGTGGAAAAATCGAATTTGCTGTTCTAATTTTTGTATCGTCTCAGAAGGATTCTTAACCAATTTAGTTTTTGATAAAAGCTTAAAAACAAACTTAACTATTGCGTGCGAAAGCTTTTGATTGAAGGAAAATATGAAAATGAACACTACAACAATTAAATGGGATAAAAATCCAAATAGGGCTAAACTTAGCATAAGATTTTTAAGTTGTCCGTAAAATAAATCCAGATTGCACAGCATAGCAACAAATGAGTATATAGTTATTGTGGTCTGATAGACAAGGAACTTTTGCAAAAGGCAGGACGAAGCCACTGCAGTATCTACTTTTTGTTTAGTTAAGCAGTAAACTTGCATAGGTTGTCCCCCCACTGCAGCAGGTGTGATAGCACTATAAAACTGCCCGACTGCGGTTGCCTTAAATGCTTTTTTAGGAGTATAATTTTCGTCGTAGCTTTTAATTAATCTATATAGAATAAATCCGTCAACTAATACCATTGCCGCCTGACATCCTACGGCAATTAAAATCCAAGGTTTATTAAATTTTGAAATATTTTCTACCAGGTCCATAAGCCCTTGTTCGGAAACTAAAAAATATACTATAAGTCCAATGGGAACCAGTAAAGAAATTATATTCAAAATTATTTTTTTGTTCATTATTTATCCTCCAAAAATGTTTTTATAGGATTCTTTATAGAAATAATTTCCATTTATTCATTGATTATATAATATCTGTCTAGCTGGTTATGTCAAGTGCGTGGAATGCATCTACTATCACACCATATTCCTTATCGAATATTATACTCAATATGAAAGGATTTACCCTAAGTTACTTGTCAATAATAAGAGAGGATAACATTTTAGGTAAGTCCACAACATATTTTGGAGGGGTGAGAAGAGGTGTCTGAATTAATAATTGAGGGCTCAAGGCGTTTAGAAGGAGAAATAAAAATTCAAGGAGCGAAAAACAGTATATTACCGATACTTGCCGCAAGCATTATTTGCAAAGACGAATGTGTAATTCATAACTGTCCAAATATCTCGGACGTACAAGTAACGATAAAGGTATTGGAGTACTTAGGTTGTAAAACAAAGTTTGAGGGTAACACTTTGACTATTAACTCAAAAGGTATTTCTAAAAATGATATACCTGACTTCTTGATGAGAGAGATGAGATCGTCTATAATATTTTTAGGTTCATTGGTAGCTATTATGAAAAAAGCTAAACTATCTCTACCTGGGGGGTGCGAGCTTGGTCCTAGGCCCATTGATTTACATCTTGAAGGACTTCGGCAACTTGGTCTTACTGTAAATGAGAGTCATGGAATTTTAGAATGTGAGGCAGTGCACGGACTCAGGGGTTGCACGATTACACTTTCATTCCCGAGTGTAGGTGCTACGGAAAACCTGATTTTGGCCGCTGTACTTGCAAGTGGTACAACTACAATAAAAAATGCCGCACGTGAACCTGAAATAATTGATTTAACTGATTTTTTAAACAAATGTGGTGCTAGAATAACTTGCTATGGCGATAGTAGTATCATTATTGAAGGGGTATCGAAGCTTCACGGAACAGAGCATACAGTAATACCTGATAGAATCGTTGCTATAACTTACATGGCAGCCTGTGCTGCAACGGCCGGCAAACTTATTTTAAGCGGTATCTCTGAAGAAAGCGTAAGCTCGGCTGTTCCAATATTTGAAGAGGCGGGATGTATAGTAAAGTTTTCTAAGGATAATAGCTTAAAAATTGATTCTCCGTCCCGGCTGTGTTCAAATCGTTTAATTAGGACGATGCCGTATCCCGGATTTCCCACAGATGCCCAGGCGCCCGTTATGGCGATGACCACAATAGCTGATGGTACTAGTATGTTCGTTGAAAATATTTTTTCAAATAGGTATAAGCACGTGGGTGAGCTTTTAAGGCTCGGAGCGGATATAAAAGTTGAAGACAAAGTTGCAATAGTAGATGGTGTTAAACGGCTTTCAGGTGCAAAAGTAAAAGCGATGGACTTGCGTGGAGCAGCTGCACTTGTAGTTGCAGGTTTAAGTGCGGAAGGAAAAACCGTAATAAATGGGCTTAGCCATTTGGATAGAGGATATGAA
>CAKVBG010000128.1 GCA_934725345.1 uncultured Eubacteriales bacterium
GCGTCATCGCCGCCGCCTGGAGCGGAAAGGTGAAGACCGCCAGCACCATGGTGGGCATCATCGCCTGGCTGCTCTTCCCCACCAATACGGTGGTGGGCCTGGTGGTCTCCATTGTGATCGTGGTGACCACGGTGTACTCCGGCGTGGAATATTTCGTAAAGAATTGGAGCTGCCTCTGGGATTGAGGGGGGCCTCCCTATAAAAATCAGCGTGGACGCTTCCACGCTGATTTTTTTGAAAATGAAACAAATTGCGCCTGCCGGTCGTATCTAAGGTGAGAGGAGGTGGTGACCATGGCTTCTTTGTTGCGTACGGACAAAGAGATCACGGAAATCTATCATCGGCAAATTGATACGGTCTACCGTATCTGCTATTCCTTTATGAAAAACAAGCCGGAGGCGGAGGACATGGTCCAGGAGACCTTCCTGCGGCTCATCGCCTCCGGGAAGACCTTCGAAAACCAGCGGCACGAAAAGGCGTGGCTCATCGTTACGGCATCCAATCTGTGCAAGGATCAGCTGAAACGGCTTTACCGAACCGATGAGGATCTGGACGAGCATACGGAGCTGGCAGGGGACAGAGGGCCGGAAGCAAATCCGGTGCTGGAGGCGATTTTCCGCTTACCCCCGGACTATAAAACGGCGGTGTATCTCTACTACTATGAGGGCTATACCACCCGAGAAATTGCCGGACTCCTGCACTGTCCCCAGCCCACGGTCCGCACCAGGCTTTCCCGTGCCCGGAAACAACTGAAATCTATGTTAGGCGGTGATTTGGAATGAAGGAACAGAAAATAAAGCAGGCATTCGACTCCGCAGCATTGACGCAGCAGGAAAAGGATGCCCTGCTGCAAAACATCCTTTCCGCATCCGGTCATCGGCCTGCGGAAAGGAAACGGACGATGAAATACAAGAAAACCCTTCTGATTGCGGCGATCATTACCGCAATGGCAATTTTTATGGGCTGCGCTGTTGCTGCCCTCAGCACGAAGCAGCTGAAGCTGGACGAATACGCAACCACGGCACCGGCCTGGATTGATGCCGATGGGGAAAGACACGAGGCAACGGAGGTCACAAAAACAGTTCTGTCCCTCCAGGGCCTAGAGAACACCCCGGAGCAGAAGGCCGCCAAGGAGTGGTATGAATTCTGCAAGGGCTACGATACCGACCACACCATCTATATGGCCGCCCAGGGGAAATTCCAGGCGCCGGAGGAGTATGACGCCTACGACGTCTACTCCCAGGAGATGGTGGACAAGCTGGACGAAATCGCGAAGAAATACGATTTGAAGCTGGCGGGACGAATGGCGACGGCCTACCATTATGATTGGGAGTTGGGGTGGAATGCCCTCGGCATTCAGGAGCCGCTGATTTCCGGCACGGACGAAAGTTTTGAACTGCGGGGCTGCAGCTTTTTTGAATCCGGCAGCTATTCCCTTTGGACGGACTTTCATGTCGTCGACCAGGCCTTTTCCTGGGACTATGCTACCAATTTGGTGCTGAACTGTAATAAAAAGGGCTTCATGGGCACCAAGATCGTCAATCTGGTGGCTTCTGCCCGGGAATGGACTTATACGAGAAGTGACGGTGTTCCTGTTTTGGTCGTGGTTTCTGACAGCATAGGGTATCTCATCTGTGACCGGGAGGATGCCTTTGTCTATGCGGTCTTCCCGGCTTCCTGGTACTTAAATGATGGCGACGGCCCTCGAGTGGATATGCAAGACCGGGACATCGAATGGCTGGCAGAACATATTCACTTTTCCGTTCAAACGAAACTGCCGGATGTTGATGCTGTACTTCCGCAGCTTCAAAAGGCTGATGCGGAGTATGAGGCCATGCTGGACGCGGACGACCCCTTTGCCCAGGATAGCTACCAGAAGCTTCGCATGGTTTTGGGGGCAGTGACGGAATACGCGCTTCTTGACCTGGACGGAGACGGCACCGACGAGTGCATTTTCTGGGGCGAAGACGGAAACTCCAGCCTCTATACCATGAAGGATGGAAAAACCGCCCCGGTATTGACAGAAGGGGACAAGGCCTTTGGCATTCACGGAACGGTTTCCCTCTGCGAAAACAACGTTCTGAAAACCTACGAAGAGGTGGGGCAGGCCTACAAGCTCTATTGCTTCTATACCGTAGAGCAGGGAAACCTGATCGTGCAGAATCGCCTGGTCTACGACATTGCCAATGATTGCTTCGGCCTGAGCCTTAGCGGCATTCATATTGTCAAAGACTTGAGCCGGGAAGAAGCTGAGACACTTTTGAATTCTTACCGCGAAGTTCCTTTGGAGCATCTGCCAATCGATACGCTCCCGGAGGACAAGTAAACCCATGGGAGGGGCTGCGGCCCCTCCTATTTTCTTCTGGATTTTTCCGAACACCTGTGCTATAATACGAGGGCATTTCGTATAGAAACGAGGTTATAC
>CAKVBG010000129.1 GCA_934725345.1 uncultured Eubacteriales bacterium
TCCCCAGAAGAAAAGTGCTATTGTGCCGGGGCCGCAATGACTTCCTATAGTGGGACCTATATCTGTTATTTTTACTTTTTCACTCATTTTATGGAATTTTTGTTCTATTAAATCTGCTAAAGTTCTAGCGTCTTCATAACACGCCGAGTGAGAAATAAAACAGTTTTCAGAATAGTCTAGACCGTCTTGGGCGTTCTCAACCATTTTATTTAGCATCTCTAAAAGGGCTTTAGGTTTTGAGCGTACTTTAAGTATGGGTGTGAGTTTGCCTTCTTTGCTAACATTTAAAACCGGACATATCTTAAGGAGTCCCCCAACAAAACCGGAAGCTTTGGAAATTCTACCACCTTTAACGTAAAACGATAAATCTGTTGAGGTAAACCAGTGGTGAAGTTTTAATTTGTTTTGTTCTATCCAGTCGCGGAGAAGATCAATAGAGTAATTTTCATCGTTTTTCAGCTTGGCTAGTTTATCCATTATAAGTCCGTATCCAGCCGAGCCTCCTAAGGAATCCACAATGTATATTTTTCTTTCAGGGAATTGTTGTTGAAGTTCTTTTTGTGCTATCAGAGCAGAACCGTAAACTCCTGAAATTCCTGAAGAAAGACAGATATGCAAAATATCTTTTCCATCTTTCAAAAAGGGTGTAAAATATTCTATAAATTCTTCACTATTCACTTGAGATGTTTTAACATCAACGCCCTCTTTGAGCTTTTGATAAAATTCATTAGGGGTAATAGTTTCACCGAGGTCGTCGTAAAAATGTTTTTCATTCATGAAAAAATGAAAAGGTATGTAGCTAATGTTTCTTTCTTGAAGGTCCTGCTTGGAAAGGTCAACAGTAGAACAGCAACTCAAAACGTAATTATTCATAATTTCTCCTTCAAACTCTATAAAATTTAAGAGGTCTACAGGGTTAGAATTATAATACATTTAGTTGCGTAATTAAAGAAATAGTGATATTATTCAGTAATAATATAGTGCCAAGAAAGCTGAGTTTATTTAAAAATATTCAAATATACCAGTTTTACTTACCTTTAAGAGATAGCGTGTTATCTTGTTCATATATATTTTAATTAGAAGGGTTTAATTATGTTTAAAATATTAAAAAAAGAAGCTTTAAATCCCACGGTTTCAAAAATGAAACTATCTGCTCCTGAAATTTCCCGAAGTGTAAAGGCTGGTCAGTTTATCATCCTTCGGGTAGATGAGAAAGGCGAAAGAATACCGCTCACTGTTTTTGATTGTAATCCTGAAAAAGGTTCTATTGAAATAATTTATCAAAAAGTAGGTACCAGCACTCTCAAGTTGGATAAAAAATGCGAAGGAGAACAGATACTAGATTTAGTAGGGCCTTTAGGCAAACCCACACACATTGAAGAGGGCACAAAAGCAATAGTTGTAGCTGGAGGTGTTGGAACGGCCGTGGCATATCCTATTGCTAAAGAAATCAAAAACAAAAATGGTCGTGCGCGGGTTATTTTAGGGTTTAGAAACAAAGATTTAATTATCCTTGACGGTCCTATGAAACAAATTGATGCTTCGGCCAGGATTGTTACTGATGATGGATCTAATGGTGACCGAGGGTTCGTTACAGATGCACTTTCCGAAGAACTAAGCAAAAATCCTTTGTGCGATATGGTCATTGCTATTGGACCTATCCCAATGATGAATGCAGTTTGTAAGGTCACGCAAAAGTACAAAGTAAAAACCATTGTAAGTATGAATTCGATTATGATTGACGGGACGGGAATGTGTGGGGGATGCCGCTTGAAGGTGGATGGTAAAATCAAGTTTGCTTGCATTGATGGCCCGGATTTTGATGGTCATAAGGTGGATTTTGAAGAGGCAAGTATAAGAAATCGCAACTTTATTGAAGAAGAAACTAAATCTAGAGAAAAATACTGTAATTTATTTAAGGGTGTTTAGAATATGATAAATAAGAGCAAATTAAAAGAATCATCTAAAACATTAGAACTTGAAAAAAGAAAAACTACATTCGAGGAGGTGGAGCAAACCTTTGATGATCAAAGTGCATTGAAAGAGTCTTTGAGATGTTTGGGATGCAAAAAACCACCATGTGTTCAAGGATGCCCCGTGGGGATAGATATTCCCGGGTTTATAAATTGCGTATCGCAAGGGCGTATCGCTGAGGCTTATGAAACTATCCACAAAGACAATTTTCTACCGTCGATTTGTGGTAGAGTTTGTCCTCAAGAAACTCAGTGTGAAGCGAGGTGTATAAGGGGCAAAAGCGGAGAACCCGTTGCTATTGGCAAGCTTGAAAGGTACGTTGCAGATAAACAATTGAATTTTTCAAAACCTGAGTGCAAAAATAAATCTAAGGGGAAAATTGCGATTGTAGGTTCTGGGCCTTCGGGTTTGACGTGTGCTGCAAGACTTTCCCAT
>CAKVBG010000130.1 GCA_934725345.1 uncultured Eubacteriales bacterium
TCCATGTGGCGGTAAAAGTCTTATTGCCTGTTGAACCGAGGGGAATGGAGTCGCCTTCTTTCCAACCGGAGAAGATATAATTGGAACGAGTCGGATCTTTGAGCGTTACCTCGTCTTCAACGGTATAGCCCGAAGGATTTGCCTTGTCGTTGGTACCACCGTTCAGCACATAGGTGATGTCGTATCTGACGGGCGTCCATGTGGCAGTGAAGGTTTTTGCACCCGTGGAACCGATCTCAATCGTATTACCCTCCTTCCATCCCGCAAAGGCATAACCAACGCGGGACGGTTCTTTGAGCGTTACCTCGTCTTCAATGGTATAACCCGAAGGATTCGCCTTGTCGTTGGTACCACCGTTTAGCACATAGGTAATGTCATACTTGACAGGCGTCCATGTAGCGGTAAAAGTCTTGTTGCCTATTGAACCGATGGGAATGGAGTCGCCTTCTTTCCAACCGGCGAAGACATAATTCATACGAGTCGGATTTTTTAGTATTATTTCATCCTCGG
Source organism: uncultured Eubacteriales bacterium (assembly GCA_934725345.1). GTDB lineage: Bacteria > Bacillota > Clostridia > Oscillospirales > Acutalibacteraceae > UMGS1491. The sequence goes on from CAKVBG010000130.1 coordinate 511, forward strand.
TGGTATAACTGAAAGGATTTGTATCGTCATTGATACCACCGTTCAGCTCATAAGTAATAGAATACACAAGCAGTCTTGGAATGGTATATACTTTGAAAATGCCGCTATCTTCCGCCCACGGAGACAGTGAAACGGCGTTTTGGTCTGTTAATGCGGTGTCTTCGAGGAACCATTCAACAGCATAGCCGGGATAATAGGGCAGGGAATAGCCCTGATTTTTGTAGACCCTTTGTTCTCCGACTTTTTCGCCGTTGCGATACAGCTCCAAAACGGATTCACCTTCGGAAAGAACATACAATGTGTAGTCTTGGCTGAAGATATTTTTCGCCTTGTCCTGCGCCGTAATGCGATATACAATGGTTTCCGAAGATTCGAGCGACCCACTTATGATTTCAACATTGAAAAGCATTTCTTTGCCGAAACTGTCTGCGAGAGCGAAAAGCTCATAAGGACTTTCGTTTCTCCGAATATAGTTGTACGCTCTACCGTAGGTCAACACCGGCATGTCGTAGACCTTGATGCCGGAAATAAGTTCACTCCGGACTTCATTTCCGAGAATGTCGGCAGCAACAATATAAAGATTGATCATATTGCCGCCGGCAAGCGTGTACCCTTCAGCCGCCTCGAGATGAATTTCACATTCATCACCGAAGGAATTGAAAGCACGGGCGGAAAACTCTTCTCCTCTTGATGACTTCTTTATAATGTTGATATTGCCCGACAAGGTATCGTAAATTAAACGGATATCGTCGGCAGAGTAGACCTTGATCTCCCGCGTAACGATTTCACAGGTGTTTCCGAGAGCGTCGGTTGCAAAGAGCAGGAAGGTTACCGTATTACCACCCGCAAGCGAACCGCTGTTCAAGGTAACATGAACGGGAAGGACACCGCCATGGCTGTCTTTTGCCGTAGCGGAGAAGAGCAATTCGTTTATTTCATCGGTAACCGACATGCGCACTTTTTCGGCATCGTAGGAGATGGTCGGTGTGCCGTAAATCCGAATATCGGAAATTACTTTTGTATTGATATTTCCGAGACGGTCGGTGACGGTAATCCGATAAGTCAGAGTTGCGCCGGCGATGTGTTCACCGTCGATGAGTTCCAGCGTTACATCCGATAGGGGATTACCGAAGCTGTCCTTTGCGATAATTCCGAGAGAAGATGCAGAGATATCGTCTTTGTCGGAAAACGCGGTATTGCTTGCATCGCTGATGGAAGGCGTTCCGTAAATTTTCACCGTAAATATAACGGAATTGTGATTTCCTTTGCTGTCGCTCGCAGAACAACGAACGGCAAGCGTGTTGCCTGCGGCAAACACGCCGTCTTCTATCACCATGTCGACGGTCAGTGCTTCTCCGAAACTGTCTTTTGCGGATATGCCAAACAGCGCGTCGGTAAGAACATCGGTATCCTTCATTTCCGCATTTTCGATGTTTCCGGTAATGTCGGGAACATCGTATACTTTGACATTTGCAAGCTCCGCAGAGGTGGTGTTTCCGGCTTTATCGGTAGTGGAAAGAATGATCGTGACAATATTGCCGCCTTGACATGCACCTTCTTTTACAACTACACTGACGGTTAAAGTCTCGTGATAAGTGTCTTCCGCACTTGCACCAAAGAGCGCCGCATCCAAAGAATCCGAAAGATTGACATCTTTTTTATCGGAATTATAGATCAACGAAGGCGCACCGTAAACTTTGATGCCGGAAATGGTCTTGACGGTATAAATGTCATATTTTCCGGTGGCGATAAGACGAACGGTGATGCTGTTGCCAGCGATTTTCGTTCCGCCGATCAACTGTGCGATGACTTCGACCGGATTACCGTCGGTGTCGGTTGCAGTGGCAAAGAATGTTTCCGCCGAGATGCTGTCATTGACGCGGATCTCACCTC
>CAKVBG010000131.1 GCA_934725345.1 uncultured Eubacteriales bacterium
ACGGAAATACTGAAGGTGCATGTGACCTCGCCGTCCTCCGGGGCTATAACTCCCGTGACTATGTTGAAAGGGTCTGCGGTTGTGCGTGACGTTCCCGCCGAGGTGACGTATTTCGCGAGATATTTTCCGCTGTGCTCTCCAACGCTGTATACGGGGCTCCCGCCCTCTGCCGTTATACTGTTCAGTTCAACCTTGAATATGCCCATAACGCTGTATGTACCGGAGGTGTTTCCGTCGCCCTCTCCTATCGTAAACCTGCCGTCGCTGTCATCAAAATCAGAGAGCGAGAGAGAATATCCGGAGCTCTTTGATGTTGTATTGCGAAAGGTCAGCGTGATTATCAGCGTTTCCCTCGGAAACAGACCGGTCAGATTTATCGGTACGGGCTTACCGTCATCGCCGATCGAATAGTAATAATCGGTGCCGTCGATTTTTCCGGCAGAGACAAGCGTCCCATCCTCGTTATTCTCTGCCTGTACAAGACAGTAGGCGTTTGCTTCTTCGGAGAAAACATAGTATATGGTGTCAATCTCCGTGTCGGCTATAACCGGGCGCACCTTTATCACATCACCGAATTCCAGCGCGCCGCCGGAGACGGAGATATCAAGCCCGCCGGCGTCGGCGTTCCGATTGCTCGCCAGCCAGCCGAGCGTCCCGTTCGGAGCAAACCAGAGCACGCACAGAATTATTATCATAACGAAAATTACCGCGAGGGCGATTGCCTGCCAAAGCAGGGCGCCTTTTTGTTTTTTGTTTTCCTGCATGTTGTATCTGCCTTATTTCAGAATCGTGTAATCGTGAAATCAATGATTATTTGATATTGCGTGGAGTTTGAGGTAGCTGTGAATATCATTGAGAATGTATTGCCGAGAGGGTCATCTGCAGTAAATTCAATTGTGACCCCGGATATGCTGCATGAATATTTACTTGTGCTCGCCGTCCTGTTTATTGAATAGTCTGACGGCGTTGTATTGAGCTGGTTCAGCATATCAAGGAGTGACGCACCCTTCGGGAGCTTGTCCTGATATTCTATGTTGATGAGATTCAGATACAGCTGTGATGCCGCATGGCTGTCTGTGAAGAGAATGGGGGAGCCGATGTCACCCGCAGAGTAGACGGTTATTCCGTATAGTGTCAGCTCACGGTAGGTTCCGTAGTTTGAGAGCCCATCGGAGCCGTAGAATACATTATCAGAGTCGTTAGTACCGGGGACATTACCGCTGACGGTTATATTTACAAGCGATGCAGACACATTCTTGCACAGTGGCAACAGCCATTTAAAGGAGTAGATCCTGTTGTCGCCGAGGTTAAGATGTGTGAGATTTTTAAGAGCTGAGGTATCTGCGCTCCAGCTCTCAATAGGAGAGGCTTCTGCGGCGGTCACGACTATCGAGCACCCTGAGAGGTCAAGCGTGACGAGCGACGACATATAGGCTATTTCCCGTATGTTTGCACTGCTTATCTGTGCACCGGACAGGCGTAGCGTCTGCGTTCCGGTGAGATAGCGTATTCCGGTAAAGTCGGTTACTGCTTTCAGGTAGGTATCAGTGCTGTTTTTATAGTCAAGCGTGACATTTCTTGAGAGCCAGTCTGTGAGCAGGACAGCCGCGTCGGCTGTGCTCACCGTCGCACCGCTTGTATTGAATGTGTTATAGAGCCAGATATAGAAATTTGCATCCGTGACCTGCGCCCCGTAGTGAATAACGCCCGGGACGGTTACGTCAGAGGTGTCGCTGTAAGTTGCCCATGACGACTCCGTATTGAAGCTGCGCTTGAATTGATAGACGAGCCGGAGCCCGGTGTTTTCGACCGGAAGGGCAGAAGAGTTTATTGATATTGTATAATGCGCCTTTCCGCTCTCCGCCTCCGCCGCGAGCCTATCCTGTGAGTTCAGAAGTGCGTCGATAGAGGATGTGAAAGAAAGAAACGCAAGACCTGTGTCTTTATCCGTCGTGACAGTGCCGGACAGCGTGTGTGCCGTTCCGTCCTTGTCTGTGAAAACGAGCGATATGGCAGACAGCGCGGCTGTGAGCGTATTCTCGTCCGCCCCGTCCACGGCGAGCCCGTAGCAGACTATCGGCAATGCGCGGCGGTAATTGAACGGCATGTCAAAGCTCGTTATCGTATATCCTCCGGTGAGCTCGGTCAGTGCTTTGTCAAATACCGAGTAATACGGGAGAAAGGCGTTCAGTCCGCTGTCATCTCCGGTGAGCGTACACCTTACGGGTATCTGTATTATTGCATCGCTTTCCTTACCGTTGTATTCTATTCGCATTGCGATGTTGAGATAGACTGCTCCGGCGTCATTCTCGGGCTTTCCTGACGAGACGGAAAAGCGCTCCCACATCTCGTCTCCGAGCGGGTCAGATATCGAGTAGTATTCCTG
>CAKVBG010000132.1 GCA_934725345.1 uncultured Eubacteriales bacterium
CCACTACACCCCCGGAAAAGAGGTCAGAATGACCGCCGGAGCGATAGACGGGCATACCTTTATGGTGGTCGACGACGAGCTTGTCTCGGAGATGATAGACCCCCACCCGATAAAGGGCGGGCATGTCGGCTTCTCCCCCTATTGCACAATCCTCCGCATACGCGACATCGAGGTAAGAAAAATAAAGTGGGAGCCCTTCCCACAGTCATACGACCCGGAGTTTTAATAAGGCTCACATAGCCGTTTTCAACGCAAAAACCGTACACGCCCCACCACATTTGCGAAAAAATCAAGAAAAATACCAACAGATAAAAAGGAGCTATGACATGGCAAAATCAACCGACTTCCGCTACAACACCGGCGCCGCAAGAGTACCGTGGGCAGCCGTCGGCGAGAACTACAACGCGCACGACCTCATGGAGATAATACGCTTTCTCATGCAGGGCGAGGGAAAGGAATACGATGACGCGCTTGTCGCGGTCTGGGAGCAGGTGAAGAAGCTCGACGCCATATCCGCCCCTCCCGGAAAGCTCAGCACCGGCGTAAAGGTCGAGGAGGCGGAGGCACTCTGCAACGAGTATCTCGGCACCGATACGTCGACGTTTGTAACAAATGCAACCGCCGGCTTTGAGATAGCCTATAAGTATGCGAACCTCGCGCCGGGAGACGAGGTAATAGTCCCGGCGATAACCTTCGTCGCGACGATGGCATATCCCCTCTCAATAGGCTGTAAGCTTGTTTTTGCTGACATCGACCCGAAAACCGCCAACATGGATCCCGCCGACGTCGAGCGCAAGATTACCCCGAAAACAAAAATGATAGTCCCGGTACATATAGGCGGCTACCCCGTCGACCTCGACCCTATAATGGAAATAGCGAGAAAGCATGATATTCTCGTGCTTGAGGATGCGGCACACGCCTTCGGCGCAACCTACAAGGGGCGCATGATAGGCACGATAGGAGACTTTGCGGCATTCTCGTTCCACGAGGTGAAGAATATAACCTCGTTCGGAGAGGGCGGAATTGTCACTACCACAATCCCCGGCTTCGGTCCGGAGATGAAGCGCGCACGCTTCCTCGGGCTTGATTTCACAGCCCCCATAAAGGACTGGCTCTACAATATTACTCCGATCCCGGGTAAGCATCACCCGTTTGTCGCCTCCAACTACTCGACGACCGAAATTCAGGGTCTCGGGCTCTCGCTCCAGGTAAGACGCAACGAGGAAATAGTAGCAAAGCGACGCGCCGCCGCCGAGTACCTAAACAGAAGATTTGCAAAGTGCGACGCCATACTTCCCCAGCTCATGGGCGACGATAAGACGAAGCCGACCTTCCATATGTACCTGCTCCGCATAGACCCGGAAAAGGCGGGCGGAGATATACAGGTCTTGAAGAGAAAGCTCACCGAAAAGGGCGTCACAAACATTCCGCACTTCGGACCTCTCTACCGCTTCAAGGTAGTCGGCGATATGGGCTATGACATCGACGCGATAGCAAAAACCTGCCCGAACTGCGAGGAACTGTTCTATCACCGCTTCACGCATCTGCCGCTCTACGGTCTTGACGACGAGCAGATGAAGTATATGGCAGACGCGGTGCTGGAGGCGATAGCCGAAATGCAATCCGGTAAATAATCCCGGGCGGCGGATATTTGGTAAGACCGAAAAAATCCGTAAATAATTTTAAGAGCCGTGCGAATGGTGACACCGTCGTGCGGCTTTTATTATTTGTGGTTGAAATCCTGCGGATTTCTTCAAGGTTTAATTAAAGGATTTTAAGAGCCGTGCGGGGAGAAAATCCTCGCCGGCTTTTTTTGCCGCAAATTTATGTTTTTTCGTTTCGCGGGGCTTGACACAGCCGGAAAAATGAGTTAAAATACAGGTACTACAATATAACCTTTAAAGGCAATGACGGAGAGAGTAGCCCCGCAGGGCGGCACAGAGAGCCGGGGACGGTGAGAGCCCGGTACGGTATGCGGACGCGAAAATCACTCCCGAGCCGCGGCGCGGAAAGTCATACGTATGGCATCACCCATAATGACAAGTAAGTACCGACGCGTGCGCGGCGTAAAAGCGCGGCATATTCTCAGTATGCTGAAAATGGGTGGTAAGCAAAGCTGTCTTTGTCCCGTTTCGACGGGGCATTTTTTATTGTCAGAATACTGATTCCGGAGGAATATAAAATGGCGGACATCTACGAAAAAGTACAAACCGATATGAAGTTCACCGAAAGAGAGCGCGCCGTGCGCAAATTCTGGGAGGAGAACAAAATATTCGAGCGGAGCATGGAGGGCAAAAAGGGAGGCGAATTTACCTTCTATGAGGGTCCCCCGACCGCAAACGGAAAGCCGCATATAGGGCACGTCCTTACC
>CAKVBG010000133.1 GCA_934725345.1 uncultured Eubacteriales bacterium
GTGCGAGACTGTTTCATCACTTGGAGATCCAGATAGTGGATCAAGAGGATGTTCGTGCTGGGTTTGAGCCGGAAGGTACGCTGTATGGAGACACTGAACGGCGGCTTTCTTCAATACGGGTGGCGGAACCGATTCGCAATCTTGTAGATATAACCGTATTGCCGTTCTTGGCAAAAAAATACGGTGTATCTCTGCATTTCCTTTTAGGGTTTGATGAATCCGTGCCGGTGATTGCAAAGTACGGCCTAACAGAAAAAGCCATGGACTATTTCTGCCTGATGAAGAAAGACGAACAGGAGGCACTGTACCACGCATTGTCCAAGTTCTATTTAAGTGTGTAGGAGAGCAATCAGATGGTAATAGCGAAGGATAAATTAAAAGAACGGGCAGAAGGTAAGCAGCGGCTTGCAAATTACCTTGAACATATCGACATCGAGCTGGATGAGCAGTTGAAACCAACAGAGCCATTTATTGACTTGGACAAAATGATACGGGAATTGCCGAATGCAGCCATCCGATTCGCTGCGGGTTCGGAATTGCCAACTCAAAAGCAAATTGAGGAATACGGTTTGGACCCGGAGCGGATGCCTGAATATCAGGTATGTTACTGGAAAGCAGCCATGTATTTGGCAAAGCTATACCACGCTGAAGCAATCACCTATAACATCAGACAGATTGCGGATATGTGTGGGGTAAGCAAGTCCGCAATAAGCAGAATTTTTGCCGGTGACAGACCGTTCGTATTCTCATACCCGGTAATTGAGATAATTGCCCACGATGTCGCAAAAGTGTCCTGCCACGAGCTTATGTTCGGGCAGCCCGCCGCAATAAAGGTTCCGTCCCGATATGCGGCGATGATCCCTGGGTTGGAAAAGCTGTCTGAAAGTGAGATGCGAGAACTTATTGACAGTGGATGGAAGTATTCCAATCGTGTCAATAAGGAAGATCGAACAAGCATTAAGCGTAATGTGCCAAACAGCGGGAAAGATTCTGCCAAACTTGAAGAAGTCGAAAACAGAGAGTTGTGTGCGGAGATTTTCAGGGAGCGCATGATCGACTACTTTGATGAAGACGATATTTCTATGGTTCATCTTTTTGATAAAGATGTTGCTATTCGCCCCGCTGTCAGAATTCGACTAAACGTATGTCAGCAAGAGGACACCATTCTCCGTCTGGCCAATCTCATGACGCTGACTGTCGAGAGCTACGCACGAGAAAAAATGGACCGAGAACGGCTTGAAAAGGCAAGAGAGTCCATGGAACACAGTGGCGAGCATCTTCCCTTAAAGGAACAGAGAAGGTATTATTATGCGCTGGATTATTTCTGTGCAAACGACTGCCTTCGGTACTGCGATGCGTTTTATGTGAAAGATGGGGAAAAGGTAACGATCACAGATAAAAATATTAAAACTGTGATGCGTATTTTGATGATGATCCGGCGTAAATCTGTTGGTCCATACGTCGATAAGATTTACAGCATGATTCTCGGAAAGATGCTTACAAAGTGATACGAAAAGCAGCACCTCTCTTGGGGTGCTGTTTTATTATGTCAAAAAGCAAAGAAAATGTTACAAAATCCAAATTTTTTATACATAATCAAGAACTTCGGTTCATATGACCCGAAGTTGAGGTGGATATTTGTGGAAAAAATATGAACATTTTGTACTCGAAAGACGTTTACTAAACACAAATAATAATGTAAAATATAGATATGAAATAAACATGAAGGAACCAGGCGTATGAAACTGTCGGATATTGGCGTTACCCCAATAAAGGAAAAGCAATTTGCGACAAAAGGAATATTTACTGTAGAGGACCTCGTGGCCTATCTTCCGAACCGATACAACGACTACTCGCAAATCACAGGCATTCTTCCGCCGGAGTCTGTGTCTTGTTTCCGTGCGACGGTAGACCGCATTGAGCGTAAGTACGGTGGGAAAAAGCCCTATTTATCTGGCAAGGTAACAACTCAGGACTGGAGCGGGTATAGAAACGTGTTCATCTCCTGGTTCAATATGAACTTCCTTTACAATGATTTTTGCTCCTACATCGGGCAAGAAGTCCTCATTGTTGGAAAGGTCCAAGAGCGGAACGGTTACTTGGTCATGACCAATCCAGAGAAGTTTGGAGCAGACTTTGATCTGGGAATTTACCCTGTATATCCGCAAATCAATAAAATGAACGCCAAGTATTTGTCAGATACCATCAGATCCTCAATCACAGTGGTTGAAAACCACTGTGAGATGCTGCCTTCTGATGTGGTCAAGAAGTATAATCTGCTTCCCATGAGCCGTGCGCTGCATTTCATCCATGAACCAAAGGATATGGGCGAGACCGTCATTGGAAAACAGCGCAGCAT
>CAKVBG010000134.1 GCA_934725345.1 uncultured Eubacteriales bacterium
GTGTGTGAGTCACATGTCACCTCCGTTATCTCGTGATGCCGTATTTTGTTTTACTGTACCTGTATGCGTAATAAAAGCAAAGTGGAGGAGCAGCATACAGCACCTCCTCCACTACAATCTAACTTTTTTGTAAAGCAGAGGAATTACTGTTCCCCGCCGGTGTCTCCGGATTCAGCCGGTGCGATATACGCAACGGAATCACGATTCTGCGCTCTTCCGTTCTCCGCCTCGGTTGCCGTCCAGCCTATATCCTCACAGTAGAGTGCTCTGAAGATGTCGCCGGTGTAGAAAATATTCATGTGGTAAACATTTTCTCCGGAGTCAACTCTTACTACCGAACCGTTCTCGTCAAGCTCGTAATTTGTCCCCTTGACGCCGTACTGAAGCATGTTACGGACAGTCTGGTCGGCATTTATGGCGTAAATTATCTCCATTGCGCGATCCGTCTTTGCACAGCCTGCGGAGATCGCAAACGCGGAAGAAAATGTTTCTTCCACCGTAGCTACGGGGTTGGTAACAACATTGCAGTAATACCCTTCCGCCTCGTATCTCGCTATATCAGAATATGCTCCGTCAACATACTTTATGCAATCGGTAACGGTATATCCGTTATTCTCCATATCCCGGCGTAGCTCCGCTATATCATCCTCTGTTTTGAAGCTTCTGACATCGCCGGGCGCATAATTGAGTGCCTGCGAAGCGTTTTTGTCAATCAGCAGAAACTCATAGTGACCGACAACATGATTGTTCGGTATGCCGAGAAGCTTTCCGTCTGCGCGCGCAGCCTCGAGAAGAGATGTGGCGATCTGGGTATTGAGAGTACCGTAGGTTTTCCCCTCGAGATAATTCAGAAGATTTGCAAGCTTTCCGGCAGCGGCGAGCTCATTATAGAGGGAAACGCTGTTGATGAGGAATATATCAGCTCCTGCTTCAGAGTCAAGAGCACTTTTCAGTGCTGCTTCGTACTGATCCTCGGTATAATAATGGATATTCAGAGTTGTATGGAACTGCGCCGCGGTATACTGTGAAAGCATGCGGTTAACGGTGATCATCGCGTTGCTGACCGTTGCGGCGTCGGTAACTATGTACATCTCAAGAGTAACATCCTCAACCTTGGATGGCTTGTAGTTGTATTTTTTAAGAAATTCGCCTATATTGTCATTCGCAAAACCGACGAGAGTCAGCATCATGAGAGCGACGCACACGGCAAGGCATATTATTTTTTTCATTGCAAAAAACGGTGACCTCCGTTATCGGGTTTATTCTTCTCAATTTATTTTACTATATAGAGACGTAAAAGTCAAGAGATTTCGTCCCCTTTGGACACTCGCGGCATCGGTTTGTGCGCGATGCACAACTTACGCTTTGCATTTTTGTGAAAGATGTCAGTTTGCAAGGTAGTCCTTAAGCGTTTTTGAGCGTGAGGGGTGACGGAGCTTACGAAGCGCCTTTGCCTCTATCTGCCTTATTCTCTCGCGCGTTATCTTGAACTGCTTCCCGACCTCCTCGAGCGTGCGGGGTCTGCCGTCGTCGAGACCGAAACGGAGCTTTATAACCTGCTCCTCGCGCGGGGTGAGCGTGTGCAGGATATTGCAGAGCTGCTCACGCAAAAGCGAATACGATGCGCTGTCCGACGGAGCAGGAGAATCGCTGTCCTCCACAAAATCGCCGAGGTGGCTGTCCTCCTCCTCGCCTATCGGAGTTTCGAGCGAGACGGGATCCTGCGCGATCTTCATTATTTCCCGCACCTTTTCCGGAGTCATTCCGAGCCTCTCGGCTATTTCGTCCGTGGTAGGCTCACGCCCGAGCTCCTGAAGAAGCTGACGCGCGGTGCGTGACACGCGGTGTATCGTTTCAACCATGTGAACGGGTATACGGATAGTTCTCGCCTGATCCGCGATTGCGCGTGTGATTGCCTGTCTTATCCACCATGTAGCGTATGTCGAGAATTTATAGCCCTTGCTGTAATCGAACTTTTCGACCGCCTTAATAAGTCCGAGATTGCCCTCCTGTATAAGGTCAAGGAAGTACATCCCCTTTCCTACATGCCGCTTTGCTATGCTGACCACGAGGCGCAGGTTTGCCTCTATAAGCTCATCCTTTGCCGCCTTGTTGCCGAGTGCTATCTGCTCGGCGAGGTATGTTTCGCGCTCCGGAGTCAGGAGAGGAATTTTTCCTATATCCTTCAGATACATTCTAACAGGGTCATCGATAGTAAGTCCTTCCTGACTGAGCATCTTCTCAATCTTTTCGGGAGAATCATAATTCTCGAGATCCTGCTCAATTTCCTTCAGCGACTCATTGTCAATTGACTCCGGGCTTGTCGGCTCCGCATCGGTCTGCGCTATATCATAGT
>CAKVBG010000135.1 GCA_934725345.1 uncultured Eubacteriales bacterium
AGTCTGGCAAGAATATCCATCATTTCCGGTACTAATATACCAGTCTTCTCTAACAGTTCCCCGACGTTTTTCGGTCGTAAACTTAGACAACTATACACCAGTCGCTCATCTTTTTCAAGTAATAAATTTCTATTTAAGGCTGTTACAAAGGCGGTTAATATAGGTACAACACCTTGTTTTATAAAATCTGTGTTATTGTCTGATATATGGAATATATCTCTTATTTCTGCTATAAATGTTTGATTTTTAGCATTAATTTCATTTTGTTGTGAGTTATTACTAGCCTCTTGAAACTCCATACCATCATTTAAGATAACAGTATTAGCATTACCACTATAATAATCTTCCCACGCTTGTTTTAATGCTTTAATACCTTTTTCATCTAAGTGCTTTTGTGATTTTATAAAGCCTTTTCTTGATCCACCAGTAACAGTTAAATCATACTCATATTTAAGCCTTTTCACTGCTGTAGCTAATGCACTATGTATTTCTTTTATTAATCCCTCACCACTAGCTCCATCTTTTGTGTTTCTCAATAACTTTATAAATTCATAATCTTTATATGTTTCACCATTCACTTGAATATCATAGTTTTTATAAATAGGATTGTAATTTTTATTTATGGTTATTTCTGAATCTTTAACATAATATAAACCCTTAAATTTATTTCCTACTTTCTTTATGTAAGCATAACCACCTTTTCCAAGTAAATAATCTTCGCATAAAGCCTTTTTGAATTGAAAGCCATCTAATGTATCGTTAGTATCATCATTAATTAGTCTAACTCTTTCATCATCAACTTCTACTGCTACCTTTTTACCATCTTCTAGTGTTTTTTCTTTGTATAGCTTAATTGGAATAGATGCAAATGTATTACATACCAAATCAACGCTAGAAGAAACTACTGGAATTTCTAAAGCTGATGCTCTATCAACTCCATTAATTCCTAGAATAGCTTTTAATAGTACATCATCAACTGAATTGACATCTAAGGTATTTTCTCTTTTTCTAAAAATACCTCTAAACATATCTAATATACCCATGCTAACCCCCTTTCTTTTTTAATCTACTCTTTTGTTATTCTCATCTGCCCATTGAATATAGCCAGTCGCAAAATCATAATTGGATTTTGCTAGTTTTTCAAAGTATTGTATATCACTTTTACTTTTTAGCACTTTTGGTATAACTCCATTTTTATAATAATTTTCTGTTTCTGTTACAAATTCTGGTTTTGTCATTTTTTTAACAACGTATGATATTGCTCTTGAATCTGTAAACTTAGTTTTAACACCACCAGATAATCCACTTCTTGCACCTCTACCGCCCATACATTACATCCTTTATATCGTTTGTACAATAAATGAATCTGCAAACATTATATCTTGTAATAACAAATATGTAGCATTGATGATAGCAACCACCATATCAATTTTTCCACTAGATTTTTTCTTGTTGATCCATAAATTCATATTGTTATCATATACACATTTTGCATTTTCAAAGTTTATCTCTAATAATTTATTTTCTTCATACTTAAATTCTTTATTTAAGATTTTTTCTTTAATAAATTTTGTTGGATAGTGTAAAGTATCTGAATGTTGTCTAATCTGTACACAATTTATAGGTTCATACTTTCCACTATCTCCATTTTCCCACTTTTGAGCTGAACTTAAAGCATTAAATCGGTCATATCCTAAAGCTACAACTCTTACTCCATATTTTTCTTCAATATGGAATACATAATCCTCAATAACTGAATAATCCACTGTCTTATTTCCACACGCTATACACTGCATAGATTGAATAAATGCTCTATAATTCACTTTCTCAAATTGTGTTTTCTCGTCAATTCTTCCCTCTGGAATAAATGCTATTGATTGAGCTAGTATGTATCCATCTTCTTCACTCACCATAGCCACTGAACAGTTATCATTTGTCATTGATAGGTCAACACCTAAATATACATCTCTACCAGCCCAATCTATCTTTTCAACCCTACACTGTTGTAAATCATTAATATCTATGTATGATTGTGTACCTATTCCTTGATAGATAATATTACAATGCTTAGTTAAGAAGTTTTCCCTTGCCGATTCCATTACAACAGCTTTAGCTCTTTTCTTGAGTAAATCTTCCCATATCTCTGGTATCTCAATTGATACTGGATTAGCTTGTCTAAGAATTAAATCATCTGTTGTCCAATCTTTTATATTGTCTGGTTCATACAGTAATGCAAATAATGTTTCATCATCTTCTAAACCATCTAATACTCTTTTTGCATAATTTACTTCATCTTCAAACGGATTATCTGCTGTGGGATATTTTGTCGAAATGATACAACCCAATTT
>CAKVBG010000136.1 GCA_934725345.1 uncultured Eubacteriales bacterium
GTTTTGTGCCTCTATATCATGATCATTGAATCTTGAAAAATTGCTTTTTGGAGGTACCAAGGAAAATGAACAAAAAAGAATTAAAAAAATTGAGTTTAAAAGAGGAGCGTTCAATTGTAGGAGGAAAAGGGGTTAAGCCTATGCTTAAGGCGTATGGCGGGCCAAGTGTGTTTCCACATAAACCGGAAGATCCACAAAAGAATGCTATGGATGCATTTATAAAGTCTAAAGAAGAAAATTTAAAACATATGCAAAATTTCTTACATCCTTCTAAAAATAATAACAAGAATAACTGATTATTTTCGGTTAGATGGGGAAATAATATTTTAAAGAAAAATTTTTAAAAGGAGCGAGTTAAAATGAAAGATAAAAATATTTTAAATGATAACGAGATATCTAAAGTTGCAGGTGGAGTAGGAGATGAAAATTCTAATTCCAAAGCAGTTTCTCCCAAAGCTTTTGTAAAGCGTCAGCCAGCGATGCTATTGGCGTATGGTGGACCTTCTACACTCCCTCCAACAGATGTGATAAGAAAAATAAATGAAAATCTAAAAAAAGTGGATAAAAAGAAAGAGGAGGAAATACCAGATACCGCTAAATCTGTGGCCACAAAGCTTTTTTTACCTAAACAACCTGAAAATAAAGAATAGCAGGAGTTTTATTTATTGTATTAAATTTTTATGAGGAGGTCTACTATGGAAATGGAAAACAAGAGATTAAAAAAATTAACGGACGATTCATTAGTTGAAGTTGCTGGTGGATTGGAAGTAAATCCTCCTTTGAAAACCTCTATGGTTATCGATAAAAATGTAGCTCAGAAAAAGGAGCTAGAAGATTCGGAAAAACATGAAATTGAATCGTAAAATCATTTGATATAGCATGGTTACTCGAAATAGAGAACCATGTTATTTACGTAATTGAATATGTAAAGGAGTATTAAAGTATGCAAAATTATAAACCTTTAACTTGCGTTTGGGAAATTACTATGGGCTGTAATATGAGATGTAAACACTGCGGTTCATCGTGTACAACGTCGTTGCCGGGTCAACTTACATTTGAAGAAGCTATAAATTTTCTAGATATGGCCTCTGAAATCGGGATGCTATGGATAAGTATTTCAGGTGGAGAACCATTTATGCGTCAAGACCTTGTAGAAATTATAAAATATGCTACTTGCAAGGGCATAGGAATAAACGTCCTGACGAATGGATGGTTAATTACAGATAAGATTGCCGAGCAGCTTGGGAAATTAGATGGTGTACGTATAATGATAAGCTTGGAAGGACCTGAATACATACACGATTTTATTCGTAAACCTGGGGCATTTCGTCATGCACAAGAGTCGTATAAGAGATTGCACTTAAATGGAGTCCAAACAGGATGCACTACTACTATTACAAAACGCAATATCGACCACTTAAATGAATTGAAGTTTTTTTTAATCCAAGAAAATGTGAAGTGTTGGCAATTACAAATTGGATTTCCTATGGGTAATCTTGCAAGTCATGAAGATTGGCTAATAGATCCCGAGCAAGTTCCTGAAATCATTGATTTTTGTTATGAGGTTTCTTGTGAAGGTAAAATAGATGTGTATCCAGCGGACTGTATTGGATATTACGATTCAAAACAAAACAAGGTGTATCAAAATTCGTTTAAGACCAAAAATATAAAAGAATGGTCAGGATGCACTGCGGGTAAACAAAGTTTTGGATTACTTCATGATGGTAGTATTATAGGATGTACTTCGATAAGACACAAAAACTTTATTGAAGGCAACATAAAAGAAAAGAGTCTCCGCAAAATTTGGGAAGACCCTAATGCTTTTTCTTGGAATCGCCGGTTTAAAGTAGAAGATCTACAAAAAGACTGTTTAAAATGTAAGTACGGCGAGAGATGCTTGGGAGGATGTCCGAATTCGAGAATTTCAATAAATGGATCTTTATATTCGGAAAATCTATATTGTACTCAAAATTTGCGTATCAAGGAGGAAAATCATCTAATTAGATAAATCTTTTCTTGCCGTGGGCAAAGAGTTTTGCCGCCGCCTTCTGTTACTAAAACCATTTCTTCTATTGAGCCGCCATTTTCAATTTGGATGCGCGGTTCGACTGTATAGACGCCGTTTTCTTGAAGATTTAAGCCGGACCGCTTATGTCCTTTAGGTGACAAACTCGTTCCAGGGCTATGGGCAAGCTCCCCGACGGGGTGTCCGGTTGCGTGATTATAGTTGGGATATCCGCTATCTATTATTTTATTTCTTACTATTTCATCAATTTCAAACCCTTTGACCCCCGGTTTTGAATTTTTAATTCCTAAGCTTACAGCATCATGTAGGGTATCAAAT
>CAKVBG010000137.1 GCA_934725345.1 uncultured Eubacteriales bacterium
GTGCGAAGAATAAGAGGAATAGGCACAGCTAGGGCAGCATATCCTATTTTTGATAGCAAGTGTCTATTCTTAATTTGTTTAAATGAACTGGCATTATTTGCAACTTCGATAATGGAATATCCATCGATAGGGTCTTTGAGTTTAAGGTGCTTATTAGTATCTATTTTAGTTAAAATAGCAGTTTTTTTATTCTTATCTATCACTTCGTATGAAAAGTTCTTAGCAGCCTCAACAGGGGATGAAACCGCACTTGAAAATACAAATAGTGCTGAAAAAGCGATAGAAATATATTTTTTAATTAAATTCATTTTTGATACCTCCTTGATAAATATATATCATTTTAAATCATTTTCTAAAAAGTGTCAATATAAAAATTGTATATAATTCACAGTATTGAAAATAAAAAGAATATTTGAAGTGTAACCTTTTGAGTGACATCCCAGTAAACTAATAATGACACTTAATCATAAGGTTGGTGTTTAGATTGAAAAACAATAAACCCAAATATATATTCTTTCTATTTTTTATACTCATATCTTTTTTGACTTCTTGTTCGCTCCAAAACAATTCTGGAGAAAAAGTAGTTCGTCTTAACGAAGTAACAAGGTCTGTTTTCTATGCTCCGCAGTATGTTGCATTGGAACTAGGATATTTCAAGGAATGTTCTTTAGATGTTCGTCTTTCTTGCGCAGAAGGGTCCGATAGAACTATGACGGCAATCCTGTCGCGTCAGGCAGATATTGGACTGTTGGGAGCATCTGCAGCAATGCATGTTAGAAGCCAAGGCAAAGAGAAATGTCCGGTTATATTTGCTCAATTAACTCAGCGTGATGGTAGTTTTTTAGTGGGTCGAAGTCCAGATTTTAAGTGGGATGACCTTAAGGGAAAAGAAATTATTGCCGGGCGCCGTGGAGGAACTCCCGAAATGGTATTAGAGCACATTTTAAAATCCAAAGGATTTGATACTCAAAATGATTTAACTCTTCTTACAAATATCCAATTCAACTTGATGGGTATAGCTTTTAGCCGTGGAGTAGGAGACTATGTTTGTCTTTTTGAGCCAACCGCTTCTTTGCTGGCTAAAGAAAAATCGTTTTGTATACTTAAATCTCTTGGAATGGAATGCGAGAAACTTCTTTATACCGGATATTGTAGTTCTCCGGAATATATCGAATCCAACCCGGACACAATTCAGAATTTTACTAATGCAATTCATAAGGCTCAAGTTTGGGTCAAAAACCATACGGCTAAAGAGATAGCACAGGTCATCATGCCATATTTCGTGGATGCTTCACCTGAACTTTTAACGTCTTGTATCGAAAACTACTTAAAAAATGACGTTTGGTGTGAAAGTCCTTGGGTAAATCAAGAAGCGTTTGAGGCTATGCAGGAGATAATGATTGAAGCCGGTGAACTTGACAAAAGAGTTAATTTTGAGGAACTTGTAGTAAATCAATTTGCTAATCGTTCTATGGAAGAAGTAATTTTTAAATAAAAGCGTGGTGGAATTTAGATGGAAGCTAAAATCAAAGATAAAATTTTAAGTTTAAATCATGTGAGTATGAGATACCATACCCTCACTCAAGAAACTTTAGCGGTTGAGGATGTAAATTTAGAAGTTTATGATAAAGAGTTTTTGAGCATAGTAGGGCCAAGCGGATGCGGTAAGAGCACTATGCTATCCTTGATTTCGGGACTAATATCTCCTTCTGCGGGAGAAGTTGTGATAAACAGTAAATTCAAAAAAAATTCCGGTACACTCGTGGGATATATGCTCCAAAGTGATTATCTTTTCGAATGGAGGACAATAGAGCAAAATGTGCTTTTAGGTCTGGAGATAAAAAACATTTTGAATGAAAAATCTCGAGATTATGCTATTGGTCTTCTTGAAAAATATGAACTGGGCAAATTTAAAAATCATTTTCCGAGTCAGCTTTCCGGGGGCATGCGTCAAAAGGTAGCCTTAATTAGGACTTTAGCGGTCAAACCACAAGTTTTGCTATTGGATGAGCCTTTTTCCGCCTTAGACTATCAAACCAGAATAACTTTAGCTGAGGAGGTCAGGGAGATAATAAAAACTGAAAGTAAAACTGCTGTTCTTGTAACGCATGACATTTCAGAATCTATAACTCTTTCGGACCGTGTAGCGATTCTTTCCAAGAGGCCCAGTAAAATCAAGAGAATTCTTGATATTGAATTTAAATCTCAAAACCTCTCTACGAAACAAAAGCAACGAAGTGAGGAATTTTACAACTATTTTGACGTTATCTGGAGTGAATTAAATGAAAATGAAAAATCAAAATCTTAACCAA
>CAKVBG010000138.1 GCA_934725345.1 uncultured Eubacteriales bacterium
TTCCATCAGCATTTTTATTTTTGTACATACTATATCACTCCTATTGACATTTACTGATTATCATAAACTATGAGTTTATAGTAAAATTAATTTACACATGATATTCACTAAATGCCATGTGTAAAAAGTAAAATATCTACCCATATTGGACAGTATGAATTTATTTATAATGGTAAGTACTTCTCCAACTTGTAATCTAGTTACGTTTTATCACTTTCAGGCGGACAATACTCCAGAATATCTTCAATGTTACACTTTAATACATAACAAATCTTAGAAAGTATAGCTATATCCAATCTTTGAACTTTTTGATTACAATAATTATTTAGTTGAGTTCTTTGCATTTCAGCTCTATTCATAAGTTTGTTTTTACTGATACCTTTTGCTTTAAGATATTCACTAATTTTAATGTTTATACTACCAAATTCTTTATCTGTCATGGTTACCACCTCTTTGGGACTTATCTAACAAAAACTTCAGCTCCCGAAAGCGGGAGCTACTTACAATTACTTCAACTTAAATAGTACACAAAAGACTAAATATTATTGTTTTCTTCTTTCAAATTTTCAAGTGCTATTCTGACCGCTTCAACCACAAATGCAGTAAATGTACAATCCTTGCCTCTTATTGCAAACTCTACTTCTTCAATAATGTTGTTTGGAAATCTAATACATTTATTAGTTGTAGGTGGTATAACTGGTATTTTAAACTTTTTCAAACACATCACCTTAATTTTTAGGTTTATTTAACTTTTCAAAATAAATCTAGTAATCCATCTATATAACCATTAAGCTTTTCTTTCATAATGATATTAAGTTTTCTGTACTTGTGTATGTGATTAATTTCATCCGAAGATAATTTTAAATTTATATAATTTTTTAAGTCGCTCCTTCCAATGATGTAGTCCATACTAACATCAAAGTAATCACAAAATTTTTCCATTATATATATGTGAGGTATCCTTATTTGATTTTCATATTCACTTATTGTGCTTTGTTCAAGATTTAGTTCTATTCCTAATTTTTGCTGAGTTATTCTTTTTGCTTTTCTTAAAGCTTTTAATCTAAATTTTTTCATGATATTATTACCTTTTAAAATATGGATTAGGTTTATCCACTAGACCTAATAAATAATCTACACTTGTTTCATAAAAATTAGCTAATTTAATTAACATAGTAGCTGTCCATTCTATTTTTCCTGTTTCATATTGTGAATAAGTGTTCTGTGCTATATTTAATAAATTAGCCAAAGTATATTGTTTTATATCTCTATCCTCTCTCAAGACTCTAATATTCTCAAATATCATAATACCACCTCAAAAATATTATGAAATATCTGAAATATAGATATTGACTTTTATCTGTATTACAGATAAAATTTACAAGATAACGTAAAAGTTAAACTTTATATTTTAATTTTTTCTTGTGTTGACAGTTGCCTTTTCTAAATAATATAATGATGAAGTAATGGAGTGATGCTATTTAAAAGCTAATATCTCTAATACAATTTAATTGTGAAATAGTCGAAATCTTGAGCAGGAGGACGACTATTTCTTTATTTTTTCAATTATTGCTAGAAATACCATAAAAATGAATAATATAAGTAACAGATAAATTAATTCCATAAACTCACCCCACTTGACTTTAAGGATTGTGGGTATTTGATCGTAAAAATTTCTCTCCATTACTTTGCCATTATATTACATCTTTCATATAATTTAATATTCTCAATTTACAGTTTATTTTTGTTTCCTTCTAACTGTTGTTTGTATAGTAAGTATCTTAAATAATTTCTGAGTTCATTTTTTGACTGTGATGACAATTTTTGATAACTGTTTAAGTCTTGCATTAAATTATCATAATTCCTGTCTTTTGACAAACTAAATAAATAATCAGCACTGACATTAAAGAGCTCAAAAATTTTTTGAAAACTTTCCTCATCTCTTAAAATTTGATTATCGGATTCGTAATTACTAACTTGTCTCCCAGTTACTCCTAAAATTTTTCCTAGTTCGGTTTGATTCATTTTCTTCTCTTCTCTTAATTCTTTAAGTCTTTCTCCAAAACTCATTTCTATCCCCCCTAGCAAATAATTTAAATTATTATTTCTACAAAATGTTGATTTGGAAATATAATTACCAAAAGTTATTGACTTAGAAATTTTATTTCTTTATACTTATAAATTAGGAACTATTATTTCTAAGAAAGGGCGATTTAAATGAAAACATGTTGTTTCGCAGGACATCGAAAAATAACTGATGATATAGAAATCATCAAAGAAAAACTAAAAAAAGAAATTATAA
>CAKVBG010000139.1 GCA_934725345.1 uncultured Eubacteriales bacterium
TGCAAATCCTATCCTCATTTGGTTTTGTAACAACTCACCAACTGAACGAATTCTGCGGTTTCCCAAGTGGTCGATGTCGTCAGTTACTCCAACCCCATGATACAAACAGTTCATATAGTTTATTGAAGCAAATATGTCATCTATTATTATATGTTTAGGAACGAGTTCATCAGCACGGTTTATTATTGCAATTTTAATATCCCTAGGTGTGTGGCATGAGGAAAGAATGTCGCAAAGAACGTCAAAACGTACTTTTTCTCTTATTCCGCATTCCTTATGAGCATCGAAGTTCAAGAAAAGGTTTATATCAACCATTCCGTTTGAAATGATAGTAAGTTCTTTTTCCCCCATTTCAACATATGCTCTACAAACCCCGGCATTTTCTATTTCTTGTGCCTTTTCAGCAGAAATTATATCTCCAACGTTTGCAAGAATTTCTCCCGTTAAAGGATTAGGAATAGGCCTTGTGAGCTTGTGTCCTTTAAGACGGAATGCTATACCTAATTTTTTATTATATTTATGACGTCCCACCCTAGATAAATCATATCTTCTAGAGTCAAACAACAATGAATTTATATATGATTGAGAATTCTCAAGCGTTGGAGGCTCTCCTGGACGAAGTTTTCTATAAATTTCGAAAAATGCTTCCTCCATGTTTTTACAAGGGTCTTTTTCAAGCGTTGCCATTAAGCGTTCATCTTCACCGAAGTAATCAAGAATCTCTGCATTAGTACCCAGTCCCATAACTCTAATGAAAACAGTTATAGGAATTTTTCTATTTTTATCAATTCTAACATACATAACATCATTAGAATCCGTTTCGTACTCAAGCCAAGCTCCCCTATTCGGAATGATAGTTGCACTGTGGAGCTCTTTACCTGTTTTGTCGTACTCCATCTTGAAATACGTTCCGGGCGATCTTACTAGCTGGGAAATAACCACACGCTCAGCACCATTTATTACGAACGTACCACTTTCTGTCATTAAGGGGAAATCACCCATAAACACATCAGATTCTTTAACCTGGCCGGTTTCTCTATTCAAAAGCCTAGCTTTGACTCTAAGTGCTGCAGCATAAGTAGTGTCACGTTCCTTGCACTCGTTGATATCATAAGTCGGGTGGTTTACATCCATAGTATAATCAACAAAATCAAGCACTAAATTACCTGTATGGTCTGTTATCCCAGAAACGTCCTTAAAGACTTCCTTGAGTCCTTCCTTTAAAAACCACTCATAAGAATTCTGCTGGATTTCAACAAGATTTGGAATTTTTATTACCTCATCTATTTTAGAAAAAGTCATTCTGGTAGTCTTGCCTAGTTGTATTGGTTTGACATTTACCATAGATTTAAAACACTCCATTCATAATGTTCAAGGTTACCGCTATAAATTTATTTATCATCCAAAAACTACAAAACGAACTGCTCAATGTTTTTTCAAACACAAGCTTCCTTTGATATGCTTAAATTTAAATTTTTTATCCAAAAGGCTATGGCTTTTTTATGAGGAAAAACCTTCCCACCGTTCCAGCGGTACTGCAACCTTACAAGTCGCTTTTGCAAACCTATATCTCAGACTCAGCTTCTAAGTCAGTATTTCCACGCACCACCTTTTTCCCAATTCCTTTTCAATGTATCTTCTTGATTAACTACAAAATTCATGATATCATTAGAAAAACTTGCATACATACCTAATTTATAGTGTAGTGCAATATTTTAACAGTAAACAAAATGTATGTCAAGGGTAAATAAATTTTAAATTTCGTATAAAAAAGGAGTTTTTTGAGCATGAACATTTATGAAAATCTAAAAAAACGAGATTTAATTGCGCAGGTAACTAACGAAGAAAAAGTAGAAAATATACTCAATAACGATAAAGTTAAATTCTATATCGGCTTCGAGCCCACAGCCGACAGTTTACACGTTGGGCATTTCGTCCAAATTATGATCATGTCTCGATTGCAAAAAGCTGGACATTTTCCCATTTTGCTATTTGGTGGAGGCACAGGTTTAATCGGCGACCCTTCCGGAAAAACCGATATGCGAAAAATGCTATCTCCTGAGCAAATCAACCACAATATCGAGTGTTTTAAAGTTCAAGCCGAAAGATTTCTAGATTTAAGTCCCCAAAAAGCCTTAGTAGTAAATAATGCTTCCTGGCTTTCCCAGCTTAACTATATAGACTTTTTGAGAGAAATAGGCGTACACTTCTCAGTGAACAGAATGCTTGCTGCAGAGTGCTATAA
>CAKVBG010000140.1 GCA_934725345.1 uncultured Eubacteriales bacterium
CGGAGTGAAAACGAAAGTGCTGATGCTTTCTGCAACGCCGGTCAATAACCGCTTCAATGATCTGAAAAATCAGCTTCAGCTTGCCTATGAGGGAGACTCCTCACTTTTGGACAGCAAGCTGAAAACCTCCCGTTCGATTGACGAGATATTCCGAAACGCACAAAAGGCATTTAACACATGGAGCAAGTGGGAGCCTTGTAACAGAACAACGGATAATCTGCTGCGTATGCTTGACTTCGATTTCTTCGAGGTTTTGGACAGCGTAACGATTGCCCGCTCCAGAAAGCATATTGAGAAGTACTACGACACGGCTTCTATCGGCAAGTTCCCCGAAAGACTCCCGCCTAAATCACACAGACCACATCTGACCGATTTGAAAGATGCAATCAGCTATAACGAGATCTTTGAGCAGCTCACGCAGCTGAATTTGGATATATACCGTCCGTCGCACTATATCCTGCCGAGCCGCATGGAGAAGTATGCTGAGCTTTACGGAGATAACAAAGTCAATGTGGGTTTCACGCAGGCAAACCGAGAGCAAGGCATTCGCCGTCTCATGGCGATCAACCTGATGAAGCGAATGGAAAGCTCGGTCTACTCCTTTAATCTGACGCTTGGCAGGATTAAGGAGCTGATTGAGAATACCATAAATACCATCGACAACTACGAAAACAGGGGTGGTATGAAGATCAGCCTTACCGACATTTCTGATGCCGATGAATACGATCTGGATGATCAGAATAGCGATGACTTTGCTGCCATTGGCAAGAAGGTTCAGATTGATCTTGGCGATATGGACAGACTTTCTTGGCACAGAGAACTTGCCAAAGACCAGGAAATATTGGAGCTGCTGACATTATTGGTGGATGATATTACACCGGAGCATGACAGTAAGCTGCAAGAACTTCTTGCTGACCTCACAAACAAGATCGAGCATCCCATCAATGAGGGAAACAAGAAAATTATCATTTTCACAGCATTTGCGGATACAGCGATGTACCTCTACGACCATGTTTCCGATTTCATGCTGAAGAAATTCGGCTTACATACTGCGGTCATTACTGGCTCGGTTGATGGACGCACCACAGCAAAGCTGAAGAACGCTGATATGAACACCATTCTGACCTGCTTCTCGCCGAGATCAAAGGATCGGGATTTGTTTGATAATATCCCGAAGGTCGATATTGATATTCTGATTGCTACCGACTGTATCTCCGAAGGTCAGAACCTCCAGGACTGCGATTATCTTATCAACTACGATATTCATTGGAACCCTGTTCGCATTATTCAGCGTTTTGGCCGTGTTGACCGTATTGGCAGCAAAAACAAGGTGATCCAGCTTGTCAATTTCTGGCCCGATATTACTCTGGATGAGTATATCAATCTGAAATCTAAGGTAGAAACCCGAATGAAGATTGTGGACATGACCGCTACTGGCGATGACAATCTTCTCTCCGATGAAGAAAAGCACGATCTGGAGTATCGCAAGGCACAGCTCAAACGTTTACAGGAAGAAGTTGTGGATATTGAGGAAATGTCCTCCGGCATCTCCATCATGGATTTGGGGCTTAATGAGTTCCGTTTGGACTTGCTCGACTACATCAAGCAGCATCCCGAACTGGAGCATACCCCAATGGGACTTCATGCTGTCGCACCGGCTTCTGCCGATTGCCCGCCGGGTGTGATCTATGTCCTAAAAAACAGGGCGCAGAGCATCAACATCGACAACAAGAACCGCCTGCACCCATTTTACATGGTCTACATCAGCGAGGATGGCGAAGTGGTCTGCGATTACTTGCAGCCGAAGAAGCTGCTTGACACAATGCGGTATGTCTGCCGCGGGCAGGACAAGCCCATCGAAAAGCTGTACCACCGGTTCAATGAGGAAACGGATGACGGTCGAAATATGACCGATATTTCAGAACTTTTGAGCGAAGCGATCAACTCTATCATTGATGTGAAAGAGGAAAATGACATTGACAGCCTGTTCAAAAGCGGCGGCACTTCTGCGCTGCTTTCGCAGGTCTCAGGCTTGGACGATTTTGAGCTGATTTGCTTTTTGGTAGTTAGAAATGAGGAATGAGGAGCTAGGAATGAGTGAGAGTATTGTTTTTGAAAAAAGTAAGAAATTTGCGGTACGAATTGTAAATCTTTACAAATATCTTCGAGATGAAAGAAACGAAACGGTTTTATCAAAACAGCTTTTGCGGAGCGGTACAAGCA
>CAKVBG010000141.1 GCA_934725345.1 uncultured Eubacteriales bacterium
CAACACTCTTTCACTCCATCCATGTGCTCATTGTGATGATTGAGAGGAATCATGCATGAATGGATTGTTTGTGATGGGTGTGCCGTGTTTCAATCACCATTCATGATGAAAACCATGGGGAATAGTGACTACTCACGTCCTTTTGCTCCATGTGTTCATTGTGCTTTAAAAACGAAGCTCAGTGAGTGTTGTGTTTGATTTCAATGCGTTTCCCAATGATGCTCTTCCTGTGAATCCAACGCCGTTGCCTGTTGATTTGATGAGAATGGAAGAATATATTGTTGATGGATGCCATTTGTGTGTTGTTTCTTTTGTTTTCACTACCCAGATTGAGTTTCGTGAGTGTTGTGCTTGATTTCAATGCATCGGCCAATGATGTTGCTCCTGTGTCTCCAATGAAGTTCCCTGTTGATTTGATGGGAATGGAAAATGGTGGATTGTTGATGGATGCCTTTTCGTGTGTTGTTTCTTTTTCGTGTTCACCGCTCAGACTGAGTTCAACGAGTGTTGTGTTTGATTTCAATGCATCACTCAATGATGTTGCTCCTGTTTTTCCAATGCAGTTTACTGTTGATTTGATAATGGAAAAGAGTGGATTGTTGATGGATGTCATCTGTGCGATGTTTCTTTTGTCTTCACCTCTCAGATTGAGTTCAGTGAGTGTTGTGTTTGATTTCAATGCATCACTCAATGATGTTGCTCCTTTGTCTCCAATATTGTTGTCTGTTGAATTAATGAGAGTAGAAAGAGTTGATTGATGGATGCCATTTGTGTTGTTTATTTCATGTTCACCCCACAGATTGAGTGCTGTGAGTGTTGTGTTTGATTTCAATGCATCTCTCAACGATTTTGCTCCTGTGTCTCCAATCTTGTTCACTGTTGATTTGAAGAGAATTGAAAAGAGTGGATTGTTGATGGATGCCATTTGTGAGTGTTTCTTTTTGTGTTCACTTATCAGATTGAGTTCAGTGAGTGTTGTGTTTGATTTCAATGCATCACTCAGTGATGTTGCTCCTGTTTTTCCAATGCAGTTTACTGTTGATTTGATAATGGGAAAGAGTGGATTGTTGATGGATGTCATATGTGTGTTGTTTCTTTTGTGTTCACGACCCAAATAGAGCTCCGTAAGTGTTGAGTTTGATTTCAATGCATCACTCAATGATGTTGCTCCTGTTTCTCCAATATTGTTCCCTGTTGATTTGATGGGAATGGAAAAGAGTGGATTGTTGATGGTCGTCATTTGTGTTTTGTTTCTTTTGTGTTCACCATCCAGATTAAGTTGAGTGAGTGTTGTGTTTGATTTCAATGCATCACTCAATGATTGTGCTCCTTTTTCTCCAATCTTGTTCACTGTTGTTTTAATGAGAATTGAAGAGTGGATTGTTGGTGGATGCCATTTGTGTTGTTTCTTTTGTATTCACTTTCCAGATTGAGTTCAGTAAGTGTTGTGTTTGATTTCAATGCATCACTCAATGATGTTGCTCCTGTTTTTCCAATCCAGTTGTCTGCCGATTTGAAGAAATGGGAAAGAGTGGATTGTTGATGGATGCCATTTGCGTGTTGTTTCTTTTTTCTTCACGACTCAGATTGAGTTGAGTGAGTGTTGTGTTTGATTTCAATGCATCGCTCAATGATGTTGCTCCTGTTGCACCAGTAAAGTTGCCTGTTGTCGTCATTCAACATGAAAACCGTGAAACAGTCTTTATTCTAAACAGTGTTAAATGGGTTTTTGCAATATCAGACTCCTCAAATTTATTGCTTTGCATTGAACGATGTTCATCAAAAGACAAACTCTCTCAATCGTCAATTCGCCCTTGATTCGCTCTGTGTCAAACATAAAGATGAACTTTCTGGATAGCTTCTTCCTATGAGGGCAAGACAAACTGCTCAAATCAATGCTCTTCTGCACTTTGCATTCGTTTATGAGTTCCATCAAACGTATTGCTCCCTTGTTTCCTTTGTTTGCAGCCTCGGAAATCAGTGATTCAGCACGCTCCGCATCGTGTTCCATTCCATGTCCAAATGCACAACATTTGGCAAGCATGAGCATGGCATCAGCGTCACCAAGGGCCACACAGTCTTCAAGAAGCGCCACGGCTTTTGGGTGGTTTTGCGGGACACCATTTCCTTCAATCAGCCGAATTGCCAGCTCTCTCTTTGCGTCCATGTCTCCTTGTCCCACAAGAACATCCAGTTCATCCACACTCTGTGCTTTCACG
>CAKVBG010000142.1 GCA_934725345.1 uncultured Eubacteriales bacterium
CAGATACTCACGGATGTTGATGGGGCAGGACTCGCCACGGGCAATCGCAGCAAGAGCAGCCTCCGCTTCCATGGAGGTTACTTCATCAGGAAACTCCTGAGCCAGAAACTGGACAACTTTTTTGTCGTCCAGTCTGTTCCAAATGGCATCCATCTTGATTCCAACGCCCTCGATCATCCAATAGTTCATAGACATCTTTATTTTCCTCCTTGATATTATACTTTACAGCAAGTTTTCGTAGTAGGCATCTTCCGAGCTGGATTCCTCTTAATCCATGGGCAATCTGTTACAAAGTAAAGATGCTCTCCGTAGTCCTCGATCCTGTCCCCTGTTCTGCTCAACCCGTGACGCTGGGCGCATTCGAGTATACTGCGAACCATTGTATTCCGGGCTGTGTAATAATCATCAAGAGGAAGAAGGTACTTCGTAAGGAATATTACCTGATGAATGTCGCTCCAAAACCCGTCCAGGTCGAAATCAACATCTACAACACCTTCAATCTCCATCAAATCAGTTCTCAACAGTTCAATTCTGGCAAGAATACCGAAGTGTTCTGCTGTTTTGCGATCACGCTCTCGCAACATTGCTGTACCTCCTCGCAATACTTCACTCCGTGGAGTTTTTCCACATCCTTGATATACACTTTACAGTAAGTTTTTGTAGTAGGCATCTTCCGAGCTGGGTTGTTCAGTAATGGTGTACCGACAGGTAGATCCGTCATCGTAGACGATCTCACCAAACATCTCCTGCTTGTTGACCGACATACTACAGCTGAGACCTTTCTCAAAGACCTCGATTCTAGCTTCATCCAGCATCAGATCTTGGACTTTGCGCCATGCAGCGTCAACCGTTTCTCCGTCAACAGGGACCTCTGAGCCTGCATCATCCCAGGAGCAGCAGATATCGATCAGGTACTTTCCGCTCTCAGGTTCCTCACAGTTACAGCTGATGATGCAAAAACCGTACTCATCAGAAAGCCAGCCGATGTAGTCATCCTCGTTTTCAAACGTTGCTACCACATCTTCCGGGATTTCTACTTCAGAAGGAAGATCAAGTTCTTCCTGGCTGACGGTTTCCTCGCTTGGATCATAGGTGTCCCAAACAATATTTCTTACTTTCATTTTTCATTCTCCTTCTTCGGTTAATTGGTCGGCACACATATATATAGCTTGGCTGATAATATCCCAATCGGAGTCTGTGCAGTCATGGAGTGCCTTCAGATAGCCGCTGTTCATGCAGATAGCGATGTTTTCTTTGGACGGCTCATACCCCTCTTGTTTGAGGATCGAAGCCACATCCTCAGTTGACCAGATTTTCTCTGCGATGATCTCAGGTTCATCCTGAAATTCCTCCAGACATGCCCAGATGGAACCATCAAACCCACGATCTTTTTCCCATGCGTGAAATAATTCATCCACGGGAGTTCCGGGTTCGGATTCTGACTGCATTTCTGCCAGCCCTCGCATAAGGTCCTCCAGGCTGTAGCCATGGTCCATCATCCATCTTAACTTATACTGTTCGTATGCTTTCATAATAATTTTCCTTTCTTTTTGCTTCAAATCTCTACAAGTTTCCCGCCTTTGCAGATGTACCACACACCTGGCTTGATGTTCTCTCCGTCCACGATACCGGCGGCAACAGAGACAATAGGGAATGTACCTGTAGCCCTATCATATACGCCCCGCTCAACCGCAACCAGCGCACACCCGATACCGCCCATCACACGTCCATCAACGCCGCACGCCATAGCAACACTGGCTTTTCCCGTGGCAGAGGCGGCACTATATTTTCCTGTTGCAGAGGCTGTACTATAGTTTCCCGTGGCATAGGCTGCACCCTCGTATCCCGTGGCAAGGGCTGCACTATGGTTTCCTGTGGCAGAGGCTGCACTATTGTCTCCCGTGACAGATGCTGCACAATTGCATCCCGTAGCAGATGCTACGCTCTTGTATCCCGTGGCCGATGCTGCACTATGACATCCCGTGGCAGAAGCTACACTATGGAATCCTGTGGCAGAAGCAGCGCTGAAGTTTCCTGTAGCAGAGGCTGCACCATGGTCTCTCGTGGCGTATTCACCAATGAATTCTGCGCTCCGGCTTTTGATGTACTCGCTCTCGATGTACTCGATTTGTGCTTTTGCCAGACCAGAGATGCCGATTTCAGTACCGATTCTGATTGTTTTTGCGCAAACCTCAGTGTTGTAATTGTTCCTATCCT
>CAKVBG010000143.1 GCA_934725345.1 uncultured Eubacteriales bacterium
AAGGATTATAGCCGGTTGATTTATAAAATACTTTTCGGAAGTAGGCTGTTGAATTGAAGCCGAGTCTGGTTGTGATTTCTTCAATGGAAATATCTGTATACAAAAGATTGATTGCGTGTCTGATGCGGATGTGGTTTTTGTATTCAATGGGCGTCAGACCGGTCTCTTCCTTGAAAGACAAATAAAAGCGGGACTCGCTCATAGCGGCTTTTACAGCAAGAAGGGAACATGGCATTTCCTCTGCATAATGATTCTCCATATAATCAATGACAGAGAGAATTGCATTGTTATGTGATTGCTGCTTTTTTCGGGTTAACTTGGGCAACAAATACCCGCAAATCTTATAAAACCGTTCCATTACTTCAAGGGAATCAAAGTCCGTTGAGCCGATATGCTGTTGCAGAAAGAAGAAATCCTCATATGCCTTTTGGGAGTCAACAGATATTTTTTGCAGGTTGTAATCCGAGGAATTGAATACAAATGCAGACGGGGCAAAATTACAATGAATTGTAAGATATTTACTCTCCGGCTCTTTTATGAACTCGGAAATATAGAGAGATTGCCAGGGAACGAAAATAACATCTCCGGGACATACCTCAACAGATGTGCCGTTGGAATGAAAAATTGCATGCGCATCATAAAATAAACTGATGCAGTTGTGCGGGCGGGGGGTAGAGGAATAATCATTGATATGTCCCGATTTTGCTGTGTAGGCTGCAACATTCAGATAGATAAGCGGCGGCATCATACGGGAGATCAGAGTGGACATTTTTGCTCCTCCGAAATAGAGAATAGTTATCTTTTTATAAAGTATAGCATATTTTCTTTTTCGTGTCAAGGGTGTATAATTGATTTATAGGGAAAATGATTTGATTTTAATTGATTTATCTGATTTTTATATGGAGATACTGTTATGAATGACAAAACGAATCAAAAAGTAAAAATTGCCGTGATTGGGTCCGGGCATGTGCACGGAAAGCCGATTCTGCAAACCCTGTTAAAATATCCGGATGTATTTGATATTGTCGGATATGCCGATGTTGTGGCTACGCCGTGGCGGGAGCCGTACGATGCATTGCCCCGCAGAAGCGTGGAGGATATTCTCTCCGATGACAGCATACAGGGAGTCATCATTGAAACAGCGGAATGGGATTCTCTTGACGTTGCGGAAAAATGTGCGGATGCGGGCAAGGCAATCCATCTCGATAAGCCGGCAGGAACCGATATTGAACAGTTCGAGCGGATCCTCGGCAAGCTCAAAGCGAAGGACTTGCCGCTGAGCATGGGGTATATGTACCGCTCCAATGCAGGGGTACGGTATACGCTGGATGAAGTGAGGAGCGGAAAACTCGGAGAAATTCATGAAGTGAATGCCCGGATGTGCCTCCGGCACGCACCATACGAGCGGGATTTGATGAACAAATATCCGGGCGGTATCATGTACTTTCTGGTCTGTCATCTGATTGATTTGGTATATTCCGTGATGGGGGAACCGGAAGAAATGATTCCGATTGTTGTCCGGCATACGTTGGACGGTCTGACGTCTCCCGATGATGCTACCTTGATTATGAAGTATCAAAACGGAACATCTGTGGTTCGTGCCAATTCGCTGGAGGTTCACGGATTTTACCGTCGGGAATTCAGTGTTTGCGGAACCCTCGGCACGATTGAGGTCAAGCCGATTGAAGAGCCTACCATTCTGCACAAGGCTTACTTCCACCCGGACAGGAAGAAAGTGGAATGGCAAAACATTGATATTCCGCAGTATACAGGCAGATACGATACCATGATGCTGGAGTTCGCACAGATGTTGCGTGGGGAAATGGTCAATCCGTATTCCTATGAGTATGAGGCCAAACTGCAACGGATGGTTCTGGCGGCATGTGGGTTGAATGTGGATTGGAAAAAGGACCCGGTTTTGTAAACCGGAGTACAGCAGGAGAAGAACATGGAAAAGACAGTCAGACTGAAAAAAATATATTTTCCCGCAATCCGTACAGCGGTGTTGGAGGAATGCGGCGAACAGGATCTGAATCAACTTCCGGACAATGTGGTGGCTATCCGCACACATATTTCAACCGTCAGTTGCGGGACTGAGCTTGCCAATATTCTCGGGAAACGCATTCCGAGCGAAAAGGTCGGCGGTGCAGATAGTTTCCCGCGTCAGTGCGGTTACACCGGTGCGGGAGAAGTGGTTGCCGTGGGAAAAGGTGTT
>CAKVBG010000144.1 GCA_934725345.1 uncultured Eubacteriales bacterium
ACTGTCGCGAGGCGGACCGCTGCGAGATTTAGACGGATCAGAGAGGAGCTGAGAGAATGAGCGCATTGACAGAACGCACCGAAGACGGAATGGAAGTGTATTTAAGCGAGATCCACAAATGCTTGGATGAGTTTATCCGGGATCGTGGCGTTGAGGACATGGAAAAAGCCGGTCAAAATAAGTGGTCCGCGGCGCTCCGTTTTATCGGTCAAAACGTATTCAAAAATACACAGAAATTAAAACGCGAACCGTACGACGATAGTAGCAACCTCATGTATGGCAGCATCACTAACAATAACTCTTATGATTTAAATAAACTCCATAAGGTGGCAGACTATTATATATCCCTTTGCTATGATTACGATAAAGAGGTATCAATAAATGGGTTCTGTTTCCTTACCACGATCTCTAAGGATTTAATAGCCTACTGGGGCGGCAAAGGTAACGGAGGATACGCCGAGGGGATCCAGGATGCAGGCCAAGCTGGGTTAGATTTGTATAAAAAGTTATCAGACAATAACGAAGAAACCCTTAGTGGTATGTTAATCTCTGGAGGTAAAAGAGCACCGGTCGCAATCCTCGGAGCGCTCAACCGTCGACATGGCTGGAACATGGGGCAGCCTACAGAAGCCCCACAAGGCGCTCTAGTGGCGGAGCAGACAGCGGCAGACATTGCTTCAAGACATGCCCTTCCAGGCAGTACACATGCCCCACAGTTGCCTAACCTTGACGAATAAAAAAGATTCTGACAATTATATTCACGAAACCACAATATGGTGTATATGCACATAAAGCCATACCACATATTGATTTCAACTATTCGTCAAACAGTCATTTAACGAATAGTTAGACAAACAATAGGGACACAATTTATCAGTGGGTATTATGGCGGTGGTTTGGTGGATTCCTTCCAGGGTTCCCGGATCTGACGGCGTGAGGGCTGCCGGGTAGGGGTCTGGAAGGGTGCGGGACTCAAGGCGGGGTTGCTCCCCAAAATTCCCCAAAAATAAAAAAGCCCCTTCCCAAATCGTCCCCAAAATAACAGGAGTCAAAATTATGGCACAAAGAGGCAGTTTCCAAATCGATGACATAAGAATAGCCAAAAAAGATAATGTTTTTCTCATGGACATTGATGCAACACTAGATGAACCTAATCAGATACGTAAAATCAATGTTACTAACGTGTAACTATGTAACGATGGTACTCTTGAATTTGAAGAAATCAAACATCCATTTTGGTGCAAGGCAATTGTTTCTATGTCTTTGATTTTAGATATTGCCATTTTCGGATTAAAATCATACGCTGCGGGCAAGAAAGGAAATTAACATGATTAAACTTGAAAATACCGTCACGCCGTCACCGGAGCAGTGGCAAGCGACGATCTGCGGGGCCAGGAATCCCATGAATAGTTGGGGAAAGAGCGATAGTCAGTTCTGGCCAGGGCATATGAGAATCGGTGAGAACGATCTCGACCTTATGAAACGTCTCGTCAAGGCGGGGACGGATCATTCAAAGTTCATGCGGTTCCTTCCAGTAATGGTCGATATCACAGCGCCGCTGTACTGGTTCAAAGAATTTGACACCTACAAGGTGGGAACGGTTGCCAACAGCTGTAGCACTATGCATAAAATTCAGGATAAGGAGTTTACGCTGGACGATTTCAGTTATGAACATCTCGATATTCGAACAAAAGCGCTACTGGATGAAACTATAAAAGCATTAAATGATTATCGAAAATTATATATCGGATACAATCCGGATGATTTCGAGATTAAAGGATGCCCGAGTAAGAAAGATATTTGGTGGCAGATGATTCAGCTCCTTCCGTCCAGCTACAACCAGAAGCGGACTGTCATGCTGAATTATGCAGTGCTTCGGAACATCTATCATGCCCGTGCCGGACATAAGCTTGATGAGTGGCAGCAGTTCCGGGAATGGATCGAAACTCTCCCATATTCGGAACTGATCACGATGGATTCTATGCCGAAATGCAACAAAGATAAGATCGCAGAGCTGCGTGAGATATTAAAGTCTGACAACGTGATACGGGAAGCATTTTGCAGTAGTGTTGTATCCGCAATAGGTGAGATACCAGGCGGGACAAACTTATCTTGGTATGAATTTGCTGAACGCATTACAAATCGAGTTGTAGGAGATGAAGATGGAAGCAATTAG
Organism: uncultured Eubacteriales bacterium; assembly: GCA_934725345.1. Classification (GTDB taxonomy): domain Bacteria; phylum Bacillota; class Clostridia; order Oscillospirales; family Acutalibacteraceae; genus UMGS1491. Next base: position 2,177 of record CAKVBG010000144.1, read on the forward strand.
AATTATAGCTACCGTGCTTGTTGTA
>CAKVBG010000145.1 GCA_934725345.1 uncultured Eubacteriales bacterium
CTCACCCATCTTTTATATTCTTTATACTTTGCATGCTTTTTATCATACTCCACAATGCTTTCATAGGCAACCGCATCCACGCAATAAATTTCCGCTACATCCAGATACGAGGTCTTTCTGTCCTCCGGATCGGAGAAAATCCAGTTTACGGCTTTCTCATCCGACTGCGCAAACGATTTCAGATCTTGTCCCATAAACAGTCTTCTCGCCCGGTGCGTTTTTTTGGTGCCTTCCGTAATATAGGATCGGATCGAGAAGCACCAGGAATCAAGAAACGGATCGTAAAAAACAGTACTGCGGTCCCCGCATTTTCCGGTTTTCGTCCGGAATTTCCAGTCGATACCGTTCGCGGAGGTATACAGATACCCGGAATAGTAATAGTTCCCTTTCTGATATCCTTCATTTTTTGTATCCGCAGTCCGGACAAACAGGACATACCGTTCATTCGGATCTTTCGCATCCTGATTCAACCACACCGTCACGGAATCCGGCTGCAGCTGATTATATACAATGTTGGAACCCGCCTTGACCGCCGGCTTTTCCCAGTGGATCCCGTCCTGACTGACAGCATAAGCAACTCCGTTTGACCAGTTGGCAAGATACCACATCTTGAAAAGTTCTTCCTTCTCATCATACCATACTCCGCCGCCTGAAAGAAGGCAGGCCTTCCCGTCCGAAGCGACATCCGGGAGCATGATTGGAGAATCGGTATGCGGAATTGCTTTGTGCGGGGTGAATTTCAGGGTGGTCGACTCAATCAGGAAGTCATCAACAAACAGCTGCCGTCCGGTTGAAATGTTGATCACTTCCGGGCGTGTGCCACCGTTTGCCGCAGAAATCAGATACGGGATTTGCCCGGAGCTCCCCCCTGTCTCCGCTTTCACATTGTTCGGCGGCCATTCCTCCGGAAGAACAATGCCGTTTGGCAGTCGGTTATCCGAATCGGGGATATCCGGGTTTGTGGGTAGAGTCGAAGTACCGGACTCAGCGGTCGAGGTCCGATCTTTGGTTGTTTCTCCCGGCTTCTGCTGGTCAGAATGGCAGGAAAACAGTCCCATAACAGTAGCAATGAACAAGAGATATCCTGCAAAGCGACAGCTTCGTTTGTTTTTCATATCTCCGTCTCCTCCTTTTTAAGGTAGTAACGCAATTCCGATGGTGCAATTGCACAGTCGGATTTTTTTCAACAGCCGATATTTCGAGGCAACACCATGCCGATTCCGGCTGCAACCTGCGGCTTTTTGCGCTCATCAGGTAAATGCTTGAAAATATGTCCGCAAGGCACGGTCCGCATTCACACGGTCTGCCACTTCGATGTTCTGCATTCCTTCGTGAAATACGATCTTACCCGCATTTGGAGTCCCCGGCGAGAGGATAACCTCCGGTCTGCCCTTCCTAAAACCGCAGATCCGATCGTCAAACAGTGTCATCGCCGCCAACGGATCATGAAAGATGATGTACTTCCTCTTTTGCAGCCAAATCGGAATATACTCCCGAATCAACGGCGGGAATTTACCGGAAAAATGCTGTTTCGCTTCTTCACCGTCCATTTTCACTTGCAAAGTCACGTTCAGACCGATGCTCCGGTGAATTGCCACATCGGTTTGGTAAACCATTGCCGCCGCCACGGGGTCGCACACAATATTCCATTCTGCCGTGGTGTTCTGCCGCAGAAAATCGCCCCCCATAATGACCAGTTCCTTCAGCAGTCCGGGGATCTCACGATCTACGGAAAATAAAACAGCAAGGTTTGTCAGAGGCCCGATGGCAAGCAGAGAAATTTCTCCTGGGTTTTCCCGAATGGTTTTTCTCATAAAGTCGATAGCCGCATTCTGCGGAAACACATCCGTCTCCCCTGCTCCTAGCACATCGGTCTGTGTTGTATGCGGTTGACGGTTGCTGCCCAGCAGCGGATCGGCAATTCCAGGAAAAATCGGAACATCCGGTTTCCCAAGATCCCTGCACATTTTTTTTGCCAGCATAGCACGTAGCTCCGGCTGACCGCTCACAGTGGTAATTCCCATCAGACGGCATTCCGGTTCTCGCAACAGGTAAGCAATTGCCAAGCTGTCATCAATGTCATTTCCGATATCCGTATCCACAAGTACTTTTTTTACCATTTCTGTCTCCTTCATCATTCTGCAGACGCTCTTTCTGTCAGAAGCCGCCTTCCAGAATCATTATACCACGATCCCTAACAA
>CAKVBG010000146.1 GCA_934725345.1 uncultured Eubacteriales bacterium
AGCATTTCTTGACTGTAAAACATTACTTTTTTACCAGTCTCAGCAACGTTTTGTGCGATAGAAAGTGCAAAAGCGGTCTTTCCAACTTTAGGACGAGAAGCTAAAATTATCAAGTTTCCACCGGACATTCCTTTCAGCAGACTATCTATTCTAAAGTATCCTGTATCGCATCTATTCTCGATTTTTTCGATTTTCCCTGAATAATAATCAAGCAAGTTCTCTGAAATTTCATTTAAATCACGCATTTTCTTGCACCCAATAGGTGATATTATCTCGGAAAGTTTCTCGATTAAATTTTCTGTTTGCTCTACAATCGTTTCGCTCTCGAAGCCGTCAGATAGCACGCTCAAAAGGCTTTGCTCCACACTTCTTGCAACTGCCGATTTATGCACAATCTCGGCATAATACTCTACATTTTGTGTACTCGGCGTAACCTCACAGCAAGTTATCAAAAGTTTACGAAGTTCATTTTGATCTAGGGAGATATCATTCAGACCCGAAAGTTCGTTAAAAACAGTTATGTAATCCACGGCTTTGCCAGAATTCGATACGTTTAAAATAGTTTTGTAAATCGCCCGCAAATCATCGAAGTAAAAGTCGTTAGCTTTCACTTTATCTACGATTCTTGCAAGTGTCGTGCTGTCTATTAGTATCCCACCAATTATCGACATCTCAGCTTGTCTGATTGCTTCTTTGTTATTTATCATTTTTTCACTCCCTGATAAAGTCAATATTTTTAATTAAACTTCTTGCATCAACTACGATTTTTCGCCATTTTTCAGAGCTCCCAATTAAATTTATGGCGTAAAAAATTCTATCCTCACGCTCTTTTGTTCGCTCAATGGACAGATATTTTTCAATTTCGATCGTCCATGATAGTATCAATTGCTTAGTATCGGCAGTTAGCGTGAATGGTACGTTTTTGACTGTTTCGTACAATTTCATAGCTAAAAATCTGGATACACTATTTTCAGACACATCAATCATTTCCTGTGGACTGACCTCGTTTTCCCAACCTCTAGCATTTAGCCACGTTGCCGGATACGGTATATATCGACCATTTTGTTTTTGCCAGTCAATTGTGAGTTTCTGCTTTTCTAAACTTTCAAGCATCGTGTCAACAAGAGAACTTTCTGGCCTGTGCTTTTTGAACCAATTTAGAGCCTTGCCCCTACTCTTCTTCTTAGGATAGGCATTGTAAAAACGTTCAAATTTTTCAAGGATTGTTTCGTTTTGAATCCTATTTTCTATCTGCACACCGCTTTGAGCGTATGTGTCATTTATTTTTTTATTGTTATTTATATTATATTTTCTATTAGGCATTTGTGCCGAGGGGTCAAAGGCTTGCGTGCCTATAGTACTTTGACATTCATGCGTAGAGGTATCGGCATTTGAGCATAGAGAAACATCAATATTTTTATCAAGGGGAATTTTCTCGTTCAATTTCAAAATTCTTTGCAATACTTCTTTTTTATTAGTTTTATATTTCATCGTTGAATTTAAATATCCTTGCTTAACAAGTTTACAAATAGTTCTCGAAACACTATCTTTCCTAATTTTAAGCAGTTTTGAAAAATGTTCGTTCGTGGCATAACATTCGTTTTGCTTTGAGAAAGCCAATATTTCTGAGAGTATAATTTTTTCAGTCCAACCTAAATTTTCTAAATCACATATTTTTTTTGGAATCCAAATACCTTTAAATTCTTGTGTTTCCATTTAAATTCCCTCCTAAAAGGGAATATCTTCATCGTTATTGAGTTCGTTTATTTGAGAAAAATTTTCATTCTTAATGTTTATAACTTCTTTTACAGTAAAGCCTTTATATGATTTTCCGTCTTTGATGTTCGAGTAAAATTTACACACAACAAAAATTTCATCACGTTCTTTGTAGAGATTTAAAATTTTACTTCCTAATTCTCCAAACGCAGTACAATCGGCATAAACTAGTTTTCTCCATTCGTTTGTTTTAGGATCTTTGCCACTCGATATTTCTAAAGTAAAATGCACACTTTCGCCAAAAGAGATAGGATTTTTATGTATTCTACCCTTTAAAATAGCTGTATTTACTGATAAATTTCTTTCGTAAATAATTTTGTCATCTTCAAATATTTTTATTGTTCTTTGCATTTGTTTTTATCTCCTCATTTTCAATTATATTTTTAAAAACTTCTAGATC
>CAKVBG010000147.1 GCA_934725345.1 uncultured Eubacteriales bacterium
AAAAAATATATCCAGTGAAACAAAAAATAAAAATGAGTTAGATGAGAAGATAAGTAAAGCAGAAAAAGAAATCGACGAACTTAATGAGTACATAAATAGATTGGACTCCCAGATACATGAAACAGAAAACAACATAATAGCCATAGAAAAAGACATCGAAGAAAAAACAGAGCTTCTAAAAGAAACATTGGTTTCAATCTACAAAGCTGGTGATGTCTCCGCTTTAGATATAGTTTTGGGGGCAAAAAGTTTCGAAGACTTTTTAGACAAAGCTGATATTGTTAAGTCGGTAAGTGATAGGGTAAAGGAACTAATTGATGCTTTAAATGAAAAATCAAGTGAGCTTACCGCTCAAAAAGAGAATCTTGAAAATATGAAACAGAAACAGGAATCCGAGAGGGCCAATGTTGAGTCTAAACGCAAGGAACTCCAGGAGCTTTTTGAGGAAAGTGAGAAACGCCTTAAAGAATATGGTGAATCTGAAAGTCAAACTCAAAAGCAAATAGATGAAACAGATGCTCAAATAAAACGTATCGATTCGGCAATCGAACGCTATTATGAAGAACAACGCAGAAAAGAAGAGGAGCTAAAAAAACAACGAAGTGCTCAAAGTAATACTATCACTCAAACAGTGCAAAGAGCTTCTCAAGTAGTAAATGAAGGAGAATTTGTGTGGCCAGTTCCAGGGTTTAGGATAATTAGTTCTGGGTATACGGATTGCGTTAATCGCAGGTCTGCCCACGGTGCTATTGATATAGCAGGGAGTGGTATATATGGTGCTAATATCGTTGCTTCCGGTGCGGGAGTAGTTAGAATGGCAAATTCTTGTGTTGATGCTTATGGTCAAGGTGGCGGTGGATACGGAAAATTTGTTTGGATAGATCACGGTAATGGCAAATCCACTTTGTATGGCCACATGAGCGCGGTTAATGTTTCTATTGGACAACGAGTATCACGCGGACAAGTTATAGGTCATGTTGGGAATACCGGTCATTCCACTGGACCTCACTTACATTTTGAATTCAGATTAGATGGTAAAAGAGTAAACCCTCTGAATTATGTTCATAACTAAAACGCTCCAAGCACACGAGTAAACAAGGAGAAATCAAATGAAGTTATTTAATAAAAAAATATCACTTGGAATGGGTTTAGCTGGACTATTTGTTGTTTCATCGGTGGTGTATTCACTTGGATACAAAATGGCTATGGTAAAGTTCAATAGCGTGGTTTCAAGTAACCAAGAAAAACAGAAACTATATGGAAGTTTGAGTGAAGTAGATTACAACATAAGAAATGAATACATAGGTTCACTTGATGAAGATAAAATTTTAGGTGGTATTTATAAGGGGTATGTAGAGGGAATCGAAGACGAAAACTGCAAAATTATGACTAGAGAAGAATATAATGCAGAAATTGAAAAACGTTCTTCAGATATATCTTGGGATATAATTGATAATACTATTGGATATTTACGCTGCGGAGTTTTAGGTAAGGACTCCGCAGAAATGCTTCAAGAAAGACTACAGTATTTTATTTCTGAGAATATTGAAAATATTGTTCTAGATTTGAGGAATTGCTCTCACGGAGAATGTGATGAAGTATTCAAGTTTTTGGAATATGCCGCGCCTAAGGGGCATTTGATTTATCATATGAATAAAAAACAAGAAAAAGAACTAGCATGTGAATCCAAAAGTGATGGTGTGAACGTTAAATTTTTTGTTATTACAAACGAGGAAACTTCGGGGGCTTCAGAACTTTTGGCGGTAGTTTTAAGGGATTTTTTAAATGCAAAGGTTGTAGGAAATCAAACTTTAGGTAATAATACAAAAGATAAAATAGTGGAGATTTCAGAAAATTTAGTGCTGAAGTTCCCAAACGCCACCTACGTTTCCTCTAAAGGAACAGATATCTACAAAATTGGAGTTATTCCTGATAAAGTAATCGATATCACTGAATCAGAGAAAGAAAGCTTAAAAAAAGGGCAACTTCCTTATTCTCAAGATGCTCAATTGCAAGGTGCTATTAGTTTAATAAAAGGCTAGGTGAAAAGTATGTTTAAAAAGTTTATTGAAAAAATCACTGATTTAATTTATCCAAACAAATGTGTGCTTTGCAATGAAAATATAAT
>CAKVBG010000148.1 GCA_934725345.1 uncultured Eubacteriales bacterium
TGCAAAATTGGCATATTAAAATGAAATTGACTGTATCTGATTTACAGATACCCGGTGATGGGTGCCCTTTGAGTTTGAGGTCCCAGTAAAAATCCCCTGCTCGGTGGACTCAAACCTAAGACCTGGAAACTCAAAGCACACCCACTTCCGAATTTGCCACGAGGCCCTTCTTAATAATATTATGTCCTTATCGCTATCTTATCATATTTTCCACTCTCTTTTTTGATGAAATGCGCAAAGTCTTGAAGACTCATGACACCATCAAGAAATCTGTGGATAACCTTTTGGACTCTCATCACCTCACCCACTCAAGACAATCATATTCTTTTTTTTTTTCAGTGTGTTTTTTTGAGTGTTTTTTCTCTGGTTCTTTTTTCAAAGTCACAGCATTGCATCTTCCATCATCCAGAACATGTCAGTCTCAAGCACTGAAAACAGTTCTCAGCCAAAATTTGTTATTTTCCCAAGGGTTGAGGTTGTGGAAGTGGGCAAGAATGCACAACAATCAGCAAGCCCCAAACATCATGTTGCATCCAAGTGGACAAAAGTGAGAAAAGTTGGAAAACGTCGTTCCACACAAGAAACTGCTGAAGCTCTTTTGGTTCAGAGCTCTCTGAGCAGTGTTTCACCAGGACAAAGCAATGCAACAGTGGCAACAACGTCCAGCACTACTCTCATGCCAAATGCCACTTATGATGACAGTGAAGCAGTGCATTCAATGAAGAACAGTGAAACCATGAGTGCAAGTGGCAACAACCAAGTGAACACAACAGGGGATCACACTGGTGCAACAAGTTCAATGACTGGAAGCAGTAAGGCAGTGAGTGGAACAAGTGAGACAGCAAGTGAAATGAATGAGACAACAGGTGGAACGAGTGGCAGCAGTGAAATCATGAGCAGAACAAGTGGCAGCAGTGAAATCGCGAGTGGAACAAGTGGCAGCAGTCAAACAGTGAGTAAAACAAGTGAGGCAGCGAGTGGAACAAGTGGCAGCATTGAGATCACGAGTGGAATGAATGGCAGCAGTGAGACTGCAAGTGGAACGAGTGGCAGCATTGAAATCGCGAGTGGAACGAGTGAAAGCAGTGAGACCACGAGTGGAACGAGTGAGACCACGAGTGGTGTATGTGCAGGTGCTGCTTTGATTGCTGCAGAAAAGGAAACGAGTCCAGAATTGTTGGAAAGTGAGCCTTTGGAAACAATGACCAAGCTCACAAAAGCTGAAATCATTGAAGCTCTCCAGATCAACCCATCCCTCCTGAGTAATGTTAACATTGAGTTCATTATCTCAGTACTTCTTGAAAATTGGGACAAGTTGCAGCCTCTTTTTAACCACAAAGAACCAATTGTGGTGAAAGTCAAGGGGAATGAGGAAATGACCACAAGGGCATATAGAGAGTTTGCCACTGAAATGGCTCCCAAGTTAAATCATGCATTTACAGCACTCAAAGAGTGGTCATTTAACTCTGTTCAGGATGCCCACTTGATTTTCAACATCATAACTTGTTCATATGTGAGTGGGCTGTGTGTGCACCTCAAGGAAACTTGTCCAAGGCGTCTCAAGGGAACTTGTACTGGAACTGACACTTTGACAACAACATACATGGAGTGCCACACTTGTGACCATCATGCTAAGAAGCATGATGGCCAAGACTCCAGGGAAAAGTGTCAGTGGAAACTAACCCTGAGAGAAACTGAAAAGGGTGTTTTCAAAATTGGTAAAGTGTCAGACTTTCTGAAACATGGGTGCCAATGCATTGGAAAACCTGGACATTTCACCCCTGTTGAGGTTAAACATCAAAAGGGGCTGAAAGAGTCCACTAGGGTGGAAATGATGGGATTGATGAACCAAAACTCTGTCAGTGAAAAGACAATCAGGAAGCAAAAAATAGACTATTGGCTGCTGCAAACAAAAAGCTGTCACTGATTCTCATAAATCAGATTCAAAAGCAGCTTCCTGATCTGTCTCTCACAAACTTGGAAACATTGAAACCAGTGGCTTGCACAATCTCTGAAGAATGTATGACAATGATCAAATACCTTACTTTGGAGAAAGAAAAAGGGCTGCTGAGTGAAATGATATTCAGGAGTGATGGGGAGCAAAAAGTGGAATG
>CAKVBG010000149.1 GCA_934725345.1 uncultured Eubacteriales bacterium
TGTTCGCCGATTAAAGTGGTACGCGAGCTGGGTTCAGAACGTCGTAAGACAGTTCGGTCCCTATCTGCCGTGGGCGTTGGATATTTGAAGAGCTCTGTCCCTAGTACGAGAGGACCGGGATGGACGCACCTCTGGTGTACCAGTTGTCATGCCAGTGGCACCGCTGGGTAGCTATGTGCGGTTTGGATAAACGCTGAAAGCATCTAAGCGTGAAGCCTTCTCTTAGATTAGATATCCTTCTTAGCTTTTGCTAAGTCCAGACCCCTTGTAGACTACAAGGTTGATAGGCTGGATGTTTAAGTACAGTGATGTATTTAGCTTACCAGTACTAATTGGTCGATTGTTTGTCCTTATCTTTATCACACTTTCATCCTTCTTCTTTTGTTCAGTTTTCTTTGTGTCTCTTACCTTCCGTCTTCTCCTTCTCGGATGTGCGGGGGTTTTTAATTTAGCACCATTAGCTCAGTTGGTAGAGCACCTGACTCTTAATCAGGGTGTCCGGAGTTCGAGCCTCCGATGGTGTACCATGTTGGGTGATCTGAGGAATCAGATCTTTTTTTATGTCCAAAATACCTATCGAATTTGGGTTCCATTTTATCTCAATTCCTTCCATTTATTCACTGGAAATATAACTTACCTTTTCCATACGTATTTTTTTATGTTCCTCAATTGCATGACAGTATCTATTTACAGTAGTTGAAGTTTGAGCATAACCTAAAATCGCCGAGAGAGTATTTATATCCATTACATTTTCTATTGCTCTAGTTGCAAACGTATGCCTGAGAGTATGAAAGTCAGCGTTTTGAATATTGGCATCTTTGAGAATCTCTAAATATTTATCATAAAACCTTTTAGGTTCGTGTTCTCTAAATGCTGAATTTTGAAATGCAAAATCTGTTTCTTGATGAATTATATTATTTTGCTTTTTGAGATATATTTGAGATTCCATATACTTTTTAAAGTCATCTAAAAGCTGAGGCATTATTGCAATATCTCTTTTTGACCCATTAGTTTTTGTATTACTTAATTTTCTTACAGTCTTTTTATCTCCTCCGTCTAAATTTATTTGTCTTGAAAGAGAATGGCGCACATGTATAGTTGGATTTTTTGTTAATAAATCTACATCGCACCACCTAAGCCCCAAGATTTCTCCTTTACGCATACCAGTATACATTGAAAGAATTATCGCAAAGGCAGAAGACCATTCCTTTTGCCACTTTTCTGCTGTTTTATGAAGTCTGAATTGTTCTTCTCGAGTTAATGCCCTAACATTAGGTTTGCTTAAAGTTCCTATTTTAACTCCTTTTATTGGGTCAGATAAGATGTATCCATCAATTTTAGCTTGGTTAAGTGCTGCTCGTATAACTCTTCTTATGGCATCTATGGTTCTACCACTCAAAGTCTTAGTTTTATCATTGTTGCTTGGGCATTTCTTTTTTAGATTAAAAAGTTCTTGAAGTTTTTCAGTACTTAAGTTACACATTTTACACTCTCCGAGTATAGGTTTGATATGTACCCTAACAAACATTTCATACCATGAATATGTAGAGGCTCTTACAGACGTTTTACAGTACTTTTCAAGCCATATGTCAAGCCATTGACCTAAGGTAACTTTACTTTTTTCTATATAGTTTGTGTAACCTTTTTCTGAGGCCATTTCAATTTCCTTCAATTTTTGCTTTAGCAGAGTTTTTACTTCTTTTTGTGTTTTTCCGTAAATTGCTTTTCTCTTACCTTCAACAGTATATTTAGCTTCCCACCTTCCGTCTTTTCTTAAAGTTATGGTACCTTCACCATTAGATCTTTTATTAGACATAATTTATATCAACCTTTCTATTACTTGTACGGCGCCTATAATTCATATCAACTAAGACCCAATAATTTTACTCAAAAAATATTTTAGGTTAGTCAAACAGTTGCGTCAATATCATAATGCATGTTTAGTTTGAAAATTCAGAAAGCCAGTTCAAGAAATCATTTTTAAAAATTATGATTCTAATACCTATTTTTGAGCGACAAATCAAAGGAGTATTACGATATGAGCTGAGTATTTTTGATATAATCAGGGTGTTATCATCTGTCGAAGAAGATATTTGAAAAT
>CAKVBG010000150.1 GCA_934725345.1 uncultured Eubacteriales bacterium
TTTTATAAGTTGTAGATCCATTGCCGAAATATGAATTATCATAGGAATAGCGAGTGGAATTTACAGTAATCTCAGTGTTGACAGTATCTTTTAATGCATTTAAATAGGTGTTGACTGAATTATCCTCATCAGCGGATTTGAAATAGATAATATAATTGTCAGAATATCCTTTTTCTACGGATTCAACCGTCATGACAATATCATCTGTTTCCTCCTTCTTAACTTCATCAACTTTAAACTCAGCACTCAGAGATTTCGGATAATACTCAGCCTTTGCCTGGATCGTAATTGTATGAACACCAGGAGTTACATTGTAAAGAGTGATGACATTGCTGTTTTCTTCTACAACATAGTAAACGGAATCCAGGCTTTCTGTACCACGGGTCCAAACGAGATCTGCGTTCTCAGTGCCTTTATCCAACACAACAGACTCATTGTAGATCAAATGCTTTAAGAAATCTCCCTCGGATCCCTCAACAGTAAAGGAAACTGTCGCCTTTCCTGTCTCATCCGGAGTGAAAGCGTTCTTGTCTTCTGTATAATTTACTTTCAGGTTCAGGTTCTCTTCAACGACTTTGCTGTAATTAACCTTTACGGTCTGGCTCTTATAACCGGAAGCATCGATGGTAACAGTTACCTCTCCTGATTTAAGGGCATTCGCTTTAATTGTGATGGTTCCCGCTACTGCATCAACCGTATACGTGTTGGAATCAAGCTCTTTCCAGTCACCGTTGAGATAAAGGTCCGTTACCTTTTTTAGGTAGTCGACATCCTGACAGCTTAAAACGAGATCTTTTCCTTCCGTTGCGGAAGTGACTGTAACAGCCGGGGCATCAAAACGTCCATAGGAATCACTGTACTGGATATCACCGAGGAGACCATCCTCCAGAACTTCCTTCACCGCATACGGTCGGTTCAGAGTGTTTGTCCCATTCTCTTTATACTCTGCGAATGTGAGAACAGTTCCTTCTAAATCTGCATCAGAAACAGCGTTATAGTAGTCCAGCCATGTATAATAAGTGGTATCGCCTGTATCGAATACAGAATCAACTTTGCTTAACATATCCCAGTAATCGATGATACCGTTGACTGCGTCGTTCTGTTCACCCATATCGTTTAAGATATTTGCGTTTACAAGAAGATCGGAATCGAAGATCAGATCGGCACTTGTGGATGCGCTGCCGCCATCACCGCTTCCGGAGGTGCTTCCGGAGGATGTTGCGCGGGACACAGCGTCAACAGAGAGGGTGGCTACCTGCATTGCGGCAGGTACGTCCTCACCACCGGTCACGTTAAAGGACTTGTTTACAGTTTTGAAACCATTGGAGTAAAGCGTAATCGTATAAGTACCGTTATATGGAATGTTGTTTCGTCCGTTCTCGGCGTTTACATCGTTGTAAAGCACAAAGAGATCTCCGATGAGGTACCAGTCATCGATCTTGTTCAGCTCTTTTGTATCGCCCGTCGGATCAGTTAAGGTCACACGCTCGATCGGAACGGTGACACCGTAAGTCATATCTTTTACGGTGAAGTGCAGGTTGCGTCCGGAAATTGCACTTTCGGAGATCAGAAGAGTCGGAGCCGTCTGATTGACAATATGGATGGATGCCATAGCGGACTTTCCAGCCTCGGAGCGTACACGTACATAATAACGGCCGTTGCTTCTGAAATTTTTCTGTCCAAGATTGATCGTAAGTGTGCCGACTTTTCCACGACCATGAGAAACATTGGTCGTGGATTCAAACTCAAGATGGTCGTTGATCGTGTTACGGTTTTCATTGTACTGAACAAGCTCCAGACCGGAGATTGCGTCAAACCATTCTTTTTCCTCAGCCGTATTATAGTTGAACATGATGGTTACGGTTCCGTTTCCATTTTCATCGATCTCAGCATCCGGAGAATAGCTCGGATGAGTTTCCCGAACGGCACCAAGCGTGATCGTTGTTTTTGACGGAGTTTCACGGATTTTTCCCTCATCATCATAGTTTGTGAGACAGTAATCCCAGACCGGAATCGCACCATGTCCAAGGATCTTATCCGGAAGATAGCCGTCTTTGGTGTAAACAGTATCTTCATCAGCTT
>CAKVBG010000151.1 GCA_934725345.1 uncultured Eubacteriales bacterium
ACTGTAAATCTGTTGCGTCACGCTTCGGTGGTTCGAATCCACCATCTCCCACCATTTCCTTTCGCACCCGTTGGAGTTTAGGCCTTTGAGGCCGGATTTCAGCGGGAATTTAATTGTTAATTATTCCTCATATTTACAGAAAATTTTATGATAGTAAAAAGATACCAGCCTTTTTAGTAGGGCTGGATTTGATTTATTTTCTATAGCAGAGAAATATAAACATGGTCTTCTGTGTTGGAGGGATTCGGAGTCTGATATTCTTCAAAATCGCACTCAAATTTTCTAGATAAATTCATTTTCCATATCTTCCCCCAAAAATTCGGAACTTCTTTTGCCATATCTCCCTTGATAACAAACTTTGCATACTTCCCGGCCGGAATGATTTTCCTAATCCAACCCTCTCCCACGTCTGTTTGAGGTAAAGTTTCATAACCTAAATGAATATCGTATGCGCCTGTTTCGTTACTTTCGTAGTTGGAATAAGTACATATTGGTTTGCCGGTAACTTTGTTTTGAACCTGTTCGCCTTTTTTGTAAAAATTCTGCCAAATCAAACCAATTTTCTTTGATACTTCGGCATCAGCATTAGAAACACGCACAGGCTTTAATACAGTTAAAATTTTTTCTTCTAGTTGAACTATTTCATATTTCATAAATCAGATATCCTTTCAGTTTTTTAATAATTTAAAAACCACACTTCAAAGTGCGGTCTGAATTATTCGCATTTTAGGGTTCTAAAATGTTGTACTTGTGATTTTTAAATTCTTCAAAAGCAGTCACAACGGGTTTTTCAGTTACTATTTTGCCATTTAGCACGATATCTTCCGTGATTTCCCTTGCCCTTTTAGCTACCGCCACAACTAACGGATAATTACTTCTTTTCCCTTCAATCATTTCATCTACTGAAATTTTACGCATTTTCAATCACCTCGTTTATTTTATGTTTCATTTTATCAATCTTCATAGACTCAGAATCTATAATCTTTAAAATGTTACTCGCACATTCGTCCATTATGTCGTTCACCACAACATAGTGGTATTTGTCCACATAACCTATCTCTTGCTTGGAAACGCCCAACCGTTTAGAGATATCTTCTGAAGAATCAAGTGCTCTACCATTTAAACGCTCTATCAGAGATTTCAAAGACGGTGGTAAAATAAATATGCCTATAGCCTGTGGCAAACTATCAAGAACTTGTTTTGCTCCTTGAACTTCAATTTCAAGAATAACATTATTTCCTTGATCAAGCTCTTTTTCCACTAACTCTTTTGGAGTTCCGTAGTAGTTACCGCAATATTCTGCGTATTCGAGCATTCCGCCATCTTTCACAACATTCATAAATTCTTCGCGAGTAACAAAATAGTATTCTTTTCCATTTACTTCCCCTTCACGAGGTTTGCGAGTGGTGTAGGAGATAGAAAGCTTTAAATTGTTTCTTCTGCCTATTATCCTTTTTAAGATTGTGCCTTTACCTACTCCTGAGGGCCCCGAAAGTACTATCAAGGAACCTCGTTTTTTACTTTCCATTTTTTCAACACATCCTCTTCAATTCCATATCTTACTTAATTAGATTTCGCAGTCTCCTGCCCTACTATTTTCTCTGAAACTACCTCAGAAGATAAAGCCGATAGTACCACATGACCACTATCCATCAAAAAAACTGATTGCGTCTTTCTTCCACAGGTCGAATCTATCAGCAAACCCTTTTCCTTAGAGACATGAATTAAGCGTTTTATAGGAGAAGAATCTATATTAAACACACCAACAATTCTTTGTAAAGAAATAAAATTTCCAAAACCTATTCCAAGTAACTTCAAGTTAAAACCTCTTATCCTTTAAATACAAGCTAAAATTAAAAAACTCGAACCTCTAAACGGATCGATAATAAAAATCAAATTTTTAAACGATTTGGAGGCGCCACCCAGACTCGAACTGGGGATAGAGGTTTTGCAGACCTCTGCCTTACCACTTGGCTATAGCGCCTTATAACAAAAACTGGAGCGGATGACGGGGCTCGAACCCGCTACCTCCACCTTGGCAAGGTGGCGCTCTACCAGATGAGCTACATCCGC
>CAKVBG010000152.1 GCA_934725345.1 uncultured Eubacteriales bacterium
ATGAAACTATAATAAGCTTTTGAAGATTTAAACTTTATAAATAAGCTCCCCGGAAAGAAAATTTTTATTAAAGGAAATCATGACTTTTGGTGGAGTACAACGGCGAAAGTGAATACCTTTTTAGTTGAGAAAGAGTTTGATAGTATCTCTATACTATATAATTCTTGCTTAAAAATACAAAATTACGGTATCTGCGGAACTCGTGGCTGGATGTATAAAATTATGACAGATCAAGATAAAAAAGTGCTCTCAAGAGAAGTAGGTAGACTTGAACGTTCCATTGATATGGCTCTTGAGGATAATTTAGAGCCGATTGTGTTTTTGCATTATCCTCCAGTATATGGTAGAGAAGAATCTACGGATATTATAAATCTTTTAATTGAAAAAAAAGTTAAAAAATGTTATTATGGTCATATTCATGGCAATGGATGTACTCGAAAGGTAATTGAAGGTGATTACAAAGGTATAAGTTTGAAACTTGTTTCTTGTGATTACATAAATTTTTCTCCTGTGAAAGTAGTCTAAGCCAAAAATTTAATATGTTTAAATCAAATGAAAGGAAGATGTATAATGACATTGAAGTCGTCAAACAAAGTAGACGTTAATCGTTATGAACTTGAAATCGAGGTGAATGCTGAAGATTTCGCGAATGAGGTTGAAAAGGCTTATAAAAAACAAAAAAATAAAATTATGATTCCTGGTTTCAGAAAAGGTAAAGCACCAAAGAAATTCATAGAGAAGTATTATGGTGAAGAAGTATTTTACGAAGATGCTTTAAATGGCCTTTATCCTCAAGCTGTGGAAGATGCTGCAAAAGCAGCCGGCCTTGAGCTTATCAATGACCATATCGATTTTGAGCTTGTAAAAATGAACAAAGAAGAAGGCGTTGTTTTTAAAGTAAAGGTTACTGTTATGCCTGAAGCCACAGTAGAAGGCTATAAAGGAATTGAAATTGAAAAAAAAGCAGCTCCTAAAGTAACTGCAAAAGATATTGACGCGAGAATCAAACTCGTTCAAGAGCAAAATGCAAGATTAGTTTCTTCAGAAGATGGAGTTATTGAAGAAGGCGATGTTGTTAATATAGATTTCAAAGGCACTTTAGATTCCGTAGCTTTTGATGGTGGAACAGCTGAAGGAGTAGACCTTGAGATAGGTAAACATCAGTTTATTGAAGATTTCGAAAAAGGATTACTTGGTCATAAAGTAGGCGAACATTTTAGCATGGACGTCACATTCCCAGAAGACTATCATGTTTCAACTTTAGCAGGTAAGAAAACTGTTTTCGAAACAACTGTCAACACTTTACAAAAAAAGGAACTTCCCACAGTGGACGATGAATTTGTTAAAGATGTAAGTGAGTTTGAAACCTTAGAGGATTACAAAAAAGACCTCAAAGAAAAGATTTCAAAAGAAAAGAAGCATACCTTAGAACATGAGACAGAACATGAAATAAAAGATAAATTTTTAAACCTCGTAAAAGTTGATATCCCTGAAGCTTTAATTAAAGAAAAATCGGAAACATTAATCAGGGATTTCGAATACAGACTCCGTTCTCAAGGTTTGGGTTTGAGGGATTACATGAAGTATACCGGAACAGATGCAAATAAATTATTCGAAAATTTCAAACCTCAAGCTACAGAAGAGGTAAAAATGAATTTGGGGCTTAAAGCAGTTGCAAAAGCCGAAAATTTAAGTGCAACAGAAGAAGAACTAAACACTGAATTTGAAAACATTGCAAAAAGCTGTGGATGTTCCGTAGACCAAATTAAGAAAATAGTTTCAACTGAGAACGCTCAGCAAGATATCGTTTGCAGAAAAGCTTGGGATTTGGTTAAATCTGAAGTTGTGAAAAAATAATAATTTTGAAAGGGTGTTATAACTAATGGCATTAGTACCTTACGTTGTAGAGCAAACAGGCAGAGGAGAAAGGTCTTACGATATATTTTCAAGACTTCTCAACGACAGAATAGTAATGCTCAACGAGGAAGTAAATTCCAGCAGTGCAAGTTTAGTAGTAGCGCAGCTTTTGTATCTTGAAAGTCAAGATGCTTCAAAGG
>CAKVBG010000153.1 GCA_934725345.1 uncultured Eubacteriales bacterium
TCGGGATCAGGACGGCGGCGAGAATGGCAATCACGGCAATCACGATGACCAGTTCGACTATCGTAAAGCCTTTTTTATTGCGTTTTTCCACTTTTCAATCCTCCTATTATTTGGACGAAACCTGAGCTATGGGTTTCCCATCCTTATCGTATGCCGTAACAAGCACCTTATTTATGTCGGTTGCACCGGAAACATCTTTGCTGGTTTCGAAATGATAATAGGAATTTTCGAACATGAATACATAGTAAATAGCGCCATTAAATTCCGTCACCCAAAACTCAGCATTTTCTTCGCCCTCTACTTTATTTCCCGTTCCTTTCACAAATGAAGCGCTTGAATCAACGGTCTTGTACTGTTCTACAGTAATCATTTTGCCAACCTTATAACCGGTTGCAAACTTGTTATTATCATCAAACACAGCACTTTCAATTTTGATGTTGAAGCGGTAAGAGGAGTTAATGGTATATTCTCCAGTTCTTCTACCACCGCCAGCAAAAGTCAACAGATAATACGCAGTGTCTGCGGTTGCTTTCTTAATAACTACTTGCTTATCGGAATCTAAGACAATCCCCAAAGTCGGATCAGTAAGAGCTCTTGTTGTTCCAAGCGAGCAATTCTTGATCACTGTATGAGCAGAAGCCTCTACATTAGTATCTCCGCCAGCAATTAGTGCAGCTCTCTTTGTTCCATACATCGCCCCCTTATTCAAAACATTCTCGATTGTCATTGTACTCCTACCATAAAGAGCCCACCCTTCACCACCATCCGAGCAAGTGTTTCCGTAAACAAGATTTACAGATTCTCCATAATACTGCCCGCCATAGGTACAGTTTATAACTCTCACATCTGCATTGTTAAGCATAGCCCCGACAAAAACTGCATTGTAACTTTCTGCAGAAATGTTGGCATCCGCAAAGCAATTTGCAATAACTACGGTAGTACGATGATTGTCACACCATTTTTCTTCAAGCGGGTCGTAACCTACATTATTGAAGTACAAACCAGTATTTTTGGACAGTCTCACATTGTCCTCTTCATTGACTGTGCTAATATCTACATATTCGACTGCAATATTTGCACTTGTGTCAACGCTTACACCATGACAAAGTTTCACCGGATTTGTAAACAATTTGTATTTAAGGTTCTTGAACGCAACATTGTTAACTGCCACCCCAAAAATCCCTTCCAGCGAGTCATTGGTTATCAATGTATGATTAGCCCCATCAAAAGAACCGCTAAAATACGAACAAATATAAGAACCATTCACACGAACAGTAGACAAATCCAAGTCAGAAATCAACTTGAAATACATTGCATGACCGGATTTCATTGTATCGTTAAGATTCGAAACGTTCAAAAACTGCTCCGCAGTTGCAATCAAATAAGGTGCCTTTTCCGTTCCGAATCCGCCAGCAAAGCCGGTATTCGTAACAGGGGTATTCACAATTTCAGTGTTCTCCGCACCACTGACAATCTTGCTCAAATCAATCTGATCATTGTCCACGCCAATTGCGCCCAGTTTTGCGGAAGCCTTCACCTCAACCTTGGCATTCGCGTTGCTCGTTGCGGTAACAAGAACGCTTCCAACCTCTGCTTTCGCTTCAACAACCACTCTACCCTGCGCCAGCTTGATTTCATTTACAGTACCGTTTTCATGGTAAGAATTCATCGCCACCGCTTCGATAGTAACGATTGTTGCCTCGCCATGGTGCTCCACAGCGGCATTGTCCGCTTTCACAACCAGCTCGCCGCCGTTGGTGTAAATCAGGAAGCCGCTGTTTTCTTTCGTTGTCGTGGTGGTATTCAGCGTAACCTTGGAAACTGTATTTGCGCCCACATCAAAACCGACAGAAACTTTCACTTCTCCAATGTCCGCTTTGCCCGCCAAGTAAATGGAGTACTCCTGCTTCTTCATTTCTTCCGCAGTCGGCATTTTTTCAAGAATTTCGAAGTACTCGTACTTCTCCATCTCGCTTGCCTTCTTCACGCTCTGCGTGTTGGGCAGGTAGACGCGGTCGGTTCCCTTGAGGTAGACAAAGCAGTCATTGACG
>CAKVBG010000154.1 GCA_934725345.1 uncultured Eubacteriales bacterium
CCTCTCTGGATCCATGGGAGTGGTGCCCCGTTCCTGTAAATGGGGAGTTCCATAAAAATTTAGAAGCAGTTTAGTGAAAGAAGATGATGAGAGATGAAGAAAATTCATTATGGATGGGCAGTCTGCGCAGTGTGCGCGGGAGTTATGTTTTGCACACTGGGACTGACCTCAACGGCATTTTCCGTATTCCTTCCATATCTGATCGAGGAAGCGGGGCTTACAAATACACAGGGCGGTATGATCCCTACGATCCGCCCGATCACATCGACACTGATCGTACTGTTCAGTGAACAGATTTACAACAGAATCGGTAAGCGTTATGCTCTCGCGCTAAGCTGTGTCATGCTGTCACTGTCGTTTGTGCTTTTCAGCCGCTCGTCGTATCCGTATTATCTGGTCGCAGCACTCATTTCAGGTGTCAGCTATGCGTTGGGAGGCATGCTGACGATCTCGCTGCTGATCCGCGCATGGTTCCAGTCTGATCGTGGATTGGCTCTTGGCATCTGTTCCGCGGGTTCCGGACTGGCAAGCTTCCTGATTCCCCCCATTGCGGCGGTGATGATCAGGCAGTATTCTCTGAGGATGGCACTTATGCTTCCGGCGCTGATCGCTCTTGTGGTCGCAGTCTGTGTCGTTCTTATTGTAAAAGATTCGCCGGAAGAAAAGGGGATTCTTCCATACAGAACGGATAAGGAAGAGCATGTCGACAAGGCAGATAAAAAGAAATTTGATATGGGAACAAATGACAGGGCGGTCTGGAATATATCTATCG
Organism: uncultured Eubacteriales bacterium; assembly: GCA_934725345.1. GTDB lineage: Bacteria > Bacillota > Clostridia > Oscillospirales > Acutalibacteraceae > UMGS1491. Next base: position 773 of record CAKVBG010000154.1, read on the forward strand.
CAGCTGTCTTTCTGATGGCAGTCGTGGGGTATGGAATGCTCCAGAACCAGGCACTTTTGTACACGTCGAGCGGGCAGCCCCCGATGGTCGTATCCCTGCTGATCTCCCTGTGCGGAATCACAGTCATGATAATCAAGCCGATCTATGGCAGAATCACAGACCGCCTGGGTGCGTATCGGTCAAACTTCGTATTTTTCGGACTCCTGATCATTGGAGGCTTTTTATCGACACTGGCCGGTGGAAGAAATGTCGTGGTGGCGGTTGCAGCAGTGATCTGCCTTGGAATATCGCTGCCGATCGCATCAGTAGGACCATCACTTTATGCGAACGACATCGGTGGAGAGGAAAAACACGCAAAGATCCTGAAAATCTATCAGATCGCCATTCCGCTTGGTCAGATCCTGATCGGCCCGGTTCCGGGGATCTTAGCGGATATGACAGGAAGCTACGTGGTAGGATACATTTTTATGACAGGAACCGCAGTAGCGGCTCTGCTTTTGATCCAGGCTGCATATAAAAGGCTTGGAATATTACAGGAAGAAAAATTATCATTACAGGAATAGAAGAAAAGAGGTGCTTTGAATGAGTGATAACAACAAGGATTACATTGTCTTAAAAGAACAGGGAAGTTTCATGATCGGCGGACGTGTGGTCGAAAATCCCGGTGAATATGATCCGAGGGATGTCCACTCTCCGGGACAGACGCTTCACGGAGATCATGCATATGTGTTTTATCAGATTCCGGCTGACAGCAGAAAATATCCGCTCGTATTTCTGCATGGGAACGGTCAGTCGAAAAAGACCTGGGAATCGACTCCGGATGGCAGGGAGGGATTCCAGAATATCTTTTTAAAGCGTGGCTTTTCCGTATATCTTCCGGATCAGCCAAGGCGCGGGGAAGCCGGACGTTCCTGTAAGCCGATCACGATTCCCGCAGAATGTGATGATCAGGCAACATTGTTCGACATGTTCCGGATCGGACGGTGGCCGGAGTATTTTGATGGAGTCCAGTTTTCAAGATCGCCGGAGGCGTTGAATCAGCTGTTCCGCGCGGCGACTCCGAATACAGGAGAATTTGATCTGGATATTATCTCGGACGCATATGCAGAGCTTGCAGAACGGCTTGAGGATATCGTCCTTGTCACACATTCCAGAGGCGGCGGATGCGGCTGGGCAACGGTAATGAAGAGCCCGCATGTGCGCGGAGTTGTAAGCTTTGAGCCGGGAAGCAATTTCGTATTTCCGGAAGGAGAATGCCCGCCGAAGCAGGATTGCGCT
>CAKVBG010000155.1 GCA_934725345.1 uncultured Eubacteriales bacterium
GCAGGTGAATGGATTTGGAGAAATAGAGTTGAACCTGTAGGAAATCCTGACAGGTTCAACTGAGACCACAGAGTGTGCTAAGGGAAAGGAAAAGGTTTCATGGAAAGAGTTACATTGTCTTCAATCAATCAGTATGTGAGTGCTACTGTAAATCCTGCTGATACACCAGAGGATATATTTGAGCTGTACAGTGTTCCTAGCTATGAGAATCAATATCCTGAAATTGTCAAAGGGAAAGAAATAGGGTCTGCAAAAGCTGTTGTTCAAGAGGGTGATGTTTTGATTTGCAAGATTAACCCTAAGATTAACAGAGTATGGGTCGTTAAGCACAACACAGAGTATCCCTTACTGGCATCCTCAGAATGGATTGTAGTAAGAAACTCTGCGATAAATTCTAATTACCTGAAATGGTATTTTATGTCTCCCTTTTTCCGCAAACTCCTAACCTCTCAAGTTGCGGGTATTGGTGGGTCTCTAACACGGGCGCAACCCAAGCAGGTTGCCAAATACCCTGTTTCTATAGTAGAATTAGAGGAACAGGGAAAAATTGTAAATTTATTAGAGAAGGTAAACTTTGTAATTTCTGCCCGTCAACAACAACTTGCTAAGTTGGGTGAATTGGTGAAAGCACGGTTTGTCGAGATGTTTGGGGACCCAGTTTCAAATCCCTATGGCTTTGAAAAAGTACCACTTTCTGAATTGGCAGAAATAAAAATCGGCCCATTTGGTTCATTATTACATAAGGAAGACTATATCGAGGGAGGTCATCCACTCTTAAACCCATCTCATATAGTTGACGGTAACATTGTACCAGATAAAAAATTGACAATTTCAGATGAAAAGTACAATGAGTTGGAAGCGTATCATTTACATTTTGGCGATGTAGTTATGGGCCGGAGAGGAGAAATGGGACGTTGCGCTGTAGTTATGGGAGAAGGCTTTCTTTGTGGAACTGGTAGCTTATTGATTAGGAGGAGAGGTGACAGCAGACTTTATACAAAAAGTGATTTCGTTTCCATCATTTAAGAAAACAATTGAAGATATGGCAGTAGGTCAAACAATGCCAAATTTGAATGTCCCTATTGTATCGAGATTTCAAGTAGTAAAGCCACCAATTGATATACAACACAGATATTATTCATTCGTCGGGGAGGTCGATAATTTAAAACAATTAGTTCAAAAAAACCTTGATAAGTTAGAAACCTTGAAGAAAGCATTGATGCAAAAATACTTTGGATAATAGATAGGGAGGATTACATATGAATATTACTTATATTCTGGGGAACGGCTTTGACATTCAGCTTGGACTCAAGTCTCGGTATAGCGACTTCTTGGAAGAATATGTAAAACCAAAGGATGGGGACAGCGAGAATGTGAGAGCATTTAGAGAATATCTGAAAGAGCGCCCTAATTGTGAATGGTGGTCAGATGTGGAGAAAGCGATGGGGGAAGAATTAGGTAAGTTTTCAGATGAAACAATAGAAGTGTACAGAGAGCAGCTAATAAATTTGGAAGATGAATTAGCTGACTATTTAGATGAACAAGAAAGCAAATGTAATTGGGATGAATCTGAGAAGATAAAAGAAAGATTTGTTGAATTTTTGAGAACGTCGATGGCAAATCTAACGAAGGATATGTATAAACAGAAAGACCTTGTAAATAGAAATTTTCATTTCATATCTTTGAACTATACAAATTTAATTGATAAAGTTTTTCAGTGTTGTATAGAAAATGGAGGGCGTGTAATTTATCGAGACGCAAGAAGAACTAGCATATATCAGGATGTCCTGGGGAAAATTTACCATGTACATGGTGATTTGACGGATGGAATTATTATGGGTGTAAATGATGAATCACAGCTCACAATAAATCCAGGGTTAACTGTAGATAATAAGATTAGGTGGCAATTTTTGAAGGATGAGATGAGAGATAAGATATTAAAGGAAAGAGATGAGGCGGCTAAAGAGTTAATTGAGTATAGTGATATCATTGCACTATATGGAGTATCATGTGG
>CAKVBG010000156.1 GCA_934725345.1 uncultured Eubacteriales bacterium
TCCTTACTCGAAGATATATATACTAAATATACCCCCAAAAAAGAAATCGAAATAGCTAAATACTGTTTCCAAAAATCCAACCATTCCACATTGTTTAATCCATATGCTGTTAAAGTAGCCCCCGTCTTATCATAGATAAAATCTGTAATTACCAATCCAACATTAATCAATAACGGTGCAACAGCAAATGCAATTACAACCAATGCTAAAATCTTTCTTTTAGAAGCTGTTTTTTCTTTCTTTGGCTTACTCATATATCCATCACCACTATCCCCTCACATCACATTACTTTAACCCGATAAATACTATTATTAGTGTTACCCTCCGCTACTACGATTCCTGTAGCGGTGAGTATTCCCAAATAGCGTCTTACTGTTGCTGCTGATTTATCACATACATTCTCTGCTTCTTTAGGCGTAATATAACCCTTTTCCTCCAAATATTTTATTATAGGAATTACTTTATCAAAGTCTTTTTTTATTAAAACTTCGCTCAAACTTCGCTCATTTTTTTCACTAACTACGTTCAAATTTTGTTCATTTCCATCCTTAGCAAAGGCTTCGTGTATAAACAACCTCGTTATAAAATAACTTCTATCTTCATCCGTCTCAAATGCAACCTTTTTAGAGTATGATATATGATAATCTAAACATCATTAACCACTACACACACAATTATCCTTCCGAAAAAGCTGCTAATGACTTTCAATTTAAGACCAGGAGCAAAGAGCATTTCATTCTCATGCATGTCCGATATCAAGTCTACGTATACCCCCGGAGTCCCTTTAGGTACATATATTGTTAGCAAAGAATGGTTAAATGAGGTGGCATAATCTCTGTCACTCACTGAACTAAGAGCTAATGTTGTACTCATAAATCCTTTGTCCAGCAAAATCTTTCCTTTTCTTATTGGTCCTCCTGATATGTTCCCCCATTTTTTCATATCACGCAAAATATTTTTTGAAACATATCTGTGAACTACAATATTTTCGGTAATTACATTTTTCCTTATTTCATCTACACCTTCTATAAACATATCCTTTGATAACACATTATTGTCAAACACATATGTTTCTATATCTCCGTACCTGAGTATACTATTAAAAGAATAATGAATCCCCTGCGTGTAATATCTAAAAAATTTTTCAACAGGAGTCTTTGGCATATTTTCTTTGTCCTGCAAATTGATCAGCCAATGGCTGTAATTTTTCATTCCCCATTCGTATGCTTCATCCTTTGTGAATTCTTTATATAATTCTCCATTATACTTATATTCCATCATTGTCTCTAATCCCCTACTTCCCTTTTGCAATAATCCTATATCTTTCTATTCTCGAATATAATTTTAAAGGCCTACTTTCCCAATCACTCTTTGCACCTCCGCCGACTGTATCAACATCCTTATCTTCTCATTCCCATTCTCAACCTCAGGTCTCCCGCATCTAAGACTATCCGGATGCTCCGATACACAACAATCCCGATACCAGCACTCGCCCATAAGTTCTCCCTTTACAGACCATTTTTCATTTTGAGTAAATTCACCTACCAATGATTTCATCACACGTTCCGTAGAATATCTCTTAAAACCAGCTATATACTGTAATGCCTTTTCATCATTGATCTTTGACAAATTGATTCTATGGTTTTCAACTGCTGCCAAGACTTCCTCACGGATTTTAATTTTATCTGTCTTTCCAATGCCTGTCCATTCTACCAACGTTTCAAATGCCAGAATCAGGTATTCAAAGCAAATCATATCAAGAATTATAATCTTCCCCTCTGACTTTTCTTCTATGGTTTTCAACATACGATATTTATTACGAATATCCTGATTATCAACCACATAGTCAAAAGCAATATAATACCTGTCATCGTTTTCCAACTCTAAATCTGAGAGCGCATCCAATATCCCCTGATTGCTTCCTTTACTTTCGACCACGAGCCCATCGTCAAAGAAAAGTTGATTGACCAGTTTCCAGAAGTGAAGTCCTGCCCCGGTATCCTC
>CAKVBG010000157.1 GCA_934725345.1 uncultured Eubacteriales bacterium
GTTACCAGCAGCTTTTGCGCGTGAAAAACGCGCAGACGGGTCAGGTAAGCTACAAAACTGCATCCGATATGTTTTGTGAATGCGTTGCTGAAATACGTTGGTGACAGGTAAAATTCCTTGGCAACGTCACCCAGCGTAATCGGATAGCGGAAGTGTGCGGAAATATAATCGGTTGCTCGCCGGAACAGCTCGGACTGGTCCGGCTGTTTTTGCGATTGCCTGTTCTGATCGCTTCGCAGAAGGTGTACAAGAAGCAGAGCAGTCAGGGACGCGATGCAGAGAGAACTGTATTCAAGAGGTGCAGAGGTCTCCCTTTGGAGCTCCGAGATGATATCCAACACGGGACCGAGCTGATCGGAATCAAAATGCCCGACCAGCGGTGTTGACAGAGAGCCGACCAGTCTCTGCAGAAATTCCGGCAGACGCGGCAGGTAGAGCAAAATCTTTTCAAGCCGCACCTGTGGGGTGACAAGACAGTGAAAGTGGGTATCCTGCGGGGAGAGAAGATAGAAATCGCCGGTGGAAAGGGTAGAGACGGTTCCGTTCAGCCAATGATGCAGGGTCCCTTCCAGGTAAATTTCCACTTCGTAGTGGTCATGGTCATGAATGATGTAATCTTTGGTCAGAATTTTGCTCTCGCAGGCAACGCCGAAATCGTTCTGCGGCTTCAGCCACTGGTATTTTGCTTTCTTCAATTCGGGCTCCTCCTGTCTGCTTTTGTATGTTTATTATACCATAAAACCTGTAATTTTGCAATATGAAAATGTAATTTTGCATAGATTTTTGGCTGGCGTTGTGCTATAATGGTCTTACAACAAGCAGATTTTGAAATGGGAAGGGGTATGATGAAAATGAAAAAAGCCGGAGCTTGCTGTCTTGCCTTGATGCTATTTCTGCTACCGCTTGCGGCGTGCAAATCGGATGGAAACAAGCCGCAAAGGACGGAGGAAGAAACCTCGACAGGGAAACAGGATCCGTTCTCGGAGGTTGATCTCAAGGGAGACACGGTTACGGTGATGTGCATGAAGGAATCGGGCGGGGGAGGAAGCCTCATTGATTCCTATAATGAGCTTTACACGGTGGAAAACGGTGACATCATCAATGATGCGATCTACCGGCGGTATGCCGCGGTTCAGGAAAATCTCAACTGCTCGCTGAATGTTCTCAGCATTGGCAGTAAGAGCAATCTCGGAACCACGCTGCGGGATTACAACCTGAACGGCGAGGCGGAAAAGATCAGCTCGGTTCTCATTGTCGGGAAATCTCTGCCGGCAATTATCAGCACGGGGGATCTGATTGATCTTTCCACGGTGAATACCGTTGATCTGTCGCAGTCTTGGTGGGTACAGTCCGGCGTTGCGGATATGACCGTTGGCGGAAAGTGCTATGCCGCGCCCGGAAACGCAAGTGTGTACGGTCTGTCTGCCATGGCGTGCATCTACTTCAACAAGGATATTCTGAAGGACAATCAGAGGGATGACAATTTGTACAACGATGTACGGGAGGGCACCTGGACATTCGGAAGAATGGCGGAGTTGGCAACCGCGCTTGCCAGCGAACTGGACGGTCAGGACGGAACCTCGATTGACGACCGCATTGGCTTTGTGGCAGAGTATGGGTACCTTTCCTATCTGTTCACTGCAACAGGCAAGCGGACGATTTCCATCGGGGAAGACAAAAAAGTGACGGTTACCGCATCCGACAGCGCGACAACGGATTTCATCGATCAGTTCCTGACGCTCTATACCAATCAGGCAGTGACCAAAATTCCCGTGCGGGACTATAGCGATGATTATACACTGGTGGCAAAGAATTTTATGGCAAAGAAGGTCATGTTCTACGCGCACTTTGTATTTGACGCATTGGATCTGCGGGGCATGGAAGGCGATTTCGGTATGTTGCCGACTCCGAAGGCAAGCACGGAACAAAAACAGTATTATTCCGGCGTCAACCGGTGGCTTTCCTCCTACACGGTGATTCCGCGCGGCTG
>CAKVBG010000158.1 GCA_934725345.1 uncultured Eubacteriales bacterium
GGATAACCGGATCAAGGGCGCTATCTTCCTGCAACGGATTCTTGACACCAACTGCGTGCGCACCCTTTCCCTTTCGGCAGGGAAATCCATGCCGTGGGGCATTGCGGAAGGCTTTGTCCTGCTCGGAAACGGGCATATCCTCCGCGGTGTTGCCGCGATGTGTAAATCCTACAAAATCAAAGGAGCTGACGAAAAATGAAAAACGGAATGTTATCTGCAAGGCTGTTTGACAGCCGGGTGCATTCGCAAAATGTCACGGGTAAGGAAAAATGGCTCGGATACCTGCTGGGTCCCTGCGGCGCGCTGCTGCTCAATGCCGTGCTTGCCACATATCTCAACGTCTATTATACCGATGTTCTGAAGCTGACCACCGTTTGGGGCGGCGCGTTCCTCGTTGTGTTCCCGCTGGTATCGAAAATCATCGACGCCATAACCAACGTGCTGATGGGTTATATTATAGACCGCACGAAGACCAGGCAGGGCAAGGCGCGCCCGTGGCTTCTTCTGTCGGCTCCGCTCGTTGCGCTGACCGGGATTCTCCTTTTCACCGTCCCGAACGCGGGCGAAACCGTCCAGGTTATCGGCGAGTCGGTCAAGGCGACGCTCGGCGACGGCTGGACTTACGAGGACGGCAGGCTTCCTGTGCCTGAGGTGGCGTAACGAAAAAAAACACGCGGGGCAATACCGTAAAGGATATATAGCTCCGCGTGAGCTTCTAACGAAAAAAGCGTATCACGCCATAGAGAAATACAACCGGATAAACTCTGTAAAAGGAAGCTTGATTTATATCGGGCTTCCTTTTTTCACTCTTCTCTTGCTCACGGGGCTTCGGTAAGGCTATAATTCGGTAAGGTTATAAGTAATAGCGAGGAGTGAAAAGCTGTACAATAAAACGGATAAGCGGAAAGCCTGAAAAATCAGAACAGCTCTTCCATTCCGACATCGAGCAGCCTCGCTATAACAAAAACCTCTTTATCGGTGGCTTTCCTGCACTGTCCCTCGAGCTTTGAGTAGCTCGTTGAATTGATGTCACAGCCAAGGACCTGCATTTTTGCTACAAAGTCCTTTTGTGATATTTTTCTTGATTTTCTTAAACGCTCGACATTTCTGCCTATTAAATTCGCGTTTCCGTATTCATGCTTTCTTGTTTTCATAAGCCGCATCCTTTTTGTATCCTTTTTTGTATTATATTTCAGTTTGCCCTTGACAAAATTCTAAAATAGAATTATCATTATATATAATTCCGAAACGGAATAAAGAGTGACAGCGTGAAATATTGTGCAAACGCACTGCATACCTTTGTTCTATGACAAAAGGAGGGCTTATGCTGGAATTTATAGATTTCGGTTTTATCTCGGAGGACAGGCGGATTTTTACCTACATACTCATATCACTGGCATTCGTATTGATAGCCTGTGCGGTTCATTATAAAACCGCCGATTGCTGCGATATGGAGGATTTTTTTGAGGGTGGCGGATGGGTCACTGCGCTCGCCGCTTTAGGATTTGCTGTCGGCTTTTTCTGCCTTGACTGGCGGGGGATGGTCCTTGTCGCGATTGCTACCGTCGGTGCCGAGGCGTGCTTAATTCATTTCAACATCGGTGCGTGCTGTGATTTATATGACTTCATGGACGCGGGCGGGTGGATAACATTGCTTATCATTACGGCGGTCGAATTGATTGCATACGGGCTGATATATGCAAGTGTTATTCCGCTCGCTACGGTGCTGTTCGTTATTTTTACCGTAGTCGGGGCAATAGCCGGGATTGTGGCTTGCGTGCTGCATTATAATTTCAGCAGTTGCGACGGGATTGAAGATTTCTTCGCAAACGGCGTATGGATAACGGCACTCGCCGCCGTAATCCTTGAGCTTCTGATAGCCGGATTTACATATCTTAACAGGGTGCTGATGTTTATAGTCGCCGGATTTTCCGTTTGTGGAATTGTCGCCTTGTACATATTGCACGCCATAAAACAG
>CAKVBG010000159.1 GCA_934725345.1 uncultured Eubacteriales bacterium
ATATTGTATCAACACTTGAACTTGAGAAAAATGTCTTCTTTTTAGGATTTTATAAAAATAAAGAAGATTTATATAACATGATTCTCACAGAATATATGAACATGTTAGTTCTATACGCTAATCCTCAACTCTTCAAAACAACAGTTAAATTATTCTTCCTCAAGAATAAGGATAGAATCTCAGATTTAATTGATACAACAGTTCTGAACTACGACCCTCTTGAAAACTATTCCACAGTTGAAACTGGTAAGTTGGATAGAACGGGAACGAAAGGCTTCACGCAGGCAGACGACAGAACAGAGAATATAACGAGAGAGGGTAACACTACATCTACACATTTCGTTTCAGCATTTAATAATGTTCAAGGCGAAGATGTGGAGCAATTCAGAGATGTAGTATCAGCAAAGGAAACAGTTGTAGACACAGAAAAATACACATCAGCGCAAGACACGAATACAAAAGACAACGAAGAGACAAGAGGGACTAAGAGAGGTATTACGAACTTATCGTACCAGGATTTAGTTGAGAAACAACGTAAAGTTGTGCAGTTCTCAATTTATGAATGGATTCTGAAAGAGTTCGCGAAAGATTTGCTAGTAGCAATTTGGTAGAAAGGAGTACAATATGAGTTACTCAGAATTTCCTGATACAAATTACTATGACACAGATTTATCTGTGTTAATAGAGATGTATAAGAAATTGTTAGATGATTATGACGGTTTACTCTCTCAGATAACTGACGTAAATAATCGTTTAACAAAATACCAGTCAACAGTACCTGCTTATGTTGCAAGCATAGTTTCGCTCGAAATTGAGAGTTATCGTAGAGATTGTGACTACAAGTACACTCTTCTTAGACAGCAGATTGTTTCTGTTAAAGAAGATATTGATGCAGAAATTCAGCATAGAAAACTTGAAGATGAAATGCTTGAAGTCAAAATCTTAGAAATGGACAGAAAGTTCGACACGTTGAACTCTCAGTACGAGAAGAAATTCTCAGAAATGAGGTTAATGATTTTAGGCAGTAATGCACACAATAGAAAACTTATTGAAGAGTGCGTAGCTTATTGTAAAGGTTTGGTTGACGGTATTCCTAAATCTGAACTACCTGTTTATAATCCTATACGTGTTATGAATGATACTATCAATAATGCCATTAAAGATATGTATAACCACGGTATCACTACCAACGGTTTCACAGCTGGAGATTGGCATAAAGAAACGCATATAACATGCCGTTTCTTCAAAGATAGCGGTATCACATGTTTGGAATATTGGACAGACGGTAAACCACTTCTCGGAGCATACAACAATAGACACATGGTATTCTCCCCTACTACTGGAGAATATGTACCGATCGAGAAAGCTTTGGAGCAGTTGGCTAACTATGTTAAGGAGTTCGGAATTACTGCTAAGCAGTATGACGATAAATTACTGACAGCAGAAACATACGATAATAAAGATGTTACTGCTTCAGAATATGATTTCAATGCGAAAGGAGAATTAACAGATGTTTAAGAAAGGTACTGAAAATTTCAATTTGCCTCAGTGGGATTTTGACGAACATCCCGATTTCTTAGATGATATTAACCCTGCATTTAATGCCATTGATCAGAATCTCGATATGGCTAAGGCAGACGGAGCAGATGCCATTAAACAGTTAGGAGTACTCACTCCTATTGTGGAGGGGTTGACTGAAGATGTAACACATGCGAAGCATGATATTACAGACTTACAGACACGCGTTACTAACATCGAGCATTCCGATGTAGACACTGGAGCAAGGATCGTAGCACTGGAAGAACACGATAAGGACTTAGATAAAACCTTATTAGGGTTCGACGAGTCAAACACTGTACTGGCAACAACTAATAAGTTAGCCGAGTACAATGTTGCTAACACAACTGGAAACACTTTCATTTTCGATGATGTGGAACACGGGACTAATTACAAAGTTGGACCATCTGATGT
>CAKVBG010000160.1 GCA_934725345.1 uncultured Eubacteriales bacterium
TCGGAAAAGGATGCGGAGGACCCAGCCGAGGATTTTTTGTTCAGTGTTTCCAAGCATCGGCAATCCCTGTTCCGGATGTTTTCCGGAGACACCCGTCTTGTCACCTTTTCAGCCGACTGTACGCTTTCGGATGTCATTTTCGATCGGTTCGGAGCCGAAATCACATTAAAAGAGCAGGACGATAACACGGTTCTCTTTTCTGCCAAAGTTCAGGTCAGCCCCACCTTTTTCGGTTGGTGCGCCATGCTGGGCGACAAATTGAAAATTCTCTCCCCCACAGAGGTTGCCGACAATTATCGGGCACATTTGAACGCCATTCTCACAAGCTATACAGACGGAAACCGGAAAGGAAATGAAAAACTATGACGGAAGCAATTGAAAAGCTGAAACATTCTCTGATCTATCAAATGTCCCTTGGCGGGCGCGAACTGTACCATTCCAATGTCTGGTGCTGGCTTATGAAGCGCGACCCTGCCTTTATTCGGATTTTCTTCCCCGCCTTTGACACCGAGAAAGACAAGGTAGAATCCATTCAGCGGGAATGGTTGAATATGGATTTGGTCATCAAGTTTGCCAATCAAAAAATTTATATAATTGAAAACAAACTCAAATCTCTGCCGTATTCGGAGCAACTGCAAAAATACACCGAAAAAGCAGAAGCAGAAGGTTACCGAATTCTCGGAAAGGTGTATACCGGTGTGTGCGATACGCTCACGAAAGAGGAACGAAAGGACTGGAATTTTATCAGCTATTCGGATATTGCGGAAAGGATAATGATGCAATTGGAATGCAGTTCCCTTCCAAATGAGCAAAAAGCGCAGATACGGGAGTATTGCAACAATATCCATTGCATGATTGAAATTGTCACCCATGAATTGAAAAGCAGTGGCAATCGACTGATCTATTCCTGCAGTGACAAGTTGGATGACGAGTTGGATGATCCCTCAGTCAGACTGCAAGACCTTTGCACCAAACTCAAGGGCGCAGATTTCGTTGACTATCTCCGAAAAGCGTTCGTGCATGCGTCTTCCTTGAAGATCACCCTCAGTTTCAACCGCAAAAATTCCACAATCGATATTTATTATGAAGCAGAAACAGAATCCTCCCCGATTCCCGGCATCCAGATTGAGGGCACACAATATCGCCGTTTCGTGCTGCAAAAAAACGGAGATGCAAATGCGGATTTCCTGTTTGAGAAATATGTGGAAAAAGACTGGTTCGACAGTCATTTCAGCAAGGCACAAGGCACTGTTTTCGGTCATCCGACAACCATGAAGCCGAGAAATCATAAAAAATACGATTCCTACAAAAAGGACGGGGAATCCTGTTTTGTCTATCAGTACTATGACATTGTCGATGAAAACAATTCGTACACCGATTTGGCAAAGCAAATTCAGGACGATTTAGCAAGAATCCGTCACATCAAAGAGGCAATACAATGAATGAACCTTTCGGAAATATCATCGGCTACGATGACATCAAGCAAGAGCTGTCCACCATAATCGGTTGGTACACCGACCCCAATATAGCCCCATTCGTCCGTCTCCCGCGCGGAATCCTGCTTGTAGGTTCTCCGGGGCAAGGGAAAACATTATTCATGCGTGCCATCAGGGAAGCAGCCCTCATGCCAACCTATCCGTTTGTCAGCGACGGAAAGCAGGAAATCGCATCGGAATTGTTAAAAGTATTTGAAGTAGCTTCCAAAGAGCCACGCGGAGCTATCATTCTGATTGATGAGTTGGATACGCTGCTGGCAAAGAACAACCGTGCCTCACGTTGCATGGAAGAGTTGATGGACGGTTTAACACCGCAGAACCGTGTGCTGTTTATTGCATCGGCAAACGACCCCTTTGAAGATCGTGACCCGTTATCCCGCCCCGGGCGATTTGACCGAACCATATGGCTTCCCTACCCACACGAACGGGAACGCCATGACATT
>CAKVBG010000161.1 GCA_934725345.1 uncultured Eubacteriales bacterium
CTGAGTGGGTGTGTGCCGTGTCGGTCTTCTTAATCGCCTCAGAAGAAAACTGTCCTTTAGTCACATGGAAATAGTAATCGCCGGATTCAATGCAGAGATTAACGTCATCCATATGTTCCGCAGGGGTGGTCACTTTGTCGCCAGCCGCTGCAGTTTCTTCCTCTTTCAGCAGATAAGCCTCATAAGCGGCTTTTGCCTGTTGCATAGCCTTGGATTCATTTGCCTTTTCCACCAGCCGCGACAGGTTCGGGATCAGGACGGCGGCGAGAATGGCAATCACGGCAATCACGATGACCAGTTCGACTATCGTAAAGCCTTTTTTGTTTGTGTGTTTCATTTTCTTTGCCTCATTTTCCGTAGAATCGTAACACGATTACTGTTCTCTCTCCCGAACAGTAATTCCATTTACAGTAATCAAACCTTTTTTCAATCCAGCTACTGTAATATCACAAATAAGGTAATCTTTTTCTGTAATTGCGCAGTCAGCATCATAGTTAAAGATAGTGGCATTCGCTCCATCCTGGGACAGCACAATCAAAGCGCGAGTCCAATTCTCAAAAGTCGTGCTAACCTTCGTGTTTATAAGCGTACAAGTTGCAGTATTATTATAATTTCCGTGATAATCGCCAACAATCAAAGCTCCACGAGGAATTTTATTACCAGTTCCCCATGCGCTTGTTCCTTCAAGATATGTTTTATCGTTAACAACTGTTCCTTCGGTTCCAGCCTTCAGTACAATTTCAGAATTGGAAATAACAACGGTTCCAGCTCTAACCATTACAGCCTGACAACCTGCAATCAAAGTGCTACGATTAATTGTATAGTTACTCGGAACATTAGTCCAAATTGCAGTCTCACCACAATCAATTATCGAGGAGTCAATATTCACCTTAACATTGTTACTTGATTTACCATCTGCATTGGTTGCGACCCCCACAACCGCTTGGACTTTTGAATTGTATATATCAACAAACGAAGCATCCTCACCAGGATAGATTCCAAATACTTTAGCCGAAAAATCTACATTCGACAATCTCAGACCCACATTGGCTGGAACATAAAAGCCCATTTCTGCAGTGGATTTAACAACACCGTTCTTCATAGTTAGTTCTTTTGTGCTATTTACAGAGATAGTACGACTGATGTTAAAAGTATGACCGTTGAGATCAACGATAAGGTTTCTTACAGGACTAAAGGACAAGCAAATAACATCATCAATCAGAGTTATCACATCATTGTCATTAGCCTTTGAAACCGCCTCACTAAACTTCTCATATGCAACGCCGTTAACAATGGCCACCTTGCCATTTATATCATCAACTTTGCTAATATTGGATGCTCCCGCACCACTAACCGCCGCAGAAACGCCCTGCACCTCGGAAATCACGAGATTTGCTTTTGCATTGTCAGCAACCGATACCTTTACATTTTCACTGGTCGGTGTTACATTGTCAATCGCCTTAATGACAATGTTGGAAACAGAAGAACCGCTCTCCAGTTCAACCTTACCGTAGGCAAGATTAATGTTGCCGGAAACTGTTCCGAATTCGTGATAAGAACTCGGAGCAACCTTGGCAATATTTACTTCCTTGACATCGCCAAAATGCTTCACAACATCCTTTTCGGCATTCACTTTAATCACGGTATCAAAGCTGTTTGTCGCAATAATCACAGTCTTTGCAGTGGCTGTTTCATTGGTATAAATCACATTCTTAACGGTATTGTTACCCACATCAAATCCAACGGACACGGGCACCGTCTCAATGGTCGCACTTCCCGCCAAATAGATGGAATACTTCTGCTCCGCAGCCGCCGGAACTTCCTTGACGATTTCGAAGTACTCGTAGTCCTCCATGTCTTTTGCCTTCTTCACGCTCTGCGTGTTGGGCAGGTAGACGCGGTCGGTTCCCTTGAGGTAGACAAAGCAGTCATTGACG
>CAKVBG010000162.1 GCA_934725345.1 uncultured Eubacteriales bacterium
TATGTTGAAGGGTGCTGACCGCAAGCTTGTCGGATGGTCAACCATCTGAACGTCGTTTCCCGGCGCAACAGACTCTTTGTTACACAAGTTAGTCCGATGATGTTTATATTCTGAAGACCTCTTGAATGACAATGTTAGGGCGGTCCACAGCCGCCGTCATGCTATTGCTTGGAATGAGGAGCATGTAGTGAAATGGGAAGACCTTGTCATAACGGAACGATTCAACAAGGTGGCATCATCGATGAATCCATCCATTCACTCGCAGACTTGAATAGTCCATCTTGATCGCATCGCCGTTCCTGCAAAACGTATGCTTGAATACAACACCAAATCACTCTTCCACTTTATCTCTAGTAGAAACCATATAACAGCGGTCTTCAGCATTCCGCCCATCACATCAACGATCCGGAACTTGGTGGTTGCGCTTTCGATCATGTCTCGCTCATGGACCGCGAGGAGTGCCATGTATCGGTGATGTGAGCAAGCGGTATCGTGACAAGAGAGTTCGAACTCGTTGACGATCACAAGAGCAGTGTCACAGCTCTTGACTACGTCGGGACCGCAAGCTTACAATTCTCTTCATTCACAACGAACTTGATTTTACTAGCAACTTCGTAGCGTCCTTGACGCATCTCGGTGTTCATTTCGTACAAATTGAAACAAATCGTTATAACAAGATGACGTCATCGCTGTCAATGATACGCTCGTCCAGCGTTGCGACAAAAATGATGTTGCTGTGAACCCTCCGATGCGAGTTGAGATTGAGCACGGCAGCAAGTATGACGAGAACTGTGTTGGAAGGTCGCGTTCTATGAGTACGTCGATACCAGCCGTCCGAACGTGCCACATAGGACACTATAATACAGCAAACTGTCTGCAACTGTGATGCGTGTTTGTGAAGTTGATGAACGCGCCGCTCGATTGGGTGATTTGCGAAGCATCCCATGCACGACTCATTGCGTGTGCAGCACGACTCAAATACGTCACGTGGTAGTTGAACTTGTCATTTCTTTGTAAGGTTTTACATTAATCAGCAATGTGCCCAACCCCATTATATCGCGCGTCGACATTCGACCTTCTCATTTGTTCAGTTCCATAATCACTTGACTGCATTGTTGTACGTCGCGATGCAGTTGCAGTCTATTCACAGGCTGCGATGTCTGGCATACAGTACACCAACCGCGGGATTCGTCTATATGTTAGACTCATCGTTGTAGATGCATCACCCAAGTCCTGACCATAAAGGCTTCACGTTGCGGTAAACGTTGCGCCTCTATTGAATACATTGTTAGCCGTAAACTTGTAGAGTTGACACGTTACACAGCGCAGAGACGTGATGAACACATATGACACGCATGACCGGTCCGACGCCACGGCTGATCAACGTGCATACAGACGCTGTTATACGCAAAATCCCGTGCCATTCATCGCTTCAGGGGATGCACGATCTGGTTGTCTTGCTGAAATTCTTTGACTCGTCAATTGCCCTCTATTAGAGGGACGAGTTGTTCTACGCACTAGACGTGTTGCCATTTGAATACACTGCAATATTGCAGAGGTAACGCGTTCCATTGCGTTGAAGATGGCGGCGTTGATTAAATTCTGTGCGGCGCTCCGATGATCGGATGGCACAGCCATATTCTGAAGACACTTCGATCAAGGACGTCCCCGAAAAGGTCCTCACAGACTCACCCCAGATGAAAGACGCGCTCGGAGCCAAAAAAAGACGTTTCGCTGAACACGGGAGTCCCATTTGCATCAAGTCTGTCGATACGCGCAACGGTGTCTGATTGTATCTGTCAAGTGGCATTTTCAAGGGTGTCAGCGACTCTCTCCACTCTTCGACATCTTCGGTTCCCGTGATCTATGCTTATTCAATTCCTTCATTGTTTTTCTCACCCCACTCCTATCACTTTTTTCTCTTTTTT
>CAKVBG010000163.1 GCA_934725345.1 uncultured Eubacteriales bacterium
GGGAACGGCGTGGTCATGCGCTTCTATGAGTGCGCAAATAAACGGACTCCTGCAAGCGTGACAATCGGTCTGCCGGCGAAACAAGTCTTCCTTTGCGATCTGATGGAGAATGTGCTGGAAGAACTGCCTCTGACGGATGGTTCCTTCCAACACACGTTTGGCAATTTTGAAATTCTGACGATTCGGGTGGAGGAGAGATCATGATCAAACTTGAAAAGATATTTCCGGGCGGCGATCCGTTTCTGATGCAGCATAACGGGATCTATTACATCTATTGCACATCGGAGAATGACGAGAAATTACAGTCCCCGGGCGCATTCAATACGGAAAAAGACGGAAAAGACGGCTTTTATGTGTATCAATCGAAGGATCTGGAGCACTGGGAAAACAAGGGGCTGTGTCTTTCAAAAGCGGACGCAGTCGGCGAACGGTGGTTCTGGGCGCCGGAGGTTTCCTACTATCGGGGAAAGTTTTATATGGTGTATTGTGCCGAGGAGCACCTTGCCGTTGCCGTTGCCGATTCTCCGCTGGGACCTTTCCGCCGACATTCGGACGGTTGGCTGCGGGAGAAGCATGGAATTGACGGGCATCTGTTGTTCGATGACAGCGGAATTTTCCTGTACTATGTGGGGTTTGGCGGCGGAAACCGGATCTATGTTGCCAAGATGTCGGAGGACCTGAAGCGGATCGAGCAGGAATACGAGGGCGATCTGATTTCCGCGCAGGAAGAATGGGAGACGGTTGACGGGGTGGTTGCCGAGGGACCGTTCGTCCTGAAGCATCATGGATTGTACTATCTGTTCTATTCCTGCAACCATACGAGATCGGAGGATTATGCGGTTGGGTACGCTGTTTCCGATTGCCCGATCGGACCGTTCAGAAAGTACAAGGGCAACCCGGTATTGCACAAGAAAGGCAGGATTGTCGGTGTCGGTCATAATAGCTTTATGAAAACGGAAAATCCGGATCGCTTTCTCTGCGCCTACCATTGCCACAGCGGAAATCCGGATAATTTCAAGCCCCGTCAGGTCTGCCTGTGCGAGGCGGAATTTGTGACGGAGCAGGGGAAAGACGAATTCAGAATTTATAATTGAATACACCGTGCCCCCGAGGGGGGCACGGTGTAAATCAGTCAGCTCTGTGCATGTTTAGCTTTATATTCTGCCGGGGTACAGTGGTAGGTGTCTCTGAAGTGTCTGAGGAAGGTTCGGGGACTCCGATACCCTGACTCCTGCATGATCTGCTCATTTGTCAGATTTGGATATTGCTGTAGTAATCTTACTGCTTCTATCAACCGGGTTCGTTCGATATATTCGAGGATGGACATATCCAATGTCTTTTTGAAATTTGCCGACAGGTCTTGAGAACTGCAATTCAGCATCTGACAGATGACGGATACATTGATGTATTCCTTGAAGTGTGTTTCAATCACACCGACTGCGTCCGCTACAAGTGCCGAAATGCGTTTGCGCTCATATAAGCCGCATTGATCGATGAATGTTTGGACAAGATAGGAGCTGAGGTGGCAAAGCTGAGAGTCTTTGCTGCCGGTCGAAATGAATCTAACCGGATTTCCCCAAATGTCACGATTATGAGTGATATTTTGAATCTGTTGAAAAATATGAAAAAGCGGGCTGGGGGCGGAGTCTGTAACGATCGGATTTTGAAAACTGTTACCGTCGTTTGAAAAGATTGTCCTGATGCGGACGGTCAAAAAGCAACCCGACATCTTCACCGAGGCGGAGTGGGCGGACATCCGAGCAAAACACTACATCCATGAGTTGGGCTTTGTTTCCAACCTCTCGCTTGACTACGGTCGGGTCATCGATTCGGGTCTGCTTGCCGTGCGGGAGAATGCGGACGCATACGGCAGGCGCGTAATCGATGCGATTATCGACCTCTGCGACCGCTACAAGCG
>CAKVBG010000164.1 GCA_934725345.1 uncultured Eubacteriales bacterium
TTTGTTTATACGTTCTTCATCGGGTAACCATTTAATTTCCGGGTCTCCCACGAAATTTCTTCCTAAAAATTCTCCTTCTCGCACATCTCTTGAACCTATAAATTTGTATTGACCCGTACGCAGTGCAAGTTGTATATATCCTTTTGCACCTATTTGAAACGTAGCAGTTTTCCCGTAAGGTACACACCATGTAAATCCCAAATTCGGATCAAAGGGAAGCTCCATAGATACGGCTTTTAAAGCACAAGCAAGTAAACTATTTCTATCACAATTTTTCAGCATTTCCGAACTTCCGGCTAAACTCGTTAAACTTGTAATGAATTGTCCGGTATGGCTTCCAAGTATAGAATTTAAGTATTTTTTTGTATTTTCATTTGACAAATATACCGACATTGCTGTTTCGTTAGGCATTTTAATTTCCCTCATTCTCAATTCTTTTTTTTGCTAAACTACAATAATCTTCATTTATATCTATACCTATATAATTTCTGTGTAATTGTTTTGCTACAACTCCAACGGTTCCGCTACCGAAAAATGGATCAAGAACAATACCATTTTCACGACAACCAGCTAAAATACAAGGCTTTATTAATTCTTCGGGGAACGTTGCAAAATGGGCTCCTTTATATCCCTTCGGAGGAATAAACCATACATCACGTTTATTTCTATATCCAGTAAATTTTTTAAATCCTGCAGTATTCGAGTGCTGGTTTAGTCTTTTATTTACAAACATTTCTTTTGTTCCAGTGTTAAATCGACACTTGTAACGCAAGGCACTTTTTTCATTTGCTTTTTCTTTAATGGCATCTGAATAAAAATAGTATTTTTTAGATTTTGATAAAAGAAAAATATATTCGTGGCTTTTAGTACATCTATCTTTCACACTTTCCGGCATTGGGTTAGGTTTCGCCCAAATGATATCTTGTCTTAGATAAAATCCAATTTTATTTCTTAAAGCTAATGCAATAGTCCACGGAATACCCATTAGATCTTTTTGTTTAAGATTAGACGATTTTAGATTGACATCATATATATTATCCTTATAATAACTGCCCATATTTTTTAATTGAACACTAGATTTTGTCTTATCATGTCCACCAGATCCTCGTGAAATATAAGAATATGTATCTCCTAAATTCAACCAAAATGTACCGTCTTTTTTAAGAACTCTATGAATTTCCAAAAAGATACTTAAAAGTTTTTGGATGTATTCGGTGACAGTTTTTTCTGTTCCAATTTGTTGTGGACTACTATAATCACGCAAAGCATAATAGGGAGGCGATGTTATACAACAATCTATACTTTCATCAGGAAAATCCTTTAAGACTTGTACAGCATCTCCACAGTAAATATGGTTTATTTTCATAGCTTTATCACCACACTCTCATCTTGATAAAATTTTACTCCGGGGATTTCTACACCGGGGATTTCTTTTCTAATCTCTAATAATTTTTTGGTGTTTACTTCCCGAATTTCAACTTCATTAAAAAAACAAGGTACTAATTTGTTATCAGTGACCTTGCATTTAAATCGTTTTTGTGTATTTATTTTGTTTGGGCTTTTATTTAAATCTAGCGACAGTTTGGCTCTTTCTAATTTTTCGAGTTCTGCAAATTTCAGTTTAGATTCTTCACATTTGCCTTGGATTTTTAAATCTAATGCTTCACTTAAAACTCTCTTTATTTGATGCTTTCGTTCAATTTCAGCTTGATTTATCAATTCCTGATATCTAATGGTTTGAATTTGTTTGTAGCTTAAAATTTTATCTTTTAAAACTTTTTCTGAATTTTCGCAAACATTAAGCATTTGCTTCTCTTTGAAGAGTATATCTTGATATGTTTTTTTAGCTGATTCTTTAGCACTTTTCCAGTAACTTGTGATGTTTTCTTTGTGCTTCTTTACAGCTTTTAGT
>CAKVBG010000165.1 GCA_934725345.1 uncultured Eubacteriales bacterium
GAATGATTTTGGAAAAGTAATAAAAGAAACCGATATGTTTGATAATACTACCTCTACCGATATCTATAGTTATGACAATATAACTTTTAGTATGTTTCTTGATGTTTGCGTTGAACTTTTAAGAGGATGCCCAGATAATTTAGACATAAAGTTTGATGAAAAAGTTACTTCAAAGCAAGATGTTGATAGTGCCTTCTGTAGGTGTTTGGCTGCTATCAAGGAAGCTTGGGCGGAAGGCAATAATTCTGCTGCAGATATAGCTGAAAGTTTAAAAAATGAAGATTTATTGCAAATTCTTAAAGACAAGATTATACTGGATAATAATGATGAAAATGCTAAATGGAATGCCGTAGGGATAGCGTTGCTTACAAGATGTGAGAAGGGTAATTATCATGATGCTTATTCTAAGAATTGGAGTTATGTTGACAGTAGAGCTCGTACTAATGTTGAACAACCAGTTTTTAGATGCCACTTACGCTACCAATTACTTCCTCTTACCATTGAAGAAAAATCTAAAGGTACTGATTAAAATCAAGTTTTTTAGCTCAGTGAATTTATAACTTGAGAATTTAAATTAAAGGCTGACAATCTGACTCGCACACTATTTACAGAATAAAAAAAGTGTGTTAAAATAAGGTTGTATCAGCCTTATTAAAATTTATATAGCATGAACAGGAGAAATTAGTTATGAAAAGAAAAATAGATGAACTCTATGAATACTGCAAATCACAAGGCTATAATGAGTCAAGGGAAAAATTCGAGGAGGATTTGAGCCAGTTGATAGTAGAAGAGCTAGAAGATGAAGAACTTTTAAATGTTTCAGGGGGTAAAAAAGCAATTAGTGCCTTGACGGCGGGTGTGATATCTGCTTTGAGCGTTGCTTCGCCACTTGTTTCTGCTCAACAGGCTCATTTTGATGGTAATAAAGTTATGACTCCGGTATCAGATACTACAAAGGTCAATCAAAGTTCAAAGAAGAAAACTATAGATAGTATGAAATCCAAGATTAATCTTAAAAATATCCTTTTAGGTGTTGGTGGAGTTTCGATTTTAGGAAATGCTGTTTTAGTAGAGGAACTAATTCGGTCAAAGTTTGGCTCCAAAAAGATCCCTAGTGGAATTATAGAAAAAATTATATGCGTTTTACTTGAAATTGAAAAAAACTCCAAGAAGCAACTGGAGAAGTGTTATGATAGCTTAAATGAAATTGATAAATATGCATTTTTTGGAAAATTTAATAGTGAAGATTATTTTCCGTTATTAGAAGAAATGTTTATGAAGAGTACAGAAAAACAATCAACAATAGACTTAAACGCTTTTATAGAAAATTACCTTTTAAATGCCCTTTCGAAAGATGATGACGCAGAAAAAGTTGCCGAAAATTTAAAAGCCGAGATGAAAAAACAAGGAAAAGTTTTATACACGGTAGGTGAAGAAGCCTATATTCCGATAGATATTATAAATAGTGTGAGGAAAGATTTGTTTAGTCAATCATTATTATCATGTATGGAAAATGGTAAGGCAGAATCTAAGAGATTTGAAAATAAACTTGGTAAAGATAAAGCAAGCATGAAATCCGACATTTTTTATAATTGTAGTACTTATGACAATAAAACTTTTAAGATGTTTCTGGATGTTTGCGCTGAACTTTTAAAAGGATGCCCATATAATTTTCGCATAAACTTTAATGAAACATTTACTAAGGAATATGTTAATGGTGTTCGCCTTGGGTGTTTTGATGCTATCAGGGAAGCTTGTTCGAAAGGCAATAGTTCTGCTTCAACGATAGCCGAAAGTTTAAAAAATGAAGATTTCTTGAAAACTTTTAAAGACAATATTATACTGAATGATGTGAATGAAAATAATAAATGGAATGCCGTAGGGATAGTAT
>CAKVBG010000166.1 GCA_934725345.1 uncultured Eubacteriales bacterium
GTCAAGCCCCTGTCACAAGGTTTGGTGACTTGCACAATTAGTTAGCGCCTGCTAACCGTCAAAATTGTGCATAATATCCCACCCGTCTTGTAGGGATTAAGTATTTCCTTGAATTTATTTAAGTGTTGTGTTATATTTTATATTGTATTATTCTAAGCATTGGAGAAGAGCGAATGAATTTGCAGGAATCGGGCGAAATGTATCTTGAAACGATCTACGTTTTGTCCCAAAAATATAAGGATGTGCGCGCGATAGACGTCGGCGAGTACATGGGCTATTCCAAGCCGAGCGTCAGCCGCGCGGTCGGGCTGCTCAAAAGCGGCGGCTATCTCGTTTCCGACGAGCTGGGGCATCTGAGCCTCACCGAGTCCGGCGTTGAGGTCGCTGCGAAAATTTACGAGCGCCACACGCTGCTGACCCGATATCTCGAGCTGCTCGGCGTCAGCGCCGAGACCGCAGCCGAGGATGCGTGCAAGATGGAACACATTATAAGCGACGAGTCGTTCCACGCAATAAAGGAGCATGTCTCGGCAATGGAAAAAATGCGCCCGGCGGAGTAACTTCGCCCGTTTGGAGCAGGAGAGAGCCGTTTTGGAGCTGAAATCCTATCACGGAAGTAGTAAATTAAAATCACAAAAAGCCTCCATCAATATGTGATAAGCCCCCGGCGGCGGTTCAGGACGCCGTCGGGAAAAATCAACACAGTGCGAGCTTTTGTTCACATCTACACCTCTCTTCTTTAATTATGGAAAAAACACGAACGACCATAGTCGTTCGTGTTTTTTTAGTGGCGCATTGGGGCACCTATGGATACGGTTATTGCGGTAGCCCGGTATCGAAGGTGCGGAGGAAACCGTTTTTGCTTCGCGTAACGTTAGTACGTTGCTGAGTTTTGCTGTAGCCCGGCAGCGCAGACTGTGTCTGCGAAGTAATAAGTAAAAGGTAAAAGTGAAAAAGTGCGGTATTCGCCCAAAGGGCGAATGAATTTAAATCCGTGCCGTAGGCACACCACACCTATTAACTATCAGCTATTAGCTCTCCGCTGCGGCCAACGGCCGCTCGTAGGGAACGGATTTATCCGTTCCGCTGTGATGGTTTTGTCGTAACCTACCGGTCGGGATACCGCAATAAACGTATCGGTATCAGCGTTGATGCGCCTCTGAAAAAATGTAGCGCCTACGGCGCGGATATAATTACACCTCATCTGCCGCAAGCGGCATCTTCCCCTCAAGCTCCGCAAGGGGAAGACAAAAGGGGTGCGGCAAAAAATTCAGCAACGCACTAATGTATGGCGAGGCAACCACGGTTTTGTCGGCAGTCTAGAACCGGGCAAGCGCAAAAGCCGTATCCGTAGGTGCGTCAATTCGCCTCTAAAAAACCTTGACGAACGTGGGGTTTTGGTGCATTATATAATGTAAGTAAATTTAAGCTGACGAGAATTGAACCCATATCGCCTGTCGGCGCGCCCTTCCGGCTATTTTCGCCTTTTTTGTCTTGATGGGCGCCAGCCCACCTGCATCAAAGAAAGCCGAAAATATCTCGAAAAGCACAGCCGACAGGTGCCTTGCAGTTTTGCCGGAGCAGATTTTTGCTCAGGCAAGGCAAAGCTTGAAGAGAATACTGTCGTATTGTCAAGAGCTTTAACGCAGCATGGGCGAAAATCTGCCCGTCAAAACCGATAGCGGTTTGGCTCTTGCCAGCTTACGCCAAAAAAGGCGGAGCAAGCACGAATGTCTTCGTTGCGACGGCTTGGTATACACAAAGTATGCCTGCATCGCCGTGCCTCGACCTCGCACTTGCTCCGTCATTTTTGGTGCCGTGCAGTTTTGAAACTGAGATTTTTTGCTCCTGCAAGGACAAAGTCACAGAGTATACTGACG
>CAKVBG010000167.1 GCA_934725345.1 uncultured Eubacteriales bacterium
AACCTTTAAGTTCGGGTTTGACTCGATCACTTCACGTGTGATCGGTGTGATACGGACGATCATAGCATCCGGCTGATATTCCTTGAAATCAGCGAGAACGTCCTCTGTCTCAAATCCGCGGCCGTCGATTACGGTATGACCAGCATCCTCAAGAAGCTTGCGGCCTTCGGACATAATTTCCTGCGGGAGTAAAATTTTCCAACCCATGATAATACCTCCTATAATGAAACGTTTTTGATAAGCTGTTTTTCACTGTCTTTATTATAGCGGAGATTGTTCACAAAATAAAACAATCTGTTTTTGTAAGGTTGAAAAAGAAATGTTGTTGAAAATCGCGGGTACGAAAAGAGACGTTTATATGTTATAGTACTTTCTTTTATAAGGCAAATCTAAACTCATTCCCACGAAATTGCAAAAAAACTCTATATCGTGTACAATGACAGGAGAAAATGTGAGACAGGGAGTCCGTGTCGGAAAGACATTGGAGGAATCTGTAGATGAAGCAATCAGTAAGTCCTTAAAAGAGGGAGTACTGAAGGATCTTTTAAAGAAAAACAGAGCGGAGGTGCGAAACGTGGTATTGACGGAATATAACGAAGAGCTGCATCTGAAAAATGTGAGGGAATGTGGGTATGAAGAAGGATACGATAACGGACTCGATCAGGGACGCAGGCAGAAAGAGATTGACTTAATCATTAAAAAAGTCCGGAAAGGCCAGTCGCTGGAACAGATTGCAGATGCTTTAGAGACATCAGCAGATCAATTGAAGGAAATCTACAAGGCAGTGGTGAAAGCAGCGCCGGAGTATGATCTTGAAAAAATTAAGGAAGAGTTGAAAATGAATAATGGTTAACCGAAAAATTGCAGTAAAATTCTAACAAATCTATTTTATAAATATATAATAAAACAGGCAGAACCTATCACCTCGATAAGTCCTGCCTGCTTTCGTTATATGAGAAAAGAAGTTGGTAAACGATTGATTAGAAATCGAACATCCCAGCCGGTTTTGTATCCGGTTTCTTTGTGTCTGTGTAGGTCTTGGCTGTCTCATAGTCAACATCGTTGATCGGCCATGTCGGCTTCTTGCCCTCGTAAACCTCCTGAACACCCATAGCTGCGAAGTAGGAAGCGCGGTGAGCAGCCTCAGATGTATTGCCGCCGATATGTGGATAGATGATAACATTGTCGAGTGTAAGAAGCGGGTTAGCCGGATCAACCGGTTCCTTCTTGATCGCGTCAAGACCGGCACCTGCGATCACGCCATTCTTGCATGCCTCGTAGAGGGCATCCTCGTCCACGCAGCCGCCGCGAGCGGTGTTGATCAAGAATGCTGTCGGTTTCATCATTGCGAGACGCTCTTTATTTACCATGTTCTTGGTAACCGGAGTGTTCGGGCAGTGAAGGGAAACATAGTCGCACTCTTTGAAGATGCGGTCAAGGTCGCGGACAACCTCAACGCCGTCCGGGAACTCAGAAGCTGGCTTGTACGGGTCATATGCGAGAACATTCATCTCGAATGCGAGGCAGCGCTTTGCAACGCGGCTTCCGATGTTGCCGCAGCCGATCAGACCGATGGTCTTGCCGTTTAATGTGTTCTTGCGGACTTTTAATTTTGCCTTGTAGAAGTCATTTACCCATGTCTTATGAAGGACAGTCACGTTACGGCTGCACTCTAAGATGAGTAACATTGCTGTCTCTGCAACGGAGGTGCTGTTTGCGACCGGTGCGTAGAGAGCCTGTACATTGTTGTCGTGGCATGCCTTTACGTCAAGAGCGTCGAAACCAGCGCCGTGACGAACGATAACCTTTAAGTTCGGGTTTGACTCGATCACTTCACGTGTGATCGGTGTGATACGGACGATCATAGCATCCGGCTGAT
>CAKVBG010000168.1 GCA_934725345.1 uncultured Eubacteriales bacterium
AAAGCGTATCATGACTATTTCATTTTAGAAAATTTGGAAGCCGGAATAGAACTAAAAGGAACTGAAGTTAAGTCTATCCGTAGGGGGAGCGTTAACCTTAAAGATTCATGGTGCTCTGTGGTAAAGGGAGAGTTATTTGTTAACGGAATGCATATAGGAGCGTATGAACAGGGAAATATTTTTAATGTTGACTCTACTAGAGTTCGAAAATTGTTAGTTCACAAAAAAGAGATTGCTAAACTATTTGGCAAGACTAAACAACAAGGTTTTTCTATCATACCTGTTTCGGTATATTTTAAAGGTCAAAGGGTAAAGCTTCAGATAGGACTTTGCAAGGGTAAGAAGCTTTATGATAAGCGTGAGGATATGGCTCGTCGTAGTGCGCAGAGAGATATTCAGAGAGCACTAAAGGAGCACCAGAAATATTAATGGGGGCGTAATGGGTTCGACGGGGAACAGGAGTTTAAGTAAGCGAGTAGCAAGGTGGAACTGCTTTAAAAGTCACATTTCATAATTAAATGGAAAAGCAAATTATGGCGATAAGCCAAACAACAAACCAGCTTTAAGAGTAATTTCCGGAGGAAATGAAGTTTTAGCTGCAGCCTAATTAATTGGGCGACATCTTATTTTAGACTACCGCGACTAACTTAAGATGACTAACTAGCGGTGAACATGAACTGAAAAGTTTCTCGGTTTCAGTCAGGTACTAGAGGATACTTATCTTTTAAGTTTTCTAATGAACTAATTGGATAAGGAATGTTGATCATTAGATACACTCGTAGAAAGCTTAGAGGAATGTTTTTCGGACAGGGGTTCAATTCCCCTCGCCTCCACCATCAAAATTTCTTCTGGTATTTGTTTTGAACTGCATACATTTTTACCTTCTTCCGCATAGGTTTGGCACATCCAATAAATCTTTTTATTATAAATTTTGCGCCTATAATTCTTGCCACAATTATTACACCTAATTTTACCTGTAAAAACATATCTCTGTGGTGTTTTCCTGTTTACTTTAGCTTTTTTGCGATTTTCCTCAAGTATTTCTGATGCCATTTTAAACCTATCCTTTTCAATTATAGGATCGTGGGTATTTTCAGCATAATACATTGGAAGTTCGCCTTTGTTCCTCTTGATCGTTTTGGTAAGATGATCAGAAATAAATTTTTTCTGTAAAAGTGCATCACCTTTATATTTTTCATTAAGGATTATGTTTCTTATTCTGTCAGCAGTCCATTTGCCACCCCGAATAGTTGGTGTTCCAAATTCTCGCAACATTTTTGCAATTTTAGTGCATCCAACTCCGCCGATATACTGATCAAAAATCCACTTGACAATTGCAGCATTTTCTTCGTCAATTTTAATTTCGCCTTTAGATACTTTATATCCGAAAAGAAATCTTAAATTTGCAAGCTCTCCGTTTTTAAATTTATTACGGATATGCCACTTACAGTTTTCACTTACGGATAAACTTTCCTCCTGTGCAAATGATGCGAGTATAGTCAGCATTAATTCTCCATCAGGGCTTATACTATGTATTCTTTCCTTTTCAAAATAAACGTCTATTCCTAAATTTTTTAACTCTCTTGTTATTGTCAAGGTATCAAGCGTATTTCTTGCAAATCTTGATACCCCTTTTGTTATAACCATATCAATTTTTCCTGCTTTGCAGTCGTTTAAGAGTCTTTGAAAATTAGGTCTTGCACTCTTAGTGCCTGTGTACGCTTTATCAGAATACACACCAACATATTCCCAACCAGGATGATTTTGTATCATCTCACTGTAATAACTTACCTGTGCCGACAGTGAATGAATCATTTCATCTTTACCACTTGAAACTCTCGCATAAGCAGCTACCTTTTTTAGCTTTGGTAATGGC
>CAKVBG010000169.1 GCA_934725345.1 uncultured Eubacteriales bacterium
GTGATTATTTCAAGATCACAGTAACCGGACATGGTGGTCATGGGGCGTTTCCTTATCTTGCGATTGATCCAGTTCCAGTTGCCTGCCAGCTTGTAAATGCAATCCATCTTTTACCAGCGCGTGAAGTGAAAGCACAGGAGACATGCGTTATTTCAATCGGAACGTTGGAAACGCCTAATTCGGTATGGAATGCTGTTGCAAATGAAGTTATTTTAACTGGGGGATTCCGAACATTCAATGAAGAAGTTAGGGACACCCTGAGAGCGAGAATCATGCAGTTGGCGGAAGATACAGCAAAGGCTGGCAGATGCACTGCCCGAGTTGATAATTTAAAAGGATATGGTCCCTGCATCAATAGTGAAAGAATCTCCAGTATTGTTTATCGGGGCTGTGTGGAACTGCTGGGAGCGGAACATGCGATTCTTAAGGATGCTTCAGACATGGCTTCCGAAGACGGGGGCGCATATCTGGCGAAAGTTCCAGGAGCATTCATGAGGCTTGGAGTTGGTGTTCCAGATAAAAAATGCTTTTTACATAATCCTTCATTTGAAATGAATCTGAATGCACTTATTATTGGCACGAAAGTTCATATCAATAATGCAATCGTGCTGCTTCGAGAGTTAAATAAATAAGAGGGGAAATACACATGAAAGGTAAAAAAAAGAAAGAATTAAATTCGATCGTACTGCTGTTTTGTATTATTGTAGGTGCGTTTATACTGTGCCAGATCGTTCCGGCGGGTGCATATGAGCGTACAGAGATTAACGGAAGAATGGCTGTAGTAGCAGACAGCTTTCACCTTACAGAATCACAGAAACTTAATTTTTTTGATGTGTTCCTTGCTATTCCATCCGGTATGGCAAATGCGACGCAAATGATTGTGGGGATGTTTTTGATCGGAGGCGCAATGGCATGTATCCAGGAATCAGGGGCCATTAATATTGGAATTTCCAGAGTTATTAAGAAGATGGGATATCAAAAGGGAAACTGGATTCTTGTTTTTTTATTTTATATGTTTGCGCTTCTTGGGGGCTTCCTGGGATTTATTGAAGGATCCTTTCCGTTTATTCCGCTTGCGATTTCTATTGCAATTGGTTTGGGATATGATCCCATTGTTGGCGTTGGTGTGGCTCTTATCGGTGCGATATCCGGTTTCTCATGCGGTCCAATGAATCCGTTCACGGTTGGTGTTTCACAAACTCTTGCAGGTCTTCCAATGTATTCCGGTATTTGGCTTCGCATTGTAGTATTCGCAATCATGCCATTAATCTGTCTTCTGTATATTCTTCGCTATGCAAAAAGGATCAAGGAAAATCCGGAAAAAAGTCTTGTCTATGGCGTGGATGTTTCTGATATTGCCTTCAAAACGTCAGAATTTGAAACTTTGCCATTTACCGCAAGACATGCAGTAATCCTCCTCTCTTTAGTTGTTGGTATTGGTTTTTACTTGTATGGATCTCTTAACTGGGGCTGGTCCTTTGCGCAGCTTGGTGCAGTATTTATTATTCTTGCTATTCTGGCAGGAATCATAAGTGGAGCAGATGTAAATGATATTGCTGATACTTTTGTCAAGGGGGCATCTGGAATGACAGGTGCTGCAATTATGATGGGGGCGGCTTACGGTGTTGCTTACCTCCTGCAGAATGCGTCTGTGCTTGACACGATTGTCTATTATCTTTCAAAACCGATTTCAGGACTCCCGACATTTGCTTCCGCGATTGGTATACTGGTGGTAATTGCGCTTATCAATATGCTTATTCCAAGTGCTTCTGGAAAAGCACTGATTGTAATGCCAATCATTCTTCCGATTGCACAGGTAGTAGGAATTGAGTCTCAGGTTGCGATTCTGGCATATCAG
>CAKVBG010000170.1 GCA_934725345.1 uncultured Eubacteriales bacterium
ATATGGGAGCATGCAGACGATATTCGCAACAACCACAGATATCATATCATTTGTAACTCTAGACAAAATGTACGCAAGCGGAATGTTGACGACCGCCCCAAGCGTCAACCAAATAACTTGATTCTTAAGTTTGTACATACCATTTGAATATGTACACAAAAATGTTCTGTATGCCATTACCGAACCAGATACCGCAAATGTCAAAGCATATTTTATGTCAACCGAAATTGATTCATCACCGAGCCAAATATCAAAAATTATTTGAAGTAGTGGAATGATCAGAAATTCAAAAACGGTAACTACTGCGCAAAATGCCATGAATAAATAATACGATTTTTTCAGCCAATCACAATTCTTTTCAGCTTTCGCTTTCGTGATAATCGACCATATTGCCGTTGAAAGTAGCAATACAATTGTTCCCGGTAATGAGAAAATTTTATAGTAGATTTGAAAATCTACAACTGCTGTGTTGCCAACAAAAGCAGAGATCAAGTAGCTGTTTGTGTTATCCAAAACCAAAGCCATCAATTGCAGCCATAAGAACTTGCTACCCGTCGATAAAATGGAAACAGCACTGCTCATCGAAAACATCCGAAATGTCGGACGAGCGTCTCTTAAATCAACAAAAAAGACAACCAAGGTCGCTATAATCAAAGGAATATTAACCGCGAGAAGATAAAAAAACGCAAGCTGTATTATATCGTTATTCTTGCTCGACAAATTGCAACTTGTAACGAACGCAAGCATGATAACATTCGTAAGCAGACTTAGTAATCCTGGTACATATGCTTTTTGAAGAGCGTATAAAAC
Source organism: uncultured Eubacteriales bacterium (assembly GCA_934725345.1). Classification (GTDB taxonomy): domain Bacteria; phylum Bacillota; class Clostridia; order Oscillospirales; family Acutalibacteraceae; genus UMGS1491. The sequence continues at coordinate 811 of CAKVBG010000170.1, forward strand.
AGATGTAACGATTCTCAAAACAAGTTGCAACAAAATTGAAACAATTAAAATAAGTATTGCTTTATTAAATATTTCTTCCGAAATAATATTTATCGAAATATTAAATATTCTATTCCAACTTACAAGTTTTCCTAGGAAAACCGCAATAACTGTTATGAGACTCGCCACACCGAAAAGAAAAATATACGCAGACGATATCAATTTTCTAATTCGCGCATGATCATCTTGCGCTATTGCATAAACCAAACTATTTCTTAAGCCATTCCCAATCCCCATGTCACAGTTCAAAATCCACGCCAGAACGGACAAAATAGTAAACCACGCGCCAAGAATTTCACTGTTATCAAAATAACGAATGTATGCCGGAGTAGTAAACAAGGCCACCAGAATGGAAGCGACTTTGATCATCACCGAAGTTGCGGAATTTGTGATTAAAATCTTCGTGTTTTGACTCTTAATTATTTTCAGCGTTTTCGCCTCTTTTCTCTATGTTTTCAATCATGTCTGCAAAAGCTGATGGAGTTGAAGTATAAAAAATCGTTTTTAACATATCATCTGATACTACATCTTCATTATGAAAAATCTCATCAAATGAATTTGTTTGTTCCCATGTTTTTTCATCTATTGCCGCACCCAAAGGATATTTCTCTAACTGACGCCAATTAATATCACCTTTCGGTCCAAAATAAACAATTGGTTTGTGATATATTAGATACTCAAAAAATTTCCCCGATACAGAATCCAGTTTTTCGGATCGAAAATAAAGTAAAACATCACTGTCCGCCAACACCTGTTTTACATGCTCATGCGAAGCCAAACCATGATAATAGATGTGTTTATTGTCGCAGTGAGACCGCAAAAAAACGTCCATATTGGTCGACCCATATAGATGCAATTCTGCATCGTGATTTTCGCTATATTGAAAAAACCAAGAAAAAAGTGCCGCGGGATTGCAGAACTCGTCTCTGATAGTACCGGCATATGTCCAAATTTCTTTATTTGATTTATTTCTTTGGTGATCACTTTTTGGCATC
>CAKVBG010000171.1 GCA_934725345.1 uncultured Eubacteriales bacterium
TAACTGTATTGACCATATTTTGTGTATTAATAAGGCTAATATCGAAATTCAAAAAGGTAATTTTTCATCGTGGTATGAAAACAAACAAAGACAAGACAATTTTGAAATATCCCAAAATGAAAAACTAAAAAAAGATATTTTTAGGCTTGAAAACTCCGCTAAACAGAGTGCTGAATGGTCAAATAAATTAGAAAAAACTAAAAAAGGCACTCGTAATTCAGGGCTTAGACCCGACAGAGGATACATTGGTCATAAGGCTACCAAGATGATGAAACGTTCTAAAAATGCAGAAGCAAGAAAGCAATCTGCAATAGAAGAAAAAGCTAATTTGCTAAAAAACATAGAAAATGCAAGCGAGCTTAAAATTAATTTTTTAAAGCATAACTCAAATAGATTACTAAGCTTAAAAGACATTTCTTTGTTTTATGGTGATAAAAAAATCTGCGAAAATATTAACTTTGAAGTAAATCAAAGAGATATAATATCTTTATACGGTAAAAATGGCTGTGGAAAGTCTACTATTCTTAAATTTATAAATGGCGACCCAAAAATAAGTTTTAAAGGAATTTTTGAAAAAGCTAGTAATCTTAAAATATCTTATGTTTCTCAAGATACTTCAAATTTAAAAGGAACTCTCAGAGATTTTGCTAAATTTGAAAATATCGATGAAAGTCTATTCAAGACAATCCTACGCAAGCTTGATTTTTCGAGAACTCAATTTGAAAAAGATATGTCAGATTTTAGTGGAGGACAAAAAAAGAAAGTGCTAGTTGCTAAGAGTTTGTGTCAACAAGCACACTTATATTTGTGGGACGAACCGCTTAACTTTATTGATATTTTATCTCGTATACAAATTGAAGATTTGATTTTAAAATTTAGTTCAACCATAGTTTTTGTCGAGCATGATGAAAGCTTCGTCAAGAGTATATCTACTAAAATTGTATATATAAATAATAATTAATACTTAAAATAGCAACGTGGTTTTAAACAAACTTGGTTGCTGTTACTTTATAAAGGAGGTCATAAACAGTGATACATTCCCAAAAACTAAAATTTATAACTTTGATAGTTCTGTAATTAATTATTTTGAATTTGACAATTTTTCTTCCGAAGTTTATGGACTTAGACCAACGATAGAGCTTAAACTTTCAAGTGCTGGTAACAATTTTAACATCAAAAACTTGACCGCTAACCGAGAATTTAAAATGGAAAATCTAGATCCTAATGAATTAATTATTGTCGATAATCAAAACGAGATTATTACATCATCTACTGGGCTTAATAGGTTTAAAAATCTATCTAAAGGTCAAAATCAAGGCTATTTTAGTTTGGCTCATGGTATTAACAAACTTGAGTGTCATGGACTTTTAGACTATTTAAAAATAACTTATCAATTTTCTGTACGACTTGGAGGGGGATAAATGAGATTTACTTTTGACATAAATAAAAATTATCAAACTCCTTTAATAACACTTTGTAACCCTGACAGAACTGAAATTTCAAGTGTTTCAAATTTTAAAAATCTCCACATAAAGCCTAGGTTCAATGCAGTATCAGAAGTAAACTTTGATATTTACAGTACCTATTTTGACAATATAAATTCTGAAACAAAAACGCTTCCCTTTTACGAATTAATAGTCAAAAACAGACTTTTACACTTTCAAGGTTTCGGATATTTTGTGATCGTACAAATTACGGAAACAAACGAAGGAACTACACCGATAAAATCAGTAACGGCTTACTCTTATGAATACACTCTAAATTCAAAAGGTGCGAACATTCGTGACGGAACCTATAAATTTTATGACCCTATAAATCCTCAAAACACGTTACTTCAAAAACT
>CAKVBG010000172.1 GCA_934725345.1 uncultured Eubacteriales bacterium
GGACGCAACTGCCGTGAGTGTCGCCGACACGTATCATGTCGGAGAGACCGCGATAGCGATAGGCAACCCCGAGGACGGCGGTATAAGCGTAACCGAGGGAATAATAAGCGTTGACAACGAGTTCATCACTCTGCAGATTGACAATACCACAAGAAGATACCGGTCTATCCGCATTGACACCGCGCTTTACAGCGGAAACTCCGGCGGCGGATTATTTAATGTGAACGGCGAGCTTATAGGTATCACGAATGCCGGCAATCAGGAGGATCAGAATATAAATTACGCTATTCCTCTTGATATAGTAACCGGGGTCGTTGATAACCTGATAAGCTCTTATAAGACATCCGGCGCCGTCGCAAAGATAAACCGGGTAACTCTCGGTGTGTCTGTATCCTCTTCGGAATCGCGCTACAGATACGATGAAAAGACAGGATACGGCAGTATCGAAGAAAAAGTCACCGTTGAGAGTGTCGTGTCGGAGAGTATAGCTGCTAAAATGGGCGTCAAAGCCGGGGATGTCATCCTGTCACTTTCGATAAACGGCGAGAGCTATACAATCAGCAGGTACTTTAATATATCCGACATCATCTACCGTATAAATTCGGGTGATAAAATTTCGATAACGGTAGAGCGGGACGGGGGCACCGTAGAATGTAATCAGTATACAGTCCTGTCCTCCGACATGTCGACGATAGACTGACGACCGATTAAAGCAAACAAAAACAAAAAAACAGGCGGAAGGCGAATTTTTACCGGAAAATGCGGTAATATATTGACCTCTCCGCCTTTTTGTGTTATTATATGGTCAGTCTATCAATAAAGCGGTCGCAGACCGTAAATTTTTCGGAGTATAATATGAGCAAAGCAACAGAGACACTTTACAAAAGCAATCCCGTAAACCACAAACGCCTTGCTACCGACAAGCTTTTTCTTGATGCCTCGGATGTGAAATTTTCCGGTCTGCTTGACGATGCAGTGCGCTTTACAGAAAAAAAGCAGCTCCTCGACCGTGCACACTGGAAGAGATTTGTCGATCAATTCCGGTTTCAGGACGACGGAGAAAACCGCGGCTGGCGCGGTGAATACTGGGGTAAGATGATGCGCGGCGGCGCATTCGTATATTCATATACCAAAAATGAAGAGCTCTATCAGGTGCTTACGGAGACCGTATGCGATATGCTCACATGTGCGGAGCCGGACGGCCGCGTCTCGACCTACTCGCGCGAGACAGAGTTCGGAGGATGGGATATATGGTGCCGCAAATATGTTCTCCTCGGTATGCAGTATTATCTTGAGATATGCAGAGACGACGAGCTTCGGCAGAAAATCGTAGGCTTTATGTGCGGTTCTCTCGACTACCTTATTGAGAGAATAGGCAATGAGCCCGGCAAGAGAAATATAACGTCCTGTTCAGGCTGTTGGCGCGGGCTCAATGCGTCGACGATTCTTGAACCCACCGTCCGGCTCTATGATATTACCGGAGACAAAAAATATCTTGACTTTGCCGCATATATAATATCCGAGGGGGGTGTAAGCACCGGAGATATTTTCAAGCTTGCGGAAGAGGATATAGCATATCCTTACGAATATCCTGTCACAAAGGCGTATGAGATGATGTCGCTCTTTGAGGGGATAATCGAATATTATCGGGCAACCGGTGACGAAAAATATCGGAAAATAGCTATAAACTTTGCAAAGAGAATTGCAGAGAGCGATATTACGATTATAGGCACCGCCGGCTGCTCGCACGAGCTGCTTGACCACTCGCTCGTTCATCAGGCAGATCCATTTTACTTCGACGATGTAAAACAGGAGACCTGTGTTACCG
>CAKVBG010000173.1 GCA_934725345.1 uncultured Eubacteriales bacterium
GTCCAAAGGAGATATACGGGGATTTCGTTTCATAGAGATACACCGTAAACGGCGGCGTAAGATACGGTGCTGTTTTGCGTACCTCCCACCACTTATCTCCGGAAAAAATCGGCTCGGTGTACTTTCCCGACACCGACAGCATAACAGCCCTTTTCAATCCTTTCATGGCTACCTCCCAATCGACTTGAAGTAAAGCGCGCAGACCTGCTTGTCCGGCATGATTTCCACCTTTGCGCGCCAGGCGGGAGACCACGGGTAAAGGTCGGTCAGATAAGCGCGCATCTGTGCAATCGACATCCCGCGTCACCTCCCTTGCCCCGAACGGTCGAGGATTCCCGCGTCCTCCGCTTCGGCGGCAACCGGTCCCACGCCGAAAAGCAGGAAAACCAACCAGTCAAGCAGTTTCCGCATGTTTCGCACCTCCCGTCAGAGCGCGCTTCAGATCGGACAGCGCGCTGTCCATGCCGTCCCAGGCGTCCTCCATGCAGTTGATGGCAAATTCGCACTCCGCGATGTAGTCCCAGTTGGCAGAGGTGACCTCCAGCTGGTCAACCTCCCGGTCGGTCAGCCCCGACAGCTCGTCCAGCAGGAGCTGAAGCTGCGCAATCAGAGCTTCAATAACTTTCTTTCGTTCGGCGTTCATCTTTTTGCACTTCCTTTCTGTTCCATTCATCAACAATCGGACAGCCGGAGGGACGAGCTCCGGGGTACATGGCAACAGGAACGGGAACCGCGCAAAGCGGATTCTGACACGTCCAGTGGTTCCAGTACGCGCAGTGACTGTAGTCCTCGTGTGTGCATGAAATCTGCACCTTGTTTGAAATGTTCATGGCTTGTCCTCCCATCGCTTGTTGAAGGCTTTGACAGCCTCGTCCGTAAAGGCGTTGTAGTAATCATTGTCAAAGGACACAACCGCGCCGCAGCCCTCGCGCAGGCACTTGAAGAAATTCAGGTTGTTCCACCCGCGCACGCGGATGACATACCCGCCGCAGAACGGGCAGGGGCGGATGTTTGTCGGGATCATTTCAACACCTCCCTGATACAATCCTGACAATAGCAAGGTTCGTCATCATCGGGGGTCAGCTTATACAGCATAACCATCCACGAACGATTCCACTTTCCGTTGTCCACGCACCTTCGGCACGATCCCTGACCGTTTCCTTGGCAATTGTACGCAGTCTTGCCATTGATTTCAATTTTCTTGTATTCCATCCTTACACCTCCCGTTTCTTATCAAAATCCCGGAGAATCCGTTCGGTTTCCTCGGGGGTCAGGTTCTTCTGTTCCATGTTCTTCCTCCTTTTCGGGTAGCAAATTGTAGTAGTACCGAGGGTCAACGCCGTAGTAATCAAAATAATCCTGCACATGGACTTTTCCGCGACGGTGGAGACGGTCACGGGTACACCGTTTGATCTCCTGAATAAAAACGGATGCTTCGCAGGGGCTGACACCAATCAACTTTCCGAGATCGAATCGGTCAAGGTAATCTTTGGCAAACATCCTTTGCCGCTCTGCCGTTGTCATTGGCTGTTGTTCCATTTTCATGCTCTCCTTTCTGTTTCGTCGGTCAGCAGTTCGTCAATTGTGCAACCGAAGTATGCCGCAAGTTTTTTTAGGGTTCCGGCACGGGGAACACTCATGCCAGTTTCCCACTTTGCAACTGTCGAACGATCGACCGCCAAAATGTTCGATAATTGCACTTGTGAAATTCCGTTTTTTTCTCTGATTTGTTTGATTCTCACTTTTACACCTCCTTAAAGTGATAAAACGTCACTTACACCTATATTATAAGTGATAAAATGTCACCTGTCAAGAGC
>CAKVBG010000174.1 GCA_934725345.1 uncultured Eubacteriales bacterium
ATGTAATCTTGAAAATAGTCCCCTTCCGAATTTAATTATATACGGTCCTCCGGGAACCGGAAAAACCACTTTTGCTAAAATTATGTCCAAAAAAACAAATAAAAAATTATTTAAAATAAATGCCACGAACTCTTCTCTATCGGAGATAAGAGAAATAATTAAAAAAGTTGGTACCTTAGAGTGTCCCACCTCAGCAGTCCTGTACATTGATGAAATTCAGTATTTTAATAAAAAGCAACAACAGTCCCTACTTGAATTTATGGAATCAGGTGAAATAACTCTCATCGCTTCTACAACTGAAAATCCCCATTTCTGCGTTTACCCAGCAATACTCAGCCGCTCCCAAGTTTTAGAATTTAAATTAGTTGAAAAAGAAGAAATAGAAAAGGCAGTTACTCGCGCTTGCAAGATACTGGAGTCTAATCAAAAAATTAAAATTTCTATCACTCAGGAAGCTCTTAGCAAGATAGCCACATCTTCTTTTGGGGACGTCCGTAAGGCAATAAATATGCTTGAAATTTGTTACAACAGCACTCCAGAATATCAAGGAGTAAAATCCATATCTTATGATGAATTGCTTAAAAGTTTAGAAGAAAATTCTGCACTCAATCATAATGCTACTGGCTCTGACCACTTTGATTTACTCTCCGCTTTTCAAAAATCCATGAGAGGTTCCGACCCCGATGCAAGTATTTATTACTTAGCTCGTCTTTTATATGTTGGAGAACTTGAAAGTGCCTGCAGAAGAATTTTAGTCTGTGCCTGCGAAGATGTTGGGCTTGCTTATCCTCAAATAATACCTACTATAAAATCACTTATCGATACTGCAACTCTACTCGGTATGCCAGAAGCTAAAATCCCACTCTCAAATGCTGTTTTGCTTATCGCGCTTTCGCCTAAGTCCAATTCCTCATACAGTGCCATAAACCAAGCTCTAAACGATATTAAAAGCGGTCAAATATTTGAAGTGCCTAGACATATCAAAAACCAAAGCTCTGAATATAAATATCCTCACGATTTCCCTAACAGTTGGACGCCTCAGAATTACTTACCTAATGCACTTAGCAATAAGAAGTACTACAACCCCGGCAATAACAAAAACGAAACCGCTTTTCAGAATTACTGGAAAGATAAAACAAACAAAAATTTTTAATGCCCCAAATGATAGTCCTAAACATATAATTGAAACTATCATTAGGAAAGTCCACAGTATCAGCCAAAATAATACTCTCAAACATCCCATATGTTTGAATAATATTCCTGTAAAGAGTGTTTCTCCATGCAAGGAATGCCAAATATTTGACTTTTTCCAATTAAAATCCTAGACCCCACATGCTTATATCCCATAAAGGCAAACGGCAGTTTGGTTATTATATCTCCTCTGTTTTCAATCCGCAAAGTTTTGAAGATACGCCTATTATACGATTCACTAAATTCTTTATTCCCCACTCGTGGACATCCGAATAAAACTACTTCATAGTCTTTTTGGTTAAAGTTGTATTGCAAATCTACTGCACAAAGTACGGCCAACGCTGCACCGTACGAATGGCCCGTGAGTTTGATAATCTCAACCTTATCGGTTATAAAATCAAAAATTTTTCTTCGTACATTCCTTGATTTATATGCCCTTAAAAATCCTGCATGAACTTTGATTTTAGATTTTAAATTGCCATAAGGTATTGTTTTTTGACAAAAATCTAAATTAAAATTCCAATCCTGCTTGGAATCCGAACCTCTAAAAGCAATTATTAGGGTACTTCCCTTGGACCTTATACTATAGGACACATCTGTTTCAATATCATTCATAATGTATATC
>CAKVBG010000175.1 GCA_934725345.1 uncultured Eubacteriales bacterium
GCTGTGTTCCTCTTTTAGAGAGTTCACTTAAAAATAAATTACTCTTGTTTTTTTAAATACTGCTTCATATTTAATTATAGAATTCAAAAACAAATCCCATCAGAGATGAAATATTGTTTTGTCACAATATTGCATAAGATGATGCTTATCAAACGATGAGGTTTTTAAGGATGAGGTTTTACATGATGAGGTTTCGAGCATGGAGGTCTTTCAAAAACGGACCAATCAAAACAAAAAGAACCGAACAATCAATTTGATGCAGAAGGCTGTCTTCATGGCGGAGCAGCGCAAGCTCGAAGGGCCGCGTGCTGGTCGCAATCGTCAACAGCAGCTCGAGTCCCATCCCGCGGTCCTTCGCAACGTCGTCGCGAGCAAAGAGACACCGCCCCAGACTGCACACGTCGACACAAACCGCACCGTCGACCTCCTTGACCGTGTCAAACAGCCTCAGCCAGTCACCTTCTTCCACTGGCCGTTTCCGCCGCTGCTGCCAAAGCGTCTCGTTGAACTGCGCGTACGGCTCCTCGTCCGTCAAACCCTCGCAGATGATGAGGCCAAAGCAGTAGACATCCGCATTCTTGTGGAACTCCTTCTGCTTCATAACCTCCGCCGCCATGTAGAGCACCGTCCCCTTGGGCGCGGTCATGTCCTTGAGCCCCGCCTGCTTCCGCAGGTACTCGCTGAACCCAAAGTCCGCGACTTGGATGTGCGGGTTGTCGTCAAGCACGAGGTTCGCGCGCTTGAGGTCCCGGTGGACGATCTTGCAGATGCCGTGCAGCCAGTTCATCCCGAGGGACGCCTCCCGCAGCCACGTGAGCCGCTGGTGCATCGAGACGACCGTCTTCCCGAGCGCGTTCTCGTGGATGACCTGCTCGAGGGAGAACTGCATGCGCTCGATGACGATCATGAAGTGCCGTGCAACCAGACACGTCCCGAGGCACAGGACGATGTTCGGGTGGAAGATGCGTCTGTAGGTGAGTGCGAGCCCAGCGGACGCGGCCGGAGGACAAACTCCATGATCGCGGCGCCCATCGCCGCCTCCAACGCGGCGCCCATCGCCGCCATCTTCCGGGTCATCCCTAGATGTCAGCTGGATCAGCCGCCAACCCTTTGTCGATTTTTTAGTTCGATCAACCCTCCCTTATATAACAACTTTTTAAATTATAAATTAAAATCATAATTGAAATGGTTCATTCTTGCCATAAGAAAAATCTTTGACGTTTGCTCGGACATGTTTGTGTGAATCGTTCGCTTGAAAACGCTAAACGACTGTTCACAAGCAACAGATGTAGGGATGATTGTGAGAACCCGAACAACAAAACGCCATATGTTGTAGTAATCGTGTCTGTCAATGACGTGAAAGGCGTCAATGAGGTTTGTTGTTGATGGGGTCTGCAACAATTCCATGGTTTCTCTCTCCCTCTTCGTGAGATTGCCCAGCCTCTCACCTGTCCTTGCCAAAACATCGTCCCTCGCCATAAGTGCACGTTGCATGAACGATCCCCACTCATGTAGGATCCCGTTCAACAAGAACACGTTGAAAAGGTGGGTCGGGGCATCAATGTGTCTCATGTTGAAGACCTCGAGGAGTTGTGGAACACCACACCTTGAGCCGTCACGGGTGGGGGCTCCAGGAAGGATCATCATTCGGTCATAGTCGATGTAGTCCTTGATCGACATCTTGTTGAGCGAAAAGCTCATGGTGTAAAACCTCACAGAGAGGTTCATGATGAGGTGTTTCAAAATGGACACAAATTGGGGAATATTGTCCAATGGGATTTCAGCAAGAAATGTGAAACTGCCCAAGTCTCCGT
>CAKVBG010000176.1 GCA_934725345.1 uncultured Eubacteriales bacterium
GCACGCGCCAATACACAGCGGGAGGACAAACGCGCTCATCATCGTCCCGCTCGCAACTCCGCCGGAGTCAAAGGCTATACCGACGAAAATCTTCGGAACAAAGAAGGTAAGCGCTATCGCAATCACGTATCCCGGAATAAGTATGTACATTATCGGAATGTGGAAGAGAATACGGAGAGCCGAGAGCCCGAGAGCGAGCGACACGCCGACCGAGAGCCCCGTCCCCGTGGTCTTTCTCGATATTGCCCCGGCTGACATCTGCTCGACAAGCCGATTAAGCACGTAAACCGACGGCTCCGCCTTTACTATGAAGTAGCCGAGGAGCATACTGACGGGGATAAGGAGCGCGCCGTCAAGCATACTGCCGAGGAGCTTCCCGAGCTCGGTACCCATCGGTACAAACCCGACGTTCGCGCCGGTCAGGAATATCGTAAGTCCCGCGAACGTATAAATTATACCCATCGAGAGACGGACTAACTGCTTTCTGCTGAACGAATGAGTAAGAAGCTGGAAGAACACGGCAAAAACTATAATCGGGACAAGTGCCTTTGCGACCTCACTCGACGAGTCGGCAAAGCCGTGCGCATAGCGCAGTACACCCTCGCGCGTGTTGGCTATCGGGGCAAGCTCCGAGGGGGTGTAGCCGCCTCCCGCGCTGCCCATGCAGATGCCGAGCACTATAACCGAGATTATCGGACCTATACTGCAAAGAGCCGTGATGCCGAACGAGTCGTCACGCCGCCCCTCCTTCGATATGACAGCCGAGACACCGGCACCGAGGGACATTATAAAGGGTACCGTCATAGGTCCCGTAGTCACTCCGCCGGAGTCAAAGACTATGCACTGCAGCTCCTGGGGGACGAAAAACGACGCTACGATGGCAATCGAATAGAAAATTATCAAAAGAAGATTTAAGCTTACGTTGAATACGATACGCAGAAGGGCTATCGTAAGAAACACGCCGACGCCTATCGAAACGGTGAGCACGAGTATCGTGCCCGGGATGCCCGACTGCTGTGCGAGTATCCATAGATCCGGCTCCGCAAATGTGACGGCGACGCCGATCAGGAAGCTCACAAAGGCTATGACAAAAATATTCTTATGTGCGCCGAGCGTCGAGCCTATCTTTGTACCCATCGGCTGCATTGACATCTCTATTCCCATGGTGAAAACGCTCATTCCGAGAATAAGGCAGACAACGCCGTTGATAAAGATAAGCATGTTTGCCGGATTGACGGGCACGACCGTCATTGTCAATATCAGCACTATCAGCGCGATAGGCAGAATTGACCCGGCGGATTCTTTGATTTTTCCGCTGATAACCCCCATCGGGTATCCTCCGTTTCGTTTTTTCGGTAGTCGCCGCCTTATCGCAAGCACCGCAAAATCCGGTAAAAAGCCGCTACTACCCTATTATACATACATTATATCATAACCGCGCGCGCCTTGCAATAGAACATTTGTAAAATATGATTTAATATAGCTTATGTATTTCCCCGCGCAGTATTATTAATAAGCTGTTCACGCCGTGCATAGCAGGACTATCAAGAAGGCAGGGTTGATATTGCAAAGTGCGGATTAACTAAGCCTCCCTCGGGAGGGAGGTGGCACGCGAAGCGTGACGAAAGGAGCCCGTCGTGTTCAAAACTAACTATAACACGGCGTAAGCCGTATTTCACAGCCGTCAGGCTATTTCACATTTTCCGAAAAGGAAAATATTTCACACGGCGTAAGCCGTATTTCACTGTGCCGCAAGGCACCATGCCGCCCGCAGGCTCCTTCAGTCGTCTGCGACGCCAGCTCCCTCT
>CAKVBG010000177.1 GCA_934725345.1 uncultured Eubacteriales bacterium
CAATATGATCGTTTGAGAAAAGAAGAAAATAGTTCAAATGAAGTGCATATAGAAGAAGAGAATATTGAGCCAGAGCCGCAAAAAGAAGAAACTCAAAATGTTGAGAATGGATATAAAAAAAGGTGGTACTACTCATATCCAGTAATTATTTTAACTTATTGCTCAGGAATATTATATCCGCTATCACTAATATTAACGATTCTAAGGTTTGCTCAAAGGAAAAAGCAGGATAAGGGATATCGAATCAGAACCAATATCATATTTGGAATACATGTGTTTTGTGCGCTGTCGATAGTATTCGCTTTGTGGACAAGCAAGCAGGAAGAGAAGTGGAATAAAGAATTTAATCAATACATATTGGATGGAAATTATACGGAAGCGGCTGAACTTCTTTCAAAGCATGATTCTAATTTGAACGAAGAAACAGTCATGAACTATCTTAACTTGTATGAGAATGCTCAAATACCAGAAGATATTGCTGATATTGTTGCAAAATATTATGATGGATTAAGTGATAAGACTACATTTAGTGAAGATATAGAAGGATATTTACAGATAATATTATGGAAAATGCCGGAACAACAGCAAGAAAAAATCAATAAAATTTTGTCGGATGTTGAAAGTCAAAGGAAGGAAAAAGTAGAAAGTATTGCAATGAGTAAAGCTGCGGAAAGTAGTTCAATGATGGAATCATCGGAGGTAATTGCAGAGACAGAGCAAGCTTCGGAAAATACAGAGACGGCTGAAAGTAGTCCGATAGTTGAAACTTCGGAAGTAACCGCAGAAACGGAGCAACCTTCAGAGGATATAGAAACCACTGAAACCAATTCAATCATGGAATCCTCAGAAGTAGATCAGCCTTCAATAAGTGAAAAAAATCAGACACAGGCTGCCGATATAACAGAGAAAGCAGATGATATCGGAAATAGTCAGCTAGAATATACTATTCAAGCAATTAAAGATAGTATTGCAAACTATTCGTACTATGAAAATCCATATTTATTGGTAAGTTTAAAAGAGTATATCGAACTGATAAATCAATCATATGCTGGAGTAGGGTCTGATCAAAGAGCAACGCTTATATCACTGGAAGAAGCGTTGCGCGAAGCAAAGATATCAAAATCATTGATAAAAAAAATAATGAGTCTCGACGGAAGTGATTTTTACAATAATTCGGATTTTGTTCTTATGGATCAGAAAGGTGAAAGCAATATATTAGGTTCTTTGTTAGGGGGAAACACAGAGAAACCAGCGTACTATGAAGTTTCATCACAAGCAAAGTCTATGGATTCAGCATTCGATTTTTATTATGTTGGAAAAATTAAGAATAATAGACCTAATGGAGATGGCGCGTTATTTGTATTTTCAACGAGTAGTGGTATGCAGCTGTTATATGCAGGTGGATTTAAAGATGGAAAAGCAAATGGAAACGGTGTTATGTTAAACTCAACATGGTTTGGATATGATATTTCACAGAGTGGAACATATGAAAAAAACTTGTTAAATGGGAAAGGCATTAGCTATAAAGATGGTGACATTACCGGAGTATATGATGCCTATAATGACATGCTTGTAGAATATTCCGATGGAAGCTTTTCTACATATTCGAAGGATAAGCAGGAAGAGATAATTAAGCGCATTGTGAAGAGAAATCCTGCTTGTAGAATGAAACTCTTAGAGGGACTTTACGAAGTGGACAATAGAAAAGTTAAGATAAATGTCCCGGTTGTAAAGCCGATTGAAGGTTTTGTTGGAAAGTTCAAAGAGGATGAATATCAAGAAGGAAAAGAGTATGAT
>CAKVBG010000178.1 GCA_934725345.1 uncultured Eubacteriales bacterium
GGGCCATTAGCTCAGTTGGTTAGAGCAACCGGCTCATAACCGGTCGGTCCTAGGTTCGAGTCCTAGATGGCCCACCAAATAGTTTTCACCTTTGTGTGTTCACAAGGGTGTTTTTTTATATGATTTTTAAACCAATGTATATTGTGCATAGTTTTTGTTGACAAAAAAACATTTGTTGTGTATAATTGCTAACTGTAGCCTCTTCCCCTACAAATAAAAAAACAAAAGGGAGTGTTTAGATATGTCTTTTATTAATAAAGTAAAAAATACTTTCACAAAAGGAAAATTTAAAGATGAGGTAGAATACACAAGTAATGATCAGAATGCAATAGATGAGCTTGTTAACAATCTTGGTAAATTCAATGAATGTCTCGTTTATTCGTTGGAGTCGATCGGTGCTTTCCCTACTAACTATGGAGAGACCAATATTGGCAAAGCAGAATTTTACCAAGAATGCTATATCCGCCGAGGGGCAAAAGAATGGCAAATTGATGAATTATTTAAATATTATGTTATTAATGGCGTAACAAACAAAGGAGGAATATTTGGTGGATTTAGAAATTGGAGTAACCATATATATTCCCAACTGAAATCAATAGTCTCTAAATCTCGTTCGCAGATAGAAAAAATAGAAAAAATTCGTGATTCAAACCGTAAAGAGCATTGGCAAAAATTTTATGATATCGGGATTGACGCTTACGATAAATTACAAAAAGTTTTCGATCCAGAAATTTTTAACAAAAAATTTGTTGAAAATGGAAATAAGAATTCCAGGTTAGCAACTACAAAAGTTAAAGATGCTATCGCTAAAATCGCGGAAAAAATGAAAACTTTTTCGAGCGAATTCCATAACTCTAGGAATGCTTTAGATAAGTTTACATTGGATAAGAAATATATATCACCTAGTATTAATGATAAATTCAAGGGTAATGATGACAAAACAATATGGTTACTTGTAGATGGAATAAATCAATTCATTAATTCCATGAATAATCTTTATATATCAGGAGTAAAGGCTTACAAAAGCGGAGATAATAATTATTATGTGAAGCGAGGACTAAAAAGCTATCGTATGGAAGAAAATTTTAAAAAATTTGTTATTGAAGGGGTAATAGATCGAGGGAATAAATTTGGAGGGTTTAGAAAGTGGAGTGACGGCATATATTCCCAACTGAAATCGATTACTTCTAAGGCTCATTCCAAGATAGCAAAAATAGAAAAAATTACTGATTGTAGAGAGCACTGGAAACAATTCTATGGGGTTGAACTAGAAGCTCTTAATCAGATGAAAAAAGTTTTCGACCCAAATGACACTTCTAATGAAAAGTATTTAAGCAACAAGAAATCTAGGCTTTCGAACACAAACGTAACACAAGCGCTGCAAAATTTGGAAAAAGCCATAGATAAAAAAATAGAATTAATCGAAGGATACCAACAAAAATTAGAAAAAACTACTTCTCAAGCCTCTAATTAAAAAATTCCACCCGAATAGTGGGTGGATATTTATTTGGATTTTTTACATTTATCAAACGAGGGATTGAAAGCATAGAAGTTTTTGCTATCTAACTTATCTGTGCATATTCTTAACCCTTCGCCGAATCGCTGATAATGAACAATTTCCCTAGCTCTTAAAAATTTTATCGGGTCTCTAACATCTGGATCATCACAAAAGCGCAAGATATTATCATAAGTGCTTCTGGCCTTTTGTTCTGCGGCCAAATCTTCATGAAGGTCAGTTATGGGGTCGCCCTTCACTTGCATACTAGCCGCACTATACGACTGACC
>CAKVBG010000179.1 GCA_934725345.1 uncultured Eubacteriales bacterium
TTTTGATTTTTTCTTATTCATAATCGTTATTTATACGGCGCAAATGAAATACGCCGGTACCGAAAATATAAGTGTAAGAAAAATTGCAGTGAGACATATGCGGTTTTCGCTCATGCCGCACTTTTCAAGGTGATGATGGATTGGTGCCATTTTGAATATACGGCGGTGCGTCAGCTTGTAATAGGTTACCTGCAATATTACCGAAGCTCCCTCAATAACATATACTCCGCCGACAAAGAACATAATAAACGGATTTCTCAGCGAAAATGCCGCGGTACATATCAAAGACCCGAGAAAGAGCGAGCCAGTGTCACCCATGAATATTTTAGCCGGGTGAAGATTGAAGAAAAGAAAACCGACGCATATTCCGACCGTAACGACCGATATAAATGCGGCTTCCTCGGAAAGAGCGGCACTCATGTAAAACATAGATATTCCTATGGCGAAAGCAACGCTGGAGGAGAGCCCGTCTATTCCGTCGGTGAGATTTGCGCAGTTCGTCATTCCGACGAGTATAAGCAGCGAAAGCGGATAGTACCAGAATCCGAGATCAACCTCTCCGGACGAGAAGTATACAACACTGCTGTCGCCGAAGATGCGCGAGCGCGCAAAAAGGTATAATCCCGCAAGGAGAAACTGTATAATAAGCTTTTCGGTAGGACTGAGGCCTTTGTTTTCATGGTGCCGGAGCTTTGTCATATCATCTATAAGCCCTGTCAGCCCGTTTGCAAGCGCATATGTCAGGTTTACAAGAAGTGACAGTGCCGCGACAGTGGCATCATTTTTCAGGAGCAGCAGGGAGGCGGGGACAAGTGTGATAACTGCAGCGAGCAGAAAGGCTATTCCGCCCATTGTCGGCGTTCCGGACTTTGACATGTGCCACGCCGGTCCCTCTTCGTATATAGGTTGTCTCGCGTATTTCGACAGCGCGGGAATGAGTCTGTACAGGGCTGTCGCCGTAATAAATATCGCGAGGAAGAAGGCGATTGAATAGAATACAAAACCGGTTGTCATGTCTCCTTACCTCCATGCATTTTTTTCAGCTCGTAAAGAATATCGGAGAGCCCGCTGACGTGGGAGCCCTTTACAAGAATGATTTCGCCCGGATAGTGCTTTTCTGATATTTTTTTTGCACATTCGGAGGGCGAAGGATAGCCTGATAACAATATTGCCTCATCCGACATTCCGGCGTCCCGCGCTCCTGCGGCGATAAACGGCGCGTAAGCACCGTAAAGATAAAGATGCGACACTCCGTATCTGACAGCGCTTCGCCCTGCGGCACGATGAAATTCCTCCGTCCTTGCACCGAGCTCCAGCATATCGCCGAGAAGTGCTCCGCGCGGTGTCGCGCGGTAAAGAGAGAGAAGCTTCAGCGAAGCCTCGAGCGATTCGGGAGAGGAATTGTAGGAGTCGTCAAGTAAGGCAAAATCCGAAATCCTGACAAACTTCTGCCGTGTATTATCAATGGATATCAAGGAAATTGCACTCAATATATCCGGGACAAACATTCCGGAGAGCAGCGCTGCCGCAACGGCGTATCAGAGACATATAAGCGCCGTCTCGCCGGGGGCGGAAAGAAATGCCGAATTAAACGAGGCATACTCCGAATAAAAATCAAATACACTTCCGGTAGCACTGATTTCAAGAGGCATCAGGAAAAAATCCGCCTCCGGCTCCGTTATCGAACACGTCAGCGTGCGATCTTCCGGGAGTGCTGACAACAGTTCTTCACCGTATGGAATAAGAATTTTTCCGCCGTTCATTCCGTCGGCTATTT
>CAKVBG010000180.1 GCA_934725345.1 uncultured Eubacteriales bacterium
CTCTCATACTGTTTTTCACTACCGGTTGGCGCTTTTTCTCCAGGATTTGACTCGTTATCTTTAGTTGCCTCAAAATTTT
Organism: uncultured Eubacteriales bacterium; assembly: GCA_934725345.1. Taxonomy (GTDB): domain Bacteria; phylum Bacillota; class Clostridia; order Oscillospirales; family Acutalibacteraceae; genus UMGS1491. The sequence goes on from CAKVBG010000180.1 coordinate 80, forward strand.
GTTTTTTACGCATATTTTTATCCATAAGATACCCCCATAATTTTTATTTTTAAAGGACCAACTGAGGGTATTATTTGAAAATTAGAGTCCAATATTCTATAAATAATATCAAAAATTATAAATTCTCTTGACTAATTTGTGAGTTTATAATAAAATCAGTATTGGTTCACGTTGTGATGGTGAATTTCAAACAAAGTTCGCTTGTTTGGACAGCTCATTTTATGTGAAACAATTAAATTTCAGGAAAGGAGGTCAAAAATATGGAAATAAGTTCAAACTCTCTAAAGCTGTTAGGGATGCTTAATGCCGATAAAGAAAAGTTATCGCGGTTTCAAAGATTAGATAATCTCGATAGCATTTATGCTTACTTCAAAACCCTAATCCCTGAATACACTAAAGAAGAGTTTGCAGAATTTACAAAAATCATGTCACGCTTGCGCCTTCGGAATTCCAATTCTGACATATCCTCTGAAATGGACGAGCGAGAACTGGATGAAATTAGTGGCGGAGGTGGTATAGACTTGGATTACGGAATTAAAGTCATGAATTCTTTTGATGATGGGTTTAGAAGTATGCAACACACAAATGAAACTCTCCTACAAGTAGCACAAATGATAAAAAATCTTACCACAACACTTTTTAGTAGTAAAAAAGAATAAAGCAAATAATTTTTAATAAAGAAGGGGTTTAAAATGGAAATAAAAAAATTTAAATGTTTTGTTTTAGCAGGATTATTAGTTGGAGGTCTATGTGCTTGCGGAAATCAAAATAACAATAACTCTTCAGACAACAATAACTCTAGCACCTCTAACAATGCAGTATCTCAGGAAAGTTTAGTTTCTTCACACACACCTGAAGCAATAAAAAACCGTGCAGAATTACTCGTAGGTGTTAAGGTGGGAAGTTATGAATTTTTCAAAGATAAAGATCAAAATGATTCGGGTTATGTAATACCATTTGCAAATGCAATCGCAAAAGACATAGGAGAAGATGTTTCTGTAAAACTTGTTGAAAAGAACGAAGAAGATTTACTTAATTCACTCGAAAAAGGAGAAGTTGATATCGCAATAGCGTCTCTTCAGCTGACACCAGAACTTAAAAATCGCTTCACATTGAGTACTTCTTACTGGCCTTGGGAAGTTGGAACAGCTTCAACATATGTTATGAATAGCAACAAAGAGAAATTTAATACTTACAGCACATTCACAAATGCAAAAGTTGCGGCAGTTAAAGGAACACCAGAAGAATCTTATGTAGCTAATCATCTCCCATCTGCAACTTTGACTTCTTGTGAAAGTATAAAAGAGTGTGTAGAAAAATTAAAAGCAGGTGAAGTAGATATTATTGCCGCTTCCGACACAGACATGAATGAAACTCTCAAAGAAAATACAGATATCATAAATACAGACATTACAGTTCCAGAATCCAAGGACGATCAAGGTATGTTTGTTGCAATGATGAAAAACAACGAAGCACTTCAGACTTCAGTTAACAAAACTATAACAGAAAATCGTGAAAACGGAAATATTGAAGAGTGGATAGTTAATGCATGGAATGGTCTTTTAGCAGGAATGTTCGGCAGCGTGGATGACGATGATTCAGCTAATCAGCAGGAAAACAATAATTCAGAAAATTCGAATACATCCCAAGAGGGTACAGCTCAAACTGAATCCGCTAAATAAATTTTTAATT
>CAKVBG010000181.1 GCA_934725345.1 uncultured Eubacteriales bacterium
GGTGTGGCTTCACCGTCCGGCGAGCTCCAAAGCTTGGTGTCGTACTTGCTGGTCTTGGTCTCGGAAATCCTTTCCAAGCCGTAACTCGAAATCATTGCATCCAGCGACAGCGGCAACGGGTTCTTCTTGCCGTCCGCGCTGATGGTCAGATACTCGTAGGAGGCGAATCCGTACTTCCCGTCCTCCAGCCGGACCAGGCACCAGATGTAACTGCTGGTTGTGGACTTTCCGTATGCTATCGCGAACATCTTTTCGCCCGTGGTGACCGTGCTGACCACGGTGCTGTTGGAGGTTGTCGGAATGTTTCTGACATTCACGCTCTTGCCGACCGGGTATGCGGTGATTTCACCGTCAAACTTCGTAAAGTTGTAATCCTTGATCAGCGCTTCCGGATCCGCCGAATCGGACGGCTTGGTTTCGGACAAATACTTCTTCACGCCGTAGCAGACCGTGACAGGATCGGACGGGGAAGGCTGATATTCCACCTTGTACCACTCCACGCCGTTCACGGATCCCTGCGCAATTGCAGTCACCGCCGTTCCGCGCGGAACACCCTTTCCGCCGACAATGATACCGCCGCCGGAGCCGTCCTCATCGTCGGGCAGGTACGGCGTTTTGCGCAGGGCAAGCTGGCTCTCCGCAACAACATACACCGTTTTCGGCGTGGCAAGTGCGGTAAACTGCTTTTCGTAATCCTTCTCACCGGTGGGGTTGGAGGTCAGAAGCGAGGTTTTGACAAAGCCCTGCACCGTTTTTCCGCTTTGGGTAAATTCCACCTTGCTCCATCCGGTCTGCGTGCTCTGCTTGATTACCCGAACCTGCTCACCCAGCGTTTTCTGTGTGATCGGGTCGGAGAACGATTCCAGCGACGGGTACGGACGGACATTGACGCCGTCGGAATTGATGTACATGGTCTTGTCGCAGGCAGTAAAGGTCTTTTCTGCGAGGTCGTCCACCGTGGTGCATCCGCGGGAGATGAAATACTCTGCGCCGGAGTAAGAAACCTTATACCAGTATTTGCTCTGCGCGGTCACGGTCAGCTCCGTGGCTATGGCGACAGCAACCTTATCCTCCCGGTTGTTCACCTTCTCCAGGTTGGTCTTCACACTGACATACACCGTCTTGCTGACGGTTTCAAACTCGACCTTGGAGGGGTCATCGGTCGGCTTGATGGGCAGCGTGTCACGACCGCCGTTGTCATCGGTATATGTTTCCATTGTGTCTGTCGGGTTCTTGTCTGCCACGCACGAAGCAAGGTTTGCCGACAGCACCGCGGCAAGAATTGCGATGGTAAGGGTTCTCTTCAGTTTCATTCTTCTACTTCCTTTCCGTTTTGGGACCTCTATGTAAACTTCCGTTCATATTATCTCGGGAGACAGATATCTATAATATATTGTATCACAAGAAATCCCCGTTGTCAATGCGAAAACGAAGATTTTTTCAGATTTTTTTGCCGGATAGCGGAGCAGTCCCGCCCGTTTCGCGTTTTTTCGGGTTTTCCGGCAAATGAAACGGAAAAGCTGAACCCGGACGGCGGAAATTCGATTTTTTTCGGAAAAGCCCTTGACAAAGCACTTTTTTTGTGGTATAATAATACGCCGCTTGAAGAGGGCTCTTTGAAGTGTGTCTGTCCGGACACCGCCTCGATTCAGCGAGTCTATGAGAAAGAGAGGTGCTTTTCGTGTTTGCAGTTATCGAAACCGGCGGAAAGCAGTACAAAGTAGTCGAGCAGGACATCAT
>CAKVBG010000182.1 GCA_934725345.1 uncultured Eubacteriales bacterium
CCTTATAGCAATACATCTGGAATTCTTCCTTGCACGTTTTTAATTGTGGGGAGCAGCCTTTGGCATACCTCTTGAATTTCTTCCCTTTGCTATCCCAGTGAATGGAAGTATCCCATCTCACTTTGAATTTATTGATAACCAGTCTGACCCCGGATTGTATCTGATAAATATCCTGGTAATCAGTTTCACAAATGACTTTCATCACGCATCTTTCCTCATTTCTTCAGCGTCCTTCAGTAAAGGAGCAATCATTTCTTCTTTTGCCCTTGTGTAGAATGTGCGATCAATTTCAAAACCGAATGAACTGCGCCCAAGCTCATACGCTGCCCGAAGAGTCGTACCGCTGCCGCAGCATGGATCAATTACTACATCTCCAGGATCAGTAAAAACGATCATGCAAGGACTATTGCTACTGCGTCCTCGTGCCGGACTTTTCTTGTCGTCCTTCTTCAGCATCTTGGAGCAAAAATGGAAGTATTCGTACAGATTGAAGTTGAAGTCCGAGTTAAAAGCAGCTTTGCCAGCCAATTTGCTTTCACCGTTCTTATTGTCCCCCCCTTGTACCACATCGGATTGCTGCCGTAGAAATTACATCCGACATTGTACGGTACGTCGGCTATGATTAACTGAGCTGGTCGAATCGAATATTTCTTGTAGTTCTGCATCGAGTCTCTGTAAATTTCGCATTTAATTTTGCTTGTCATTTTCTTCTTCCTCCCTTTGTTCATTTCTTCTCCAAAATTAAAAAAGGCGCACCATATGGCACGCCAAAAAATCATTCTTCAGGGATCTTTCAGCCTTCTAACTCTGCTGCCAAACTGTCAATCTGCAATTCGGTCTGCTTATCATCGGATAATAACGCTGTAAGCTGCTTTTCAAGTGAATCCAGTTTTTTCTTTTCGTTCTTATTTCTCTCTACTTCAAGCCAGCTTTCTACATCGGAAATCCATTCATCCAGTGAAAACCCGCAAATGGACAGTTCTGCCGTGTTCATACCAAGATCTTTCGCTGACATTCTCAGGGAATTGAGCTTGATAAGCAAAAGCGGGGACGTTTCCACATGAAGATTGTAGGAAACCTTATCCAGTACCAACATACAGTTTGTCACCGGTCGAAACACCATTGATTTCGTTTTCAGCTCTCTTCTTTTCTCTTCGATTCTCTCTTTGAGTTTCATAATTTTTTCGTCGTTTTTAGTCATAGTAAAACCTCTTTCTTAAATAACCATTCTTGAGATATCTTTCTCCGTATACCGGACGAATATAAGCATAGCACTCTTTCAAACTCCAAAAACGCTGTTCTTCCCCTCTCTCTAACCCATAATGACTAATATATGGGGTATTTCTTAACGTCCACGTACCATTACATTCTTTTCTAATTTCCCTCAATACGATAAAGTCTTTCTTCCTCTGCCCAACACAAAAACACCAGCTTCGGCTTCGTTCCATATCATCAACTTTCTCCAAGAAAGCGTCGAATGGTAACTCTAATATTTTATCGGCTTCAAAATCCTCCGGAGAATATTCATTGTCCCGACTTAGTAAATCAACAAGCTCTGGGAAATCAGACCTCGTTTTTAATACCAATTTAGAGAATTTTCTGGCTACTGTGGTCATATGAACAACCGTATTGGAGCGATACCCATGAGCTAGCTCAATAAAGAAAAATTCGTTTTTAGGTTTTTGAGTAATCCGGCAATATGTCGGATGTTCGATATCATATCTATAT
>CAKVBG010000183.1 GCA_934725345.1 uncultured Eubacteriales bacterium
GCATTATTTAACTTCTCCATTAGATTTTGACCTGTGATTTTTACGATGTTTCTATAGCATTCATCTATAATATCAGTATCAACACAGGCAAGTAAATTTTTATTGGCTTTATTAAAAAATCTTTTAATTGCGTACTCGGTAAATTCACAAAATAGTCCGTTAATCCACAGAAATATTGATAATTTATTGCTTTTATCTTCACTTTGACATTCAGGATGTTCATCAATAAATTTTTTTAGATGTGGATAAAACTCATGAAATTGAGGTTTATAATAAACGTTCTTATTCCTGGCTATTTTTGTTTCATTGTAAACATCACCGCAAAGACACAAAATTTCGATACAGTCATTGAACCCTTCACTTGCAGCCGTATATATTTGAGTAGAATTGATAACTTCCAAAATATTCGAAAGATACACATTAAGTAAATACTTTCTGTCCCCGAGAGCTTCATCTACTTCTTTTGCTATCATCCAAAACTTTCGGTTAGCTTCCTTTAAACTTTCAAGAGAGAATGTTCCTAAAAATGAGTTTTCCTTAAATATATTCATGGTATTTTCTCCTAATATGTTTTTAAGTGATTTATTTTAATTTTGTCACTTCATTATTAATTCAAACACTATTTTCCATCCCGCAATTACCACACAAAAAACTAATGTTTTCAAATAAATTCATATATGCTAAAACTCCTTTAAAATAATATTCGGACGTTTAATGAAAGTGAAAATCGTGTTAATACTAACAATCGTTGGTATATATCAGATTATAAAACCTCATAATTGTTACGTCAGTAACAATTGTGGGTGATCAATTATGAAAAATATTTTGTCAAAACGTTTGAAACAGTGTAGAAAAAAAGCAGGTTTAACTCAACGAGAGGTAGCTATTTACTCTAATATTACTGAAAAAGCATATCAAAATTACGAACTGATGACACGCAAACCAAAACTGGAAATCTTAATGAAAATAGCAGATACATTCAACGTTTCATTAGATTATTTGGTAGGTAGGACAGATAATAAAGTAGTTAATAAATAATATAAAAGTTATGGTGCCGTTTCTACGATTGCAAAGGGTAATGGTTTTATCTTGTGCAGGAATTAAGTGTCACAACCACTTAATTTTGCCATGACATTTTTCACTTCGTAAATCTTCCGTGTAGCCATGTAAACTCTAACCAGCGATTAAGTCAAGTGGGATTTTAAACTTTGTAAAGGTGCCACTTAATTCCCTATCTTCGACAGAAATATTTGTGTTTAACATAAAACATCCTTTTCACTTCCTTTCTCGTTCAATTCCGTATATATCCTTGGTTGTATATAAACTTTGCAAGCAATCGACTAATATAATTTGTTTGTTTAACTTTTCTGCACATTTTAAGGTATAGAATGTACCACCATACTTTCTGCCATCCCACATTGCTATGACAAAATTAGAGTTATCAACCATAAATTTATTTCGCATGAGCATACAATCTTTTTCGTATTCTTTTGACATGTATATCACTTTATCAGCTTGATTTTTTATATACTCATAAATGATTTTATCTTTGTAATTCCATTTGCTTGCCTGACTTTCACAAGGAATTGCAAGGATTAATTTTATTTGTGAGTAATCTTTTTTCAACTCTAATACGGTTTGTGCTGCTAAAGTATCAAACCCTAATGCTCCGCCAGCTATAAAGTGAGTTACACCTTGGACTATAAGTTTTCTCACTTCGATC
>CAKVBG010000184.1 GCA_934725345.1 uncultured Eubacteriales bacterium
GCCATTTGTAACGGTCTGAACGATCAACATGACCAAACTGTTCTTTCAACGGTGAACTCACTCTGCGTTGCCGGACAACATAGCCAGACCAGACAAGTTCACCGAGGACAGAGCTACTGCCTGGTGATCTCCTGCCAACTGTAATTGACAGATGCTGAATTCATCACGTCCCAAAACAACAACTCTCACACTGTGTCATCCAGAAAGGGTTGGCTGGTGGGAGCGGGGAACGAGTGTGGCGAATGAGGCACAGGCGGTAATCGAAGAGGGGAATGGGGATAGGGAATGACGGTGAATGGGTGAATGAGGACGCGTGAGAATGAAAGAAGGGGTTTGTGGAGGAAAATGTTGTTGTTGAAGAGGTGGACAGGAAGAAGAGGGACAGGATGATGAGGAATTGATTGAAGAGGAGGGGGAACTGAAAAGGAACAGAGAAATCGGGAGGAAAAAAACAACTGGAGAGGGAGGAGAGGAGGTCGGTTGTAGAGAGATGAAAACGAGGAGCAAGATTGAAATACACACAGAAAACAAGGACGATTGGGTCTTACGGCGAACGATTTCACTCGCCCATGGAACAGTCTCGGCTGCTGTTCTTTCTTCCTTTTGTGTCACTTGATCGCTTTCCCACACAGTTACCTGACATGTAGCCTTCCAACCGGTGCGCATCTGACAAGTTTGAACTTTCTAGGAGACTCTGGGCGTGTGACGAAATACAAAACCGTCTCGGTTCAACAGAAAAAGTCACGCTCATCAAGTCTTTTGGCATGCGCCAACATAACAGACTTTCCGTCTCAGTGACTAGGGAACCCTACGTGCGGTCGCGTTCTGCATTGTCGCTATTTAAGGGCGCCATATCACAGATGACAACGCGTCTCCACCCTTTCAAATGCACATTTCAAAGTCTTCTCGTCGTCGTACGCGTACTCATATCCGATGTTCGGGCGATCTCTTTCAGGAGCAACAGCATGGGTACGACACTGCAATTGAAGAATGCTGTTGACTGTTTGCAATATTCCGTGTTTACGACACTTGTATTGCAGGAGTTGTTTTCAGACAAACCGCATGTTTCGTGAAGGATGAGAGCGACGTCTTTACACATTTGTAACGCGTGCAATTGTTTTGACAACAACAATCGCCAAAACAATACAGTCCGAAATTGTTTATCAGAAGAACGGCTGTTCTTCATTCCAGGTCGTCGTCAAGGCATCGAGTAGTAGTTGACTGCGCGAATCATTTGTTGTAATCAGAATTGCACGTGGATTTTGACTGCCTGACGGTCGCACTCGTAGTTCATCCAAATAACCGTCTCTGGAGAGTTCTCGCATTCTCCATGTCAAGGGAGGACTTGTTGTGTTAGAACGTTCGGACGTACGATAAAGCGTAGCGTCAGAACTGCAGTCATAAAATGAAAGCGTCGCCTTTTGTGACTTTTTTGAGACGAGCTTGGCGATAGTGTCTGTGGAGCGTTCCGTCACCCAGTAACGTGTGCGGCGCGAGTTGCAGATGTCATCAGCTGTCCGATGACAGATGCAGCTGTCCAGCGTTGTAACAAGAAGCCGCTTTGGGTCTGACAACGAGTGTGTGATATCCATGCCGTTGAGCGACATGCACGACCCAATCGACTGGCGGACAGGCGGCTGCAATCATATTTGCCGCGGTGTTCGTCAAACGTGACGTATCCGCACACCAAACTCC
>CAKVBG010000185.1 GCA_934725345.1 uncultured Eubacteriales bacterium
ACACGCGCCGCACCCGTTGCACTTTTCCTTATCTATATTTATTATTTTTCTCTGCATAAGCCCTCCTGCGGCGGACTTCCCGGTAAATTCCCCCGGAATTTTCCCGCCCTTATTGAATTTACACCCCGATTATAGTATAATGAAAACAAAAATACCGTGGTAAATACCACGAAACGGAGATTTTTTATGAAAATCCGCGATATTTCAATTTTCGCTTCTCTCGACACCGGGGAGCTCGACACCCTCGAAATCTCGGGCGGGATAATCGAGCGGAGCTATCGGCGCGGAGAGCGCGTCTTTTCGGCAGGCGACACCCCCTCATCGATAGGTATAGTCCTCTCCGGCGGCGTTCGGATAGAGGCAAACGACATCTGGGGAGACCGCACCGTCATGGGCATTATAGAGCCGGGGCAGGTATTCGGCGAGTCGTATGCCCTCTGCCGCGAAACCCTCGCGGTCGACGCGGTATGCGCCGCCGACTCCGGAATACTCCTCCTGCGTGCCTCTGCCCTGACGCACGGTGAGACCGGAATAAAGCTGACGCGCGCACTGCTCACCGCCTGTGCAAACAAGAACCTGCGCCTCTCGGCGCGGATATTCTGCACCTCGCCGAAAACCATACGCGCCCGCGTCCTTACCTATCTTTCATCCTGTGCCCTCTCAAAGGGCTCGCATACGTTCACCATACCCTTTGACCGCCAGGAGCTCGCAGATTATCTGAACGTCGACAGGACCGCGCTCTCAAAGGAGCTAAGCAAGCTCGCAAAGGAGGGGAAGCTCAGCTTCCGGAAGAACAGCTTTATTCTCAATGCGTAAAGCTTTGTTTACATAATGAAAAAACATAAAAGCTGCCACAGACAGGCGAGGAGCCCAGCTGTGGCAGCTTTTTTCAATACACGGATATACTTTATGCCGCGTCGAAGGTAACGCTTATCTCTGCGCCGCCGGCTGTGGAGGATACAATCGCGATGTCAAAGCAGAGGAGCTTCCCGTCGTTCCTCGTGTAATTTGGGAACACGGTACGGAGGCTGCTGCCCGTCTGCCAGAGGTCGTCTGCCTCGGCATATCCGTCGCCGCTCTTGAAGAACTTCTCGCCATCAGCCTCAACAAGCTTTATCAGCGGTATATTCGTCGTCGAGTTGTTGTAATCGGTGAACGAATAGTATTCATCCGAATACGGATTTTTAATCGAGGAGGATACGTGATATATGCGCACGCCGTAGTCCGCCCCCGAGAAGAGCGTCGTGCTGTCCCAGCCCGCGTGGAGGGCGTTTATTCCCGAGCTCGTGTAGAAGTCAACGAGCAGATACTCCGAGAAATAGGAGCCGTTGTAGTCAAGGAGTATCATATAGACCTTCCCGGATTCGCTGAACGACGGAAGAGCGTACTTCCCCGTCGCGGTGATTATAACCGGGTCTATCCAGCCGAGCATTATCTTTGAATAGGCGTCAAGATCTCCGACGGTATAGTCCATCATCGTGCAGCCGCCGAGCGCGTTGCCGTACCCCTTTGAGCTGTCGGCGTCGTAATAGTCGTCAAGCCCGAGAAGATGCCCGGTCTCGTGAATATAAGTCGACGCATTTACAATAAGACCGTCTATTGCGGTGGCGGAATTGTTGCCGGAGCCCTTTACAGACTCGCCCATGAAGTCAAAGCCCGCGAAGAGATAGTAGTAGGGATAGAG
>CAKVBG010000186.1 GCA_934725345.1 uncultured Eubacteriales bacterium
GCTATAACCTCATTTACAGGCGTTACTATACCTCTGAATTTTATAGTTGTTGCTTTATCGATGCTTTTAGGCGTCCCCGGAGTCGGCACAATTTTAATTTTAAATACTATTTTTGCATGAAAATTTATTTTGCTATTCAATATAAAGACCACCTCTCTATAACTGAAGAGAAGTGGTTTTTGTAATTTAAAGTTTAAACTCTGTTTTGGTAATCTATTTTCATAGAATGTTTAACGGCTTTCAAAGTGTTTGAAGTTAGTATCTTGGCTTTTTCTGTTCCTTCGAATGCTATTTTATAAACTGCGTCTAAATCTTTACTCAAGAGTTCACGTTTTGTTCTGATAGGTTTTAAGGTGGCCTGAAGTACTTCATTCAAATACTTTTTAACCGTAACATCCCCTAATCCTCCTTTTTCATAATGTGCCTTTAGAGCAGAGATTTTTTCTTTATCTTCACCAAAAGCATCTAGATATATGAAAACCGGATTATCCTTCGTATTGCCCGGGTCGCTCACTCTCAAGTGATTCGGGTCCGTGAACATACTCATAACTTTTCTTTCTATTTCATCTTCTGAATCAGCGAGATAAATGGTATTGCCCAAGGATTTACTCATTTTACTCTTGCCATCCGTGCCAATTAAGCGAGGTGTACTGGACAAAATAATCTTGGGCTCAACTAAAGTTTGACCATATAAAGAATTGAATTTTCTTACAATTTCACATGTTTGTTCAATCATAGGTGCTTGATCTTCTCCAGCGGGGACAAAATGAGCTCCAAATGCAGTTATATCCGCGGCTTGACTTACAGGATAAGTTAAAAATCCAGCAGGAATTCCTCCTCCAAAATTGCGTAATTTTATTTCGGCTTTTATAGTTGGATTTCGCTCAAGCCTCGGGACCGTCACCAAGTTAAGATAAAATATTGTAAGTTCTGCAATGGCCGGAATCATAGACTGTATACAAATTGTAGTTTTAGCGGGATCAATTCCCACAGCTAAGTAATCAAGTAGAAGTTCTACGATATTATCCCTAACTTTTTCTGGATTCTCAGCGTTATCTGTAAGTGCCTGGACATCGGCTACCATTATATACTGCTCATATTCGTCTTGAAGTTTTACCCTATTTTTAAGCGAACCGATATAATGCCCTAGATGTAATTTACCTGTTGGTCTATCACCTGTAAGTATTATTTTTTTCATTTCTATCTCTCCTAAACATTAAAAAATTATATTTAAAACACAAAGTACAAAAACTAACCCAATAAAAACATATCTTGTAAGCGGTTCAAACCATCTGCCAATAGGCTTGCTTCGCCCCATCTGAACCTGATCTCTGGCAAATTCTTTTCCACATACCCAAAAAAACATTATCCCTGCAAGCAATGCCCCTAAGGGAACAACGTATACCGAAAGGAAGTCCATCCATTTGCCCACAACATTGGCGTCTTCAATAAATATTCCCACTCCAACCGCGATAGAAGCAACTACTAAAACTGCAGTTTTTCGGCTTAACCTAAATTCTGTTTGAAAAGCTTCTATGGGAGCTTCAAATAAGTTAACTAGAGAAGTGACTGCCGCAAATAACGCTGCCAGAAAAAATATTAAAGATATAAATTGTCCGCATGGAATTGATTTAAAAATCGTTGGCATAACTATAAACATCAGCGGTGGCCCGGACTGGAG
>CAKVBG010000187.1 GCA_934725345.1 uncultured Eubacteriales bacterium
TCATTTACGATCATGTTGTTGGAGCTGTTTTCGAGGGCGTTTCTAAGCTTTTCAATCTCGTCAAAAGAGAGCGAATTATCAATCAATTTGTTCATGGAGATACCTGATTTTTTAGATAAAATTCTTTCACAAAGTTCTTCTCCTAGCATTTCTTGACTGTAAAACATTACTTTTTTACCAGTCTCAGCAACGTTTTGTGCGATAGAAAGTGCAAAAGCGGTTTTTCCGACTTTGGGACGAGAAGCTAAAATTATCAAGTTCCCACCGGACATTCCTTTCAGCAGACTATCTATTTTAGGGTAGCCTGTCTATCTTGTAAATCCATATTTTTTATTACTTTATAGAAATAAGCTATTTCGTTTTTTATATCGTCACGATGATTTTTCGCAACCTCTAACCTCCAAATTATTTGATTTTTTCAAACAATTCGGAGCAACTATGGGTATAGATTTAAATAATAATCATTAGAGTACCTAATTTTTAACACAGATTTACTTGAATATTTTTATTTCTAATATATAATCATTTGTATGCAAAGAACACAAAAAGCATACGGGGCTTTTCTTTTAGACTTTGAAAAGGAGGTAAGATTGAATTGTTGTGACTACTTATTTTGTGCTTAAGGAGACTAAGATTTAAACAGGAGATGACGTTATGAAAAACAAGGTAACAAAAAGATCTATTACAACGTTTTTTATGTTATTTATGGCACTTTTATTTATTCCGTCAACAGCATTTGCAGCAACAGAAATTAATAAAGTAGAAATAGGAGCTGTAAAATTTGATTATTATGCGGGAGATAAACCGGATTCTTGGACTACACGAAATGGTGATACTGCATGTTATTATGACATAGAGTACGAATGCTGGGGACAAATGGAAAATAACGGAAAAGGCGAACTTGACCCGGTTAAGTATTGGTACTCTGATGAGAACAAAAATAACTCTTTATCCCAAGATAAAAAAATAACTGCTTTCGAAGAAGGAAAAACGTATATGTATAGCATTTCTCTAAAAGCAAGAGATGAATATACATTTGCAGACAACACAGAAGTATATGTAAACAGCGAAAAAGCAAATTCGATGAGTATTTCGAAAGATAAAAAAATATTATTTGTTACTGCAATAAAAACGATAAAACCAACTGTTTATCAAGAAAAATATATTGATGAAGTTGAAATAAATAATGTAACAGTTAGTTTTAAAGTAGGGGATAAGCCTATATTTACAGGAGAAGTGTCTGGTGATGCTCCATATGTTCTTAGAGATGAATCTTGGGGAACAGATGGAGGTAATAAAGGACATCATTTGGGCAGTATGTGGAATGACAACAATTTAGACAAATTATTTAAAACTTTTGAAAGTGGTAAAACTTACAATTATGGAGTATATTTTGTATCAAATGATTTTCAAGGATACTTTTTTACAAGAGATACTAAACTAAAAATAAATGATCAATATTATAAGTATCATGAATCAGATTGGGAATCACAACCGGATGTTAATAAATTTTCAACAATGTGGATTACTACAGATTTGACAATGACACCTACGACATCTACGACACCTACGTCCACATCTTCAGAACAATCAGAACCGGTAAAAGAAATTAAAAGCACAGGAAAAACAAAAGCAAAAATCGAATTTGCAGACGGAATTAGTGGAGACTATGAG
>CAKVBG010000188.1 GCA_934725345.1 uncultured Eubacteriales bacterium
GATCTTTGGTCTGGGCACGCTCCCGGCATCCATGGCTGACCGCCACGGAACGGAATTTGTCCTGTTCTGGTTCAGCTGGGGCTGTATTCTCGCAGCGATCCTCTGCGCCCTGCGTCCATGGCTTCAGAAGCAGGTCCATGGCGCCCAGGAGATTCAGCACGCCAGAACCCTCTTAAACCTTTACAGCCAGAATCCATGTTCCTATCTCGCGCTGGAAGATGACAAGTGTCTGTATTTCGGTCATTCTGTCGACGGTGTTCTCCCTTACGGAACTGTCGGCGATACCATCGTCGTAAACGGTGATCCTGTGTGCAGGGATGAAGATTTTCCGGCACTTCTCGCGGAGTTTAAAGAATTCTGCCAGAACAGTGCCCACAATATTTTCTTTCTCGGACTGACAGACTACTACCTCTCCGAATACGAGAAACAGGGCTTCGGGCTCGTAAAGAGCGGGGAGGAAGCACGGTTTAAGCTCTCCGACTATGAGATCAGCGGCAAAAAGGGTGCGAAGATGCGCATGAACATCAACCACGCCACAAAGGCCGGCATCACGGTCCATGAATACAAGGTCCTGGAAAAGCGGGATCCGGCTCTCGACCAGGAATTCGACCGGATCACGGATGAATGGCTTCAGGGAAAGAAGAGCGGCATGCTCCAGTTCACTATGGGAACCGTTGGGCTCGATGATCCGATGGATAAACGGTATTTCTACGCGTTGGATTCAGATGGAAAGATGGTCGCCTTTATCGTTTTCGTTCCATTCCTTGGGAAAAACGGCTATATGGCGGATGTGACAAGACATGGAAAGGACGCGCCCAGCGGCGTTATGGAAACTATTATATATGAAGCGTTCCAGATATTCAAAGAAGAGGGGATCGGCTACGGCAGTCTCGGTGTTGCGCCGTTAGCGGGGCTGAACGCCGACAGCAGGAATCCGATGGAACGGCTGCTCCAGTTTATCTACGACCACCTGAACGACTGCTACGGATTCCGCGACCTGTTCCGCGCAAAGGAGAAATACAGCCCGACAGAATGGGTTCCGTCCTATTACGCATACCTGCCGAAATATCCAACGCCAAGTATGCTCTACGCCGCCGTCGAGATCCAGAATCCCCACGGAATCCGCGGGTATATTCTGACGCTGCTTAAAGGAGAACTGCACAAATGGAAAAAATGATCTGTCATCAGGGCATGGCGGACACGCCTGAGACGTGGATCTATTATAAGGAAAGCGGACGCGGCACACCGATCCTGATGCTTCATGGGAATGCGGAGACGCATCTGATCTTTGATTTTTACGAAAAAGAGCTGTCCTTGAGATACCGTGTCATTCTCATGGACAGCCGTGCCCATGGGCGCTCACGGATCAAACCGGAATTTGCGGATTCAGAATTCACTACTGTGGATATGGCAAAAGATGTCGCTGCGCTTCTGGACGTTCTCCACATCCAGTCCTGCATCCTTTTCGGATTCAGCGACGGGGCAAATATTGCGCTGGAGTTCGCATCCCTGTTTCCAGAGCGGACCCAGGCCGTGATCGCCATCAGCGGAAATATCTCTCCCGACGGGCTGATCTTTCCTGTCCAGGCGTTCTGCACCGGGAAATATTATTGTCTGAGAGCAGCGGCGGGGCTTTTTCGGGGAGTCTGTGAG
>CAKVBG010000189.1 GCA_934725345.1 uncultured Eubacteriales bacterium
GGCATATTCTCTAAGCTCATCTATAACAATTGCATTATATACAACTAAAACTGAAAAGGGAGTCGAATACTTCTTTGAGCCAGAGGAAATGAGAGAAGGTGAAAAATAAAAATATCGGATGGGGCATTTGAATACATAACACAGAATCATAGAAAAGAGGAAAAACAATGGTAGTGGTAGTTATCGTATTAATTCTTTCAATAATCATTACAAGTAAAATTTGTGGTATTCTATTTAGAAACACGATAGGTACTGGTATGGCATACATTACGCGTACGTTTATTGTGTGGATGATAGTCACAGGAATATTAGGCGCGATTTGTAATTCATTAGGATTGCTTTAATATATCTCGAATATAACAGGGCTGTCGCATTGAGACTATGAGGAAATCTCTGTAAATTAGGTTCTTCTATGATAATGAAGGGTGAGAAGCTTACAAATTAGGCTTTTCACCCTTGCTTGGTAGGTCTACTACGTATATCAGGTAACTCCGTATACGTTGGAGGAAGACGCGGAATAACATCTAGGATTATAACTGATTTTTGACCAAAATAATGGGGCAGGGTACATTAGGATCCTGCCCCGTAATGATCTCTGTATTCCACGGTTTTAGAGAATATTATTTAGTACTTTCCCTGATATTCCTTTGGTACCTGGGCATCATGATAAGCGTTGATCTCATCGCGGAATTCGCTGCTTTCCAGAATATCAAGAGCGGTCATGGCGAGTCCTTTCGCACCCTTGAGGCAGATATCGTCAGCCTGTGGTGTAGCTGCGGCATCTGCATATGCTTTCGAGTGGCTCTGGATTGTTTTATCATCGGTGATAGAAAGATAATCATGGATCGCCGGGAGTTTAATGGAAACATTTCCGATATCAGAAGATCCATACAGTTTTCCTGGCGTTGGCCAGCTCATGGAGATTCCAAGGGATTCCATATTATTTTTGAAAGTCTCGCACATTGGTCTGTTCGGATAGCGTTCCGCATAAATGGGCTCTACGGTGACTTCTGCCCTGGCTCTTGTCAGTGCTTCTGCACGTTCGATGCTGGATTTTACAAGATCGATAAGAAATTCAATTCTCATCATGGTTTCCGCACGAAGATTAAATTCACACCGGGCAAGTTCTGGAATGACATTGGCTGCCGTTCCTCCTTCCAGGATAACACCATTAATATTATCCTGGATTTGGAATGAGGGACGCATCAGATCGATCTGGTTGAATACATGGATCGCAGCACTGAGCGCGTTAATACCGTTGGAAGGCGCGGAAGAGTGAGCTGATTTTCCGTGGAAAGAAACATGGATCGTCGTTGCAGCCCGGCCGCCTCTTCCTACAAGGTTAGAACCACCGCCTGACGGATGCATCATAAGTGCATAATCCGTCTCATCAAAGCCGCCGCGTTCTAAAAGAATAACTTTGCCAGCCCCGCCTTCTTCCGCAGGAGTGCCAATAATGGAGATCTCACCATTGTAGTTGTCCATGATAGCGGAAAGGCCAGAAAATGCTCCGACGGCACAGGTTGCAATAATATTGTGGCCGCAGCCGTGACCGATACCGCGAAGAGCGTCATATTCCGCAAGAAATGAAATTCTCGGTCCGCTGCCTTTCCCTTTTTTGACAGCCTTAAAAGAAGTATCAAGT
>CAKVBG010000190.1 GCA_934725345.1 uncultured Eubacteriales bacterium
GCATCGAAGGGATGAACACAATGACACTATTATAGAAAATACCGTTAATTGTATCTTTGATCTACTCAGTGACTATGGTGAAATCCCAGAGGATCTGAAGAAACAGATAACTGACCAAAAAGATATTTCTGTATTACGCCACTGGCACAAACTTGCTGCCAAATCTGCCAGTATTGAAGAATTTCGCCAGAAAATTCTTTAAACACAAAAACCTCACAGAGCCTGAGTATTTTTTATGCTCTGCGAGGTTTCTACTAATTCTACTGGATATCTTTCCGCGTATTTTTTTGCCAAACGCCCGTTCGCATCAAGCAATCGAACTGATATAATAAACTGTACTTACAGATCTTTTACTATATCCGGTTCTGATAACTGTTGCTGCTGAATCGGAATCCTTTGTGCCAATGGCATGATCATTTATATTTCCTGTACTGAAATTCCATCTCTGTCCATCACCTAATGAAAATGTATATCTTTTATATTTTGCATAACTGTAAGGTGCTGAACTACATGCTGAATATGGTGTAGTAAACCATCCTTCCACTGCATTTGCCAGTGTCAGATTGTATTTATGACAGTCACTGGTTCCCTGAAGAGGTTCTCTTCCGCCACATACAGGGCAAAGGAAACAATAATATCTGTACAATGCCGTTGTTCTTACTTCCTGATTACTGTTCTCATATTCCGGATTCAATGACCAGGAACTCCATGATCCATATTGTTTCCGGGAACTAATTTTTACTGTTTTTGATACAGGATATGTCTTTCCATTTACATTAACTGTTGCAGTAATTACTGCCGTTCCAGTTCCTTTTGCAGTTACATTTCCATAACTGTCTACAGTGGCAACAGATGAATTGGAAGTTCTCCATGTAACAGTTCCACCACCGGAACATGTTACATTTATTGCACAGGTACTGTTACCTGTACTTCCAGTATTCACAGAAATTGTTGGTTTATTTTGTGCGTTACAAGGATAATTTTTTATAGAAGTAATCACAAATCCTCTGGAATTATTTGCTTTCCTGACAGTAAATACAGTTTTGCCTGTATAATATCCAAATACGTCTATCCATTTGGTAGTGATCACTGCTCCATTTCCCTTACGCACTGCTTTTGAAAAGACAAATTCTGTTGTGTCCTGAATCCACAGATTATGAAGCACATATTTTCCATTTCTGACAGGCAGTTTCACTTTTGTTACCTTTACGCCATATACATCATATATATGTTTATGAACAACTTTCTTAGGTACCAACATGTCCATTGACTTATTGTATTTATAACGTTTACAATATTTGTCAATGAATGCATAATGAAAGTCAAAACGCACAATTTTAGGCAGCTTCTTATTGAATTCTTTTCGATTTGCAAATTTTATTCCGAAATAATCTCCCGATTTTCTTTCAAAGAACTTTCTTACACTTCGTTTCTTGAAAATTTTCATATTGATTTTCTTTGACGCCGCTTCCGTTGTCACAGTATTGGGAACTGTCACTGTTGAAAAGGTCAATACAAACAAACAGAAAATCAACACAATTTTAGAAACAATACATTTTCTTTTACGCATTCTCATTATCCTCCATCATTTCATCTTTGCCATAATTTATGCATTTCTATTCTATTGATAATTAT
>CAKVBG010000191.1 GCA_934725345.1 uncultured Eubacteriales bacterium
ATACCGCTACCTTTGTAAATACTGCGTTTGCTATGCAAGAAAAGGAAGTAGATATTGATTTTGCTCCACATACTTTTGGTGAGTGGAAAGACGAAATTCCTGCAACAACGGAAGACTTTGGCACGAAAGGACATAAAGATTGCTCGGTTTGCGGAAGACACTTTGATAAAGACGGGGGCGAAATCACCGACCTTAGAATTGCCAAAATCGGCACGCATAACGTGGTAATAAACGGCGAAAGCAAATTCTATGCGCACGGCGACAGCGTAACCGTAACGGCAGAAGATAAAGACGGCAAGGTGTTCACAGGCTGGCAGGACGAAAGCGGAAAAATCGTAAGCACAAACAAGAGTTATACCTTTACCGTGACGGAAGCAACAACCCTTACGGCTGTATATGAAGATAAGTCTTCGGGCGGTGGCGAAATCACCCCGCCTGCTAAAAAGGACGGTCTTTCGGGCGGTGCGATTGCAGGTATCGTAATCGGTTCAGTAGCGGTCGCAGGAATCGGCGCATTTGCAATCTTCTGGTTCGCTGTCAAGAAAAAGACTTTTACAGATTGAATCACAGCAATCAAAGCATTGTTTACCAAAAAGAAATCAGATGGACTAAATAAGACAAGACCATCACTCGATAAAACGGGTGGTGGTCTTTTTTTATTTGCACAAGGTAGCAAAAAGTACTTATCGTCCGACACACTCCCGAAAAGTGCCTTAAAAACGAGATTTTGTCGTACACACGCAAAATGAGCCTCAAAATCATTGATTTTCCGCGGCCTTGGTCTCAAACCACTTTTCAGCGACCATCTGGCCGATGGAGTTGTAAACAGCCTTCATCGTATGACCGTTTGCGTAGGTCATCTGCTTAAGTCTACCGTTGCCGTTCTTGTAGGTGTACTGAATCAGCTTTTCGCTCTTGCCTTCGATGCCGATGGATTCCAGGTTATGGAAGGTATTGTAGGCAAGCGTATACTTCATGCCGTCGCCACGGACGATCTCGGTCATGTTGTCAAAGGCGTCGTAAGCGTAGGAAACGTGGGCAAGCTCGTTGCCGCCGGCAAATGTGGTCTATGGTGGGGCATTGCTAAAGTGTTTTTTGGGGGAGATAAAAAACTTCGCACCTCATAAGAAGTGCGGAGAAAAAAGATCAACCAATGTCCATTTTTTTATATCTGTAAAACAAGTCAAAGAAGTTATTGGCATATAATTCTATATTGTCACCTATTTCTAACGATTGTACCGAATCTTTAAACGAAGAAGAAGAAAAAATCGAGACATGATACCAAGTTTTGGTGCCATTTGATTTTTCAATTCTTACAGAGTAAGAATCTAATAATCCAGCGAAACTGCCGGTATGCGAAATATCTACAACCCTACCATAATCTGAAACACTGTCATGATAAGACAAATCCCCAAATAACGAGAAGATAAGTGCAAGAAGAACAATGACCGTCACAACGATCAATACGGTTTTTAGTGCTTTGTTTTTTGCAGATCGTACTCCTTCTATGAGAATCCAAGAAGCTCCTAAAATTACCAATATATGAAAAAATATAATCCTAAAATTGTATTCAGTGATGCTCATTTTTTCCTTTCTATACGTATAACATTTTTAGATGC
>CAKVBG010000192.1 GCA_934725345.1 uncultured Eubacteriales bacterium
TGAGATACTGAGGTCGAAATTGTAGATGCAGATGAGCAGTGTGCCGGAAAATGGGAGAAACCAGATCTTCTTCCAGAATGCCGGGCTGTCGACCTGAAAGATCCGGTCCTTCGTCTTTTTCATAAAGAGAAGCCCGAACGGGACCGTTAGGAGCAGGAGCGCGAAACAGATCATCATACTTTTCGTGTGGAGCGAATAAAATGTAATATTTGGATCATAGAAGAGCCAGCTCTCCGCAAAAAAGCAGATCCCGCGGAGCGTCACGATATAGTTCAGGATAAAAATACTCAGAAACAGAAGCTTCCATGGATTCGCCTTAACGCACAGGAAGTACAGAAGCAGGCAGACGAACGCGAAGATGATATCCGAGACACGGACAGACCTCCCGTGGGCGACGAGGAACACATAGTAGAAGGACTGGAAAAGCTGTCCGAGAACGATCAGGAAAACGATCGTCCGCATGGAAAAACGAAGCTGTTTCCGAAACGGGAACAGGGCGAGGACAAAAAACGGGATCGAGTACAGGGTCTCACAGAGAAACGCTTTGAAAAATACCATCCAGTTCATACCGTCCGTCCTTTCCGCAGACAATGGAACAGGTAGTCTGCAAAAGCTTCCTTTGTCTCCTTCTTTTTCCGGCGGCTCACGAAAAATTCCCCGCCGGTCTTCAGGTGGACCGTTCCGTCCTCATCGACGGAGGAGACCTGGGAGAAATTAAGGAGAAGTCCGCGTCCGCCGAGATAGAAACGGTCTCCGTCCGGGAGAAGTGCCATAAACTCCGCGAAGGAGAGGCGGGCGGCAATATCCCCCTCCACAGTGTGGATGATCAGTCGGTGGTTCTGGGACTCCGCATAGAGAATATCGTCCAGAAGGATCCGACGGAGGGAGGACTGCCCCTGACCCGCCGTCGCGGAGACCTCGATATAGGATGGATCGGAGAGCGAATTGCGGATCTCATTCAGACACCAATCAAGGTTACGCTCATCGACCGGCTTTAAGAGGTAGTCCAGCGGATGGACACGGTAACAGTCGAGGGAGTAGTCCCTCTCAGACGTCGTAAAGATCAGCGGGATCCGCTCGGCAGTCAGCCGGAGCTGCTTTGCTGTCTCAAATCCGTTTAACCCGTCTTTTCCGAGCATAATGTCGAGAAAGACCGCGTGGAAACAGTCCGGGCGGAAGGCAGCGAGGAAAGATTCCCCGCTCTCATAACAGGAAAATCCGGCCGTCTCCCCGTGCGCCTTAAGATTTTCCGTTATTTTACGGACCAGATCCTCCTGGTCCGACGGAAGATCCTCCACGATCGCAAAATGCAGCATAACGAAAGCCCCCTTCGGATCACCAGAACCATCCCGAACCAGTTGCGTCGAAGTTTGACCGTTTGCGTCGAGGTGGTTTCCAGAAAATAATTGTTCTGTTATGATTATAACATATAAACTCTACGGGAAAAAGAAAATTGCAGCAAAATTATCCCGGAAAATCAAAAAATAGAATACGGCTGTCGATACGCAGCGAAGGGGGGAGCGCAGAACTTACAGAATTAATGACCGGAAATTGTTCTTGAATTTGTACAATTTAAGATATTATGGATACAAATTCTGACAAAAGGAATATATTCA
>CAKVBG010000193.1 GCA_934725345.1 uncultured Eubacteriales bacterium
AGCACCGATCACGGCACCCTTGGCAGCTCCGACAAATGTGGAAGTCACTGCGCAGAGCGCTGCGCCTGCGGCACCACATTCGCAGAATGTTTTATTGTTGAGAGGATATACAAAGGGGAACAGGTATATTATACCATATTCAATGTCTGTTGTCAAGAAAAACTCCGCACTTGGCGGAATTCCGTAGAATTCTTTCAAGTGCGGAGAAATTATGCTAAAAAATCATTACTTTTCTACGATAGCATTTTCAAATGAAATTTTACATATTTTTGTATTTCGGTTTGAAATCAAAGTTATTTGCAATTCAAAACCTTTGTGAGATGGCTTCAAAATATCGTCTTTCCAAAACAAACCCACGAAATCTGTATCGCCTTGAACAATCTTTGAATTCAATAGTTTTATTGCTTTAATTGAAGTATCAAACATGGCACTGCGAGTATCCAATTGAATGGTCATACAATTTCGCGTTGGGTTTCGTTTGGTATAATCATAATCGAAGTCTATAAAACTCAAATCAGTTACCTTTGCATCATGCAATCCATTTACCCAATACCAATCCGGCATCTCCATTATAGTTTCCTCAACCTATTCTATTGCAAAATTTTTTAGAGTTGACAAATCCTCATGTGAGAAAATATTGTTAATGCTGCCATGTATAGATATTTCAATCATATTTTTTACATCCCAATATATGATATACCAATTCGGATTTTTTCGATAAATATCTCTTGACAAGGTGTCAAGGGAGCCAAAAGATTCGACAGAAAGTTCTTTGATAAGCGAAAAAATAGTTTGAGATGTTATACAGCTGGATTTAGGACAACATATAATAAAACTACATTTTGAAGACAGTATAGCATTGGGGGTTATATCAACGCCAAAGTAGGTTTTTTGTGTTGTGGAAATGCATGACCCGCTTAAAATGCCAATAGGCAGTGACAATAGTCCGCAAATACCTTTGTAATCAGTAACACGAGTCACTTTATTTATTTCTATTGATTTAAAATATATTTTATAAAAATCAAAATTACTTGAATCAAACCTTTTAGATATAAATTCTGTTAACTTGGGAGGTGGTTCAATAAGATATGTTTCCTCAGAATTCTCAAATTGTATATTATAATCAGTACTAATCTTTAGGTAGTCATCTCCTAAATTTAATATATGAGAATGATAGTTGATCATAAATGTCTCCCTCTCTTTTATTTATTATAAAAGAAATGCAATCCATTAGAAATAAATTTTTGTACATTATTTCCTAAGTTTTCAACCACACCGGCATTATAATGTTTTGGCAAAGTAGCACCATCTTTAAACAAATGTCCGCCTAAATCATTTCTAATAAACTTGTTTCCGTAAACCTCTGTTTTTGCAAAAACAGTTCTTCCGTTTTCTCCAATCATTTTCTCTATATGAGTTGAGTCTGGCTTTTGAGACATAGGAATATTTTCACTTCGTTTAGCTTGACGCATGGCATTTCGTTGACTGCAAGGTCCGTTATGAACAAGGATGTGCTGCTCGCCTACAAAGTAAGTATGGCAATCTTCAACTTCAAAGTTATAAACTTCAACCGGCTCGTCAAGTTCGAGCAAATC
>CAKVBG010000194.1 GCA_934725345.1 uncultured Eubacteriales bacterium
GTGATACACGGCTGCATATCTCCAATGTTATTGGCGGAACGGGAAGTCCCTTCGCCTTAGGCGAAGGCCAATAATAACAAAGGAGGTGAATTCCGTGAAGAGGGCGGACAAAAACATCGTTATCAACGTAAACAACGTTGGTATCGATAACAAGGTGGAAGTTAATGTCAACGTTAACAAATCACCAATCAAAACCCCTGCTGCCGTTGTAATTGCGCTTAGCGTAATTGCAGGGGCAGCCATACTGGCTGTATCACTCTGCTGTCCCGAAATGCTTGTTGATGTTGTCCGTTTTATCATCGACATAGCATCTGGTAGCTAACACCAGCACATTTTTTACAAAGTGAGGTACTATGCCTTTGATATATACAGATTGCCCGCTTTACGGCTTAAAATCAAAAAAATTGTTAAAGAGATTGCTTCGTATAAATAACAATCAAATGATGAGGCAGACACATATTGCTTCATTGGTTTCTCCCTATATTGATAAATCGGGAAAACCTCGTTTGATTGAGCCCCCACATGAGGAGCTAAAAATTATTCAAAAGCGAATAAAAAACTGTCTGGGACGAATTACGGTTCCGGATAATGTTTTTTCTGGGATAAAAGGTAGATCATATGCTAACAATGCTCGATTTCATGTAGGAAACAACCGAAGGAACCTGTACAAAATAGATTTGACAGCATTCTTTCCGTCCATAACTCGCGACACGGTTTATCGCTTTTTTGCAGGGGACTTACTCTGTTCTCCAGATGTTGCACAGCTTTTGACGGATCTAACAACTATTGACTTAGAAACGTCAAACACGAAAAATATAGACGAGATACGCTTATTCTTAAAGGAGAAAGGCGTTTCAACATATAACCATCTTATATCGGGAGCACCAACAAGTCAGATATTGTCCTATTTGGTGAATCACCAAATGTTTGACGAAATGCAAAAAATCGCGGATGATAATAATATTACCATGACAGTATATGTGGATGATGTGACTTTTTCCAGTGAGAATCGAATTTCAAAGGACTTTAGGGACAAGATCATTGCGATCATTAGAAAATACAATTACCAGATTTCAAAAAAGAAAGTTAAGCGGTATACAAAGCTCTATCCCAAATTGGTCACAGGTGTTATTATTGATGCTACGGGAAAAATTGTGTTAAAAAACTCCATGCGCCAAAAAATCATCATTGCGTACAACGAGCTAAAAAATAATCCCGATAACGCAGACATTAGAATGCGCTTAAAAGGTTTACTGATAGCTGCAAGACAGGTGAACAAGGACGCGTTCCCGACGATATATAGGTTCGCATTTCAAACGGAAGAAAACAAGTAACTTTTGGTGCAAATACCCTTGATTTACGCACCGTTTGGTGCTAACATCGCAAAAATCAGCCGAAAATGAGGTTTTTGCCCCACTTTCGGCTGATTTTCTGCTTATAACCGGCTTTTATCCACCACTTCTGGAAATTCGCCTGACGGCAGAAAAACGGCTTGTGCCATCGTTATAGCACAAGCCGCTTTCTTTTTTGGGAAGCTTTTTCTTTGCCTACTGCACCGCAATTTTTAAGGGCTGACCGCCATGGTCAGCCC
>CAKVBG010000195.1 GCA_934725345.1 uncultured Eubacteriales bacterium
TCCGGCGCTGATTGCCCGGAAAGGGAGAAAGGATATTGATTGAAGCGAACTATCAGCTTTATGACAGGAAAAGGCTCGGTCAAACATAATAGCAGAAAATTCCATGCAAAGAATACTGACCCGGAGCGGAGTTATCTGAACGTGGAATATTGTAACGAAAATCTCAAAGACGTATATCACGAATTGTTTGACGAAGCACTCGCCCGGTACAATGAGAAGCAGACCAGAAGTGACCGCCGGATTGACGATTATTATGAAAAAATCCGTTCCGGCAAACAGGAGAAACCATTCCATGAAATTATCCTGCAAATTGGAGATAAGGACAACATGGGAGCAAAAACAGAAAACGGACAGCTTGCCGCAAAGGTGTTGGATAAATATATGCAGGACTTTCAGCGGCGAAATCCCACGCTAAGAGTATTTAGCGCCTACCTCCACATGGATGAAGCTTCTCCGCATCTCCATATTGATTTTGTACCGTATACGACAGGGAGCAAGCGGGGGCTTGATACAAGAGTATCTTTGAAGCAGGCGTTAGCAGCTCTTGGATTTAAAGGCGGTACAAGGCAGAAAACAGAATTAAATCAGTGGGTGGCTTATGAGAAAGAACAGCTTGCCGCTGTCATGCTGGAACATGGGATTGAGTGGGAGAAGAAAGGCACACATGAGAAGCATTTATCTGTTCTGGATTTTGAGAAAAAGGAGCGGGCAAAGGAAATCGCAGAACTGGAACAATCTATTTCTGACGGGAAAGAACGATTATCAGATATTCAGATTCAGCAGAGGAAAGCAGAGCAGGAAACGGAGCAGATACAACAGGAGGGTAAAGCAATCCGACAGGAAGTATCGGAACTTTCGGAAACAAGCAATTTGCTGAAGGAGCAGGCGGCAACGTTGGCAGAGGACAAGGAAAAACTGCTGTCTGATAATGAGAAATTGGAGAAGCAACAGAAGAAATTGCAACAGGAGATTGAGAAAATGGTTCAGTCTAAGGCGGTTATGGAACGGAATATACACGCCTATGACGAGGACGAGAAGTGGCAGTTGCCTGAACCGGCGGCGTTGATGTCCGCAAAGGCTTATAAGGATAAAAAAGCCTTGCCGCTTGTGGAGAAATTGAAAGAGACGATAAAAGCATTGACGATTAAATGCGTCCAGCTTGCGGAACAGGGGAAGAAGCTGAAAGATAAAGTTACTCGGCAAGAGCATCAGATTAACCGCCTGACAGATAAGGTCATGGAGCAGAACGACACTATTGACCGATTGCAGGAAAAAGCGGCGGATTTGGGGCGTTTGGAGCGTTATTTTGGCAGAGAACAGGCACAGTTGATAGTTGAGCAGTCTAAGGCACTGGAACGGGCAGAAAAGGCAAATAAACGCCCGAAACGTACATTTGATATGAGCAGATAGAGGGATTGATAGAATGACAGATATGGAGAAAAAAGTCATGGTTCGGCTGTGTGCGAAAATTCTTTCAGAAACCGATTTGTATGATACGGATATGGAAGTACGCAATCTGATTGACTGGATATGTGTGTCGGAGCAGATAAAATCAAACAATAATGAGATACGCAGTCTAACCG
>CAKVBG010000196.1 GCA_934725345.1 uncultured Eubacteriales bacterium
CCATCCAATCACGCCCCCTTTTCAATGAGCACATGGTTGATTGGTTTGTGATGCACCAAAACACATTCCACCCATCAATGGTGCTGTGCCCATTGTTGATGCACAAGCCATTTCCACCACACTCTTGCTTTGCCATTCCTTTTCACCATTCAACACACCAACCACCACTTCTTTTCTCCTTCTCCCCTTTCCCATTCCATTCCCTTTCACAGCTCATGCCATCCCATCAATCAACACTCTTTCACTCCATCCATGTGCTCATTGTGATGATTGAGAGGAATCATGCATGAATGGATTGTTTGTGATGGGTGTGCTGTGTTTCAATCACCATTCATGATGAAAACCATGGGGAAAGTGACCACGAACACCCTTTGCACCTGGCACTATTCCTTGTGCTTCACAAATCAAGCACAGTGAGTGTTGTGTTTGATTTCAATGCTTCAACCAATGATGCTACTCCCGTGTATCCAATGCCGTTGTCTGTTGATTTGATGAGAATGGAAAAAGAGTGGATTGTTGATGGATGCCATTTGTGTATTGATTTTTGTATTCACTTTCAAGATTGAGTTTTGTAAGTGTTGTGTTTGATTTCAATGCATCACTCAATGATGTTGCTCCTCTGCCTCCAATGAAGTTGCCTGTTGTTTTGATGAGAACGAGGAAAAGAGTGGTTTGTTGATGGATGTCATTTGTGTGTTGTTTCTATTGTCTTCACTTCTCAGATTTAGTTGAGCGAGTGTTGTGTTTGATTTCAATGCATCACTCAATGATGTTGCACCTGCGTCTCCAATGCCGTTGTCTGTTGATGTGATGAGAATGGGAAAGAGTGGGTTGTTGATGGATGTCATTTGTGTGCTGTTTCTTTTGTATCCACCACACAGATTGAGCTTCATGAGAGTTGTATTTGATTTCAATGCATCACTCAATGTTGTTGCACCTGTTTCTCCAATCTTGTTGGCTGTTTATTTGATGAGAATGGGAGAGAGTTGATTGTTGATGGATGTCATTTGTGTTGTTCCTTCTGTGTTGACTTTTCAAATTCAGTTTTGTGAGTGTTGTGTTTGATTTCAATGCATCACTCAATGATGTTGCTCCTGTTTCTCCAATTTTGTTGTCTATTGATGAAAAAACAACACAAATCCGTAAAAATCTTCGTTTTTAACATTGATTCAATGAGAACCTTTGATTCCCAACACTCCAAATTGATAGCTTTGCAAGGAACGATGTTCATCAAAAGACAAAGTCTCTCAATCGTCAATTCACCCTTGATTTGCCCTATCAGCAACAGAAATGATTACTTGGAAATACTCTTCCAAAAACTATACAAACTCATGAGATTGACGCTTTGTTTCCCTTTCCAATCGTTGATGAGCTTCATCAAACACTGTGCTTCATGGTTTCCTTTGTTTGCAGCCTCGCAAATCAGTGATTCAGCACGTTCCACATCGTGTTTCATTCCATGTCCAAGTGCACAACATTTAGCAAGCGTGAGCATGGATTCAGCGTCACCAAGGGTCACACAGTCTTCAAGAAGCGCCACGGCTTTTGGGTGGTTTTGCGGGACACCATTTCCTTCAATCA
>CAKVBG010000197.1 GCA_934725345.1 uncultured Eubacteriales bacterium
GTGATATTGCTCATTTTTATTACCTCTCTTTTCTTAATTCCGATTGAATTACTATGTTTAGAGTATACCACAGAATAAAGCATTAGTAAAATATTTTTTCATATAGGTAATCCATAGCTTTAAACTATGCTATCTTTTAACTTTATTATATTGACTTTTATCTGCCGCAATTTATATGTTATGAGCGTATCATATCAAAATCGCATAAACAAAATGCTTATTTGACAATTTACATATGGAAAAATGCGGACTATAATAATACTCGTAAGAACAAAGAACGAATGCAGAAAGGTTCTTAGGAATTATTAAGGAGAAGATCATATGGAGTCAAATGATGAATTTCTCGGCAGGATACGTTATCCTGCATACAGAAGCAAAATAATGAGCGCAGAAAAAGCGGCGGAATTCGTTCGTCCCAATATGACATTGGGTGTAAGCGGATTTACGATCGCAGGTTATCCCAAAGCTGTTGCGGGAGCGCTGGCGGAACGTGCAAGAAACGGCGAAAAGCTTGATCTTACCGTTTATTCGGGTGCGTCGCTCGGCGAAGAGTTTGACGGCGAGCTTACAAGAGCAGGCGCTCTCAAAGCAAGAATGCCGTATCAGACAAACAAGGATCTGCGAAATGCGATCAATGACGGCAAGATATCTTATCATGATGTTCCGCTGGGACAGATGCCCGTTTGGGTAAAGAACGGATTTTTAAAGCACATTGATTTTGCGATAATCGAAGCTGCGGCAATAGATGAAAACGGAAACATTATTCCCACAACATCGGTCGGAACCTCAAACATCTATGCCGAAGCCGCAGATAAAATAATAATTGAAGTAAACACCTTTGTTCCAAAGTGCATTGAGGGCGTTCACGATGTATATTCTCCCGAGCGTCCGCCACATACTCAGCCGATACCTATTACAAAGGTAAATGACCGTATCGGAACACCGTATATAAAATGCGATCCCTCAAAGGTGGTTGCAGTAGTTGAAAGCAGCATTCCCGATAACGGAAGAACGGTTTCGCCCGTTGATGATGAATTCAGGAGCATGGCTGCAAATCTTATCGGTTTCCTCCACAGCGAGGTCGAACACGGAAGATTATGCGATCCGCTTCCGCCACTTCAGGCAGGCGTCGGAAGTGTATCAAATGCAGTCCTTGAAGGACTTGCAAAATCCGATTTTGAACATCTTACAGTTTATTCCGAGGTGCTTCAGAATTCGATCTTCGATCTTATCGATGCAGGAAAAGTCGATTACGCATCGGGAACTTCACTTACGATATCATGGGATAAGCGTGACGAATTCTTCAAAAACTTTGAAAAATACCGTGACCATATAATCCTCAGACCGCAGGAGATAAGCAACCACCCCGAAGTCATAAGACGTCTCGGAGTTATTGCGATCAACACCGTCATTGAGGCTGATATATACGGCAACACAAATTCTTCCTACATAGACGGCAGCCGTCTTATGAACGGCGTCGGCGGTTCGGGAGATTATTGCCAGAATGCGGGACTTTCAATATTCATCACAAAGTCCACCGCAAAGGACGGAATGTTATCCTGCATCGTTCCGCAGGT
>CAKVBG010000198.1 GCA_934725345.1 uncultured Eubacteriales bacterium
CCCATAGACTGACAAAATCCCCGGGTTTTCGGCATTGCACGCCGAAAACCCGGGGATTTTTATTCAGGTCTCCATTTGCTTTCCGAGGAACACGCCCGCCGTCTGAATCAGCTTGCTCTCGACCTCCTGCGGAATCCGTCCGCTCTCGTCGATCCCCGGCTGTCTTCCGGAAAGGACACACCCGATAATATCTCCGCCCGCGAGGATCGGCATGGCGCAACTGACATAGTGCGTCCCGCCCTCTTCGGTGATGGTGATCTCTTCCCGTCCCTCGGCGTGCTGATACAGTCCCCGCGACTCGATCAGGGATTCCAGCGCCGCGGAAATCCGACGCTCCTGATACTCGCGCTTGGAAGCACCCGCGACCGTAATCACGGCGTCTCTGTCGCATACGAAAACGGGGACGCCCGCCGTCTTCTGAAGGGTCTCCGCATATTCTGCCGCAAAATTCTGAAGTTCTCCGATCGGAGAATATTTTTTGAAAATGACCTCGCCTTCTCTGTCCGTATATATTTCCAGAGGATCGCCCTCGCGGATCCGCATGGTGCGGCGGATCTCCTTCGGGATCACGACCCTGCCGAGATCATCGATTCTTCTTACAATACCTGTGGCTTTCATTGTTATAACTCCTTGTTCAAAACCATATTTGGTACGGTTTTACAAGGATATTATTTGAAATCCGACGGATTTTATCCATCGGGAGGCATGGGAATTTTTTCTTTCGTTACGGCATGATCTCCCGCTTGACCCGACAGAGTTCAAAGACGAACGCCTTGTCAAGTTCCGTCAGGTGGTAGTCCTTCCGATAAATCATCAGATCACGGTAGACCCTGCGGTTCTCGGGACAGGTGCGCTGAATCAGTCCGTAGCGGTCAAGAACCGTCTGCGACATGGGAGAGACCCACATGAACGTATCGGGATTCCCGGCGAGGAGATCGAACTGACTGCCGCGCTCGAAAACGAAAATCCGCTTTTCAATCTCCGGCAGTTCTTCTTTTTTCACTTCGGAAAGCGGGAGGGACGGAACATAGGGGTCTGCGTGTGCGATCTCGATATGCGACGAAAGGTCGCGGTACGTGATCTCGGGCAGAGCGGCAAGCGGACTCTCTCTGCTCATTAAGAGGACATAGGAAAACTCCGTGACAAGCTCGTACGCGAGCCCCTTCTCTTCCATCATCTCTTTATAATATTTATCGAAGTTCTCGGCATAACGAAGAATACCGAGTTTATATTTTTCTTCCAGAACGTTTCGGATCGTGCGCATGGAATTCGTTTCTTTATAAAAAATCTCCGCGCTGTCGATTTTTGAGATCCGACGGGAAAAGGCGGTGAACGCCTCGGAAATATAACTTGCGCGGGGAACGGAAACCGAAAACTGCTTTTTATGTACCGCCCCTTCGCGAAAAACCGACTCCAGAGCGTCCACCTGTCCGAGAATGGACTTCGCATATTTTAAGAACACCTCGCCGTCGGCGGTAAGTTTCATCCCTCTGGCGGAACGCTCGAAAATGGTAACGCCGAGCGAACTCTCAAGATCCCGGATCGAACGGCTGAGATTCGGCTGATCGATATAGAGT
>CAKVBG010000199.1 GCA_934725345.1 uncultured Eubacteriales bacterium
CCGGGATGCAGGACAAAATTCTCGATTTTCTTGCCGAATCTTTCGATTACAAATATTTTGATAAAAGCGAATATGAATGTAACTCTACTATAAATCTCCGTTTCGATGTCGAAAACGAAAGATTATATGCGGATCTTTTTGTTCGTCTCGATAATATTGGAATAAAAAGAAGTGCTTATCTCAGAAATCTTATGCAGGAATATTTCAGTCTTGCCGAGTATCAGAAGGAACGCATTTGCTTTAAGAACGAGTATGATATTCTGCTTGACGCTCTTAACGACGAAATAATAGTGCAAATAACAATGAACAAAAAGCCCTGCAACGCCTATCCGCTTTCCCTCGAATATTCCGTAAAAAGCGAGCATTGGTACTTTCTGTACTTTGAAGAGGGTGACTACGGGATATTGCATTCAATTCCGCTTTATAAAATAGATAACATTTTACTTCTTTACTGCACGGCATCTGTACCCGATGACAGATATTCAGAACAAATCTATTCAATTATTGAAACCGAAGAATTTGACAGCAAAGAAAGCTTTGAACTCGGAGGTATAAAAAATGCCTAAGTCACCGTTTCTGAAAAGGAACAAGCCCGCAAAGATATTGAGCTTGAAAAACCGACAAAAACAGAAATTCGCTATATGGGATTACTATAAAAACAAAAGCGATTCGGATAAATCTGCATTTAAGCCCAAAAAGCCTCAATAGACCATATATAAAACCCCCGGGGCGGGCTGCCCCGGGGGTCAGGCTCCCGCGATGCTGCGGGAGCCTTTTAATTATACTGCTTTTGCAGTCTTGTTATGCCGTTTTCGCAGTCTTGCCCTGCCGTTTTCGCCTTGCTATACAGCTTTTCGCGGTTTAAGGTGCGGATTTCTCCTGCCTTTTATTTACCGTTTCTCCTCTTTTTAAGAAGTGCTATCACAAGCGCAGTTACGGCAAGGAGAAGTACGCATACGCCGGCTGCTATTCCGATAACCGCGCCGACAGGGTGCCCGTTTCCGCCGTTATTATCCGGCGTCTTGTCGGGTGTCGGGCTCGGGGTCGGGTTGCCGCCCTTGTTTACCGTAAGCGATATTTCCTTTTCAATTCCCCGATAGGAGAATTTAACGCTCTGCTGTCCCTCCTTCAGAGGCTCCGTCGGGAGGGTGAAGCCCTCCGAAGCCGTCTCCTGCGAGCCGTCGTCATAGATAACGGTGAGCACCATTCCGGTAGCGTCAAAGAGCTCGCCCGCCTTATAGACAAGCTTCGTCGGCGAGGTCTTTACCCGGAGCTCGGTTATCCTCACCTGCTCGCCCATTGCGGTGCGGGCGGCGCGTATCGCGGTCTCCGCCGCAAAGAGTCTGTCCGCGTTTTCTATAAACGCGAGCTGGTCGGCATTTGTCACCTTATTATATGCGACGCGCGCGGCACCGACGGTTGCCTTATAGCCGTCGAGCAGTTCCCTTGCCGCGGTCTTATCCGTCATCCCGATAACCGCGTTTATCTCGTCAGCTCCGGGGAGAGTGCTTATCTTCTCCATCGCGTCATTGGTGTTATCCTCCGCTATTACAGGCGTCTGCTCGCGTCT
>CAKVBG010000200.1 GCA_934725345.1 uncultured Eubacteriales bacterium
GTCAAGGCATTATACACGACCGCGCCCTCCTTGTCAAGCATTATTTTTTAAAAATTCGGTCAATTTTTGTCTGACACCCGTATTATAGCACACTTTTTCCGATTTGTCAAGCATTTTCCGAAAATATGAACAAAAAACAGCATATTTGATAGCTTTCCACAAAAACATCCCCCCAAGCGGCGGATTTTTTCGTCATTCTCTGAATTGACGGCATCACGGAGCGCCTGCGACCCCATCCCAAACTGCCCTTTTCCATGATCTTCACAAACATTCGACTTCGGAATTGCGCAAAAAAAGCCCCGGAACAGCCGATCTGTCAGGCATTTCCTGCCGGGAACCCGACAAAATAAAAAAAGAAAAATTTTTTTGAAAAACCCCTTGCAATTTGGGAAGAAATGTGTTATAATATATGCGTTGCGGTAAAGCGGCAGGACCTCAGCCGATCCGGATTCCGGTGCGCAGCGGGATGGAGGCATAGCTCAGTTGGTTAGAGCGCATGCTTGACATGCATGAGGTCGTTGGTTCGAATCCATCTGTCTCCACCATCAAGAGTCTTGATTTTTAGTTATTCAAACTAAGATCAAGGCTCTTTTTGTATCTAAAAATGGGCTAAAACGCACAAATTTTGACTGCCGTTTTTTCTTTGAAAAATCAGCAAGTCGGTGACTTCTACGAATCTTCTACGAATTTTCCTCCAAACGTCGTAACGAAAGGCAATTTTACATCATCAAAGCGGGGCTTTGGTAAAGGAACCGAAGAAAGATGCCTCTTGTCCGATTTTTAGCTCGGAAACAGGAAAACTTTTCCTGTGGCACCCTTTGAACCGGGCTCTTGGTATCCGCACAAGAGTCCACCGCATGGGTGCTTTCGGGCAAAGCATTCGTAGAAAATTCGTAGAAGATTCGTAGAAGTCCAAAGAGAGATTATTCCATTGTATTTTGATATACAATCGGTCGGAATGAACTGAAGAAAATGCGAAAGAAAGCCGCACAGCCTTTCTCCTTTTTCTGCGCTCAAAATGAACCGGTCAAGTGGACTTTTATGATTTTTTTGCCAAATCGGACAGGAGGTGATGCGATTCTGATTGCGTCATAAGAGGCGAACCCGTAAACTGAATTACAAAACGAAAGGAATCAAAATGGACGACAAAACACGTTTTCTTGGCCTCTGCGCAACAGTCAGGCGTGAGGGGATGGATGACCTGCTTGCTTACCTTGAAAAGAGTGATTTCTTCTACGCTCCCGCAAGCACCCGCTTTCACGGAGCGCACGCCGGAGGCCTGCTCCGACATTCTCTGAATGTGTATGATGAATTCGTGCGGCTTTCCGCCGTATATTCCGAGATTGAAGTATCGCTGGAAACGGCGGTTATCATCACCCTGTTTCATGACCTCTGCAAGGTGAATCTTTACGCGGAGGAAACGCGGAACCGTAAGAACGAAGCCGGGCAATGGGAATCCTACACTGCTTATACGCGGAATGAAAAATTCTGCTACGGCGGGCATGGCAGTAAGTCGGTATTCATCATCCAGAACTACATGAAGCTGACCGCTGCAGAAGCCGTTGCAATC
>CAKVBG010000201.1 GCA_934725345.1 uncultured Eubacteriales bacterium
CCCCAATACCGAGCCTGCAACCGATGACGGGTTGGACGAAAACGGCTATCTGCGGGATACGCTTCCGGCGTTGGATTACGGGAACGAGACCATTTCCATTCTCTGCTGGAAGGCGGAAAACCCGGAATTTGAAGCCAGCGGCTTGAGCGGAGACGCCATTGAAAATGCGGTCTATAGCAAAAACAAGCTGGTGGAGAAGCGGCTGAACGTGGCACTTCGTTTTACCGAGGAATCGCTGAACACTTACAACCAAACGCTGGATACCTCCCAAATAGGCGGTATTTACTGGGATGTGATTGCGGCAAAGACGCAAAATGCCTCGATTGCCACGACGGACGGACACTTCCTGCCCCTGAATCAGATTCAGAACAGCTACATCGACCCTGCGGCACCCTGGTGGTCGCAGCAGCTGGTGGAAAAGATTGAGATCAACAACAAGCTCTTTTTCATGACCGGCGATATTTCCACCAATCTGGTGCAGATGATTTACAGTGTGTGGTTCAATCAGAAGCTGATCGATGACATTGAAGGACTGACTTCTCCTTATGATTTGATAGAGCGGAATGAATGGACGATTACCAAAATGATGGAAATGTGCGTGGACGCATATTCGGACACCGAGAACATTGATGATAAGGTGGGCGTTTCCTCCGGCGACCAGCTGGGGTTGGTATCCTACTATTACGATGTTCCGGCTCTCCTGCACGGATGCGGTGTTTCGATTATCGAAAAGAATCAGGTTGGAAAGATGGTTGTTTCCTCTGCGTTCAAGGGACAGCGCTCACAGGATATTATCGACTATATTTCCACAAAGATTCATCAAAGCTCGTTTGTCGGTGACGAGAGCAAATGGGGCGATGCGAATTTCACCGGTTCCTTTGTGGGCGGTCGGTCGCTCTTTACCGTTGCACAAAGCGGCGCCGCAATCAATATGTTCGCAAAGGCAACATTTACTTTGGGCGTTGTTCCCTGCCCGAAATACGACAGCGACCAGACCACTTATTACGGCGCAGTCCGCCAGCCGATTACCATGTACGGGATTATGAAAAACACGCCGGAGAATCGGTTTCTGATGGATACCGCAGTCTTAGAAGCGCTTGCAAGCACCTGCTACCGTACAACCACGCCGGTGATTTTTGAGACCACCATGAAGGCAGCGAAGTCCACCTCCCCCAAAATGATGGAAATGCTGAACCTGATCCGTGACACCGCATACTTTGACATCGGCAGAGTCTTCGGAGCCTCCTTGAACGGCATTTGTGACCAGCCCGGCTATGCCATGCGCGACAACACGCCGTGGAAGGTTTACATTGATAAGAAAATCCCCGCTGTGGAGGAGAAAATCGCAACCCTGTTTGACGGTATCTGAACCGATGCGGTAGCATACCGCCGGAAATAAAAACAAAAAAGGAGACAAACGAAATGAAACGCAAGACCCTGTTCAAACGACTGATCGCGCTCGGATTGACCGCGGTTCTGTCACTCCCCGCAATGGTTGCGGTACACGCCGAGGGCGAGGCGGATACAGCATC
>CAKVBG010000202.1 GCA_934725345.1 uncultured Eubacteriales bacterium
GAACTGAAAGCCGAGACGGCAGGGAAACCGGGGGGCGATGCAAAGGTCGCGGAAATGCAGGAAATTGTCGACGAGATGTATCGGACCTATCAGGACAGAATCGCGAGCACGATGCTCCGTTTTACGGATGCGCGGCTATTGAAATGGAAAATCGGTGACGCACCGATGTATGAGTATATTCCCGTCATGGGGGCAGGCGAGAACGTTTATGTCGGTCGAACGCAGGTGACAAATGCGGAATACGCATATTTTCTTGCCGAGACAGGTTATGCCGCACCCGTAAACTGGAAAGACGGGAGATATCCCGAAGGAGAAGAGAATTATCCCGTAAATTTCGTCTCTGCGGAGGACGCGGCGGCATACTGTCGTTTTCTGACGGCAAAAGACGAAACGGATCTTTATCGCCTTCCGACGGAGAGTGAATGGGAGTTGGCGGCAGGGCATATGCCGAAGGATGCGGATTTCAACTGCGGCGTGAATAACGGAAGGACACCGGTGGAGCAATATGCGACCGTCACGCGCGGTGCACACGGTGCTGTGGACTTTTGGGGGAATGTCTGGGAATGGACCACGACACTCAGAAGGGAAGAGAACGATGCGTGCCTGCTCGGTGTCAAAGGCGGAGCGTGGAATTCCGCACGGACAGATTGCCGCACCGAATACCGTGAAGAGGCGAGAGTCGCCAACCTCGGATATGAGGATGTCGGTTTTCGCGTCATCCGGGTGTCGGACGGGAAGGGAGCAGAAACCGAGAAGTTTTCTCCCGCAGATTTTGATGTGACGATAGCACGCGAGTGCACTTCCGTCGGAACGCGCCTGATTGTGAAGATTACCGCATCTCTCGAGGTCGCGACGGTTTATGTGAACGAAGCACGTGCGCAAATTATCCGCGTCAGCGAGAAAAAAGAAAATGTCGTATGGAAAGTCGTACTGATCCCCGATACGGACGGCGTCATGGAGATAAAAACCGTTGCATACAGTACTGCCGATGCGGCATCCGATCCGATAATGAAGAACATTGTCGTCTCTCCGCGAAAAGGGAAGAATAATCCGAACTTTGCATATTACCTGCAATAAATATTAAAAACACGGCAAAATGAAAAGTATACTTTCCATTTTGCCGTGTTTTGCAAAGAGAAACGGGGAATCCGTTTTGCTTTTTTACGCTTTTTTCGGAGCGGGAGTCAGATCTTTTGCCATGGAATAGGAGAGGAGATTCCAACTCTGGAAGCCCCGGTTCAGGATTCCTTCTCCCGTCTCCGGGTCGTAATACTCGTGGAATTCTCCGCACTGCTCGACGTCTTTTCCGAAAAGACGCACGGTTTTTTCCGCCAGTGCCTCGGCATCTTCGGTATATCCGTAGCGGAGCAGTCCTTTATATACCATATAATTGCAGTTGCCCCAGATCGGACCGAGCCAACAGGAGGGGTTCCCGCTCGGTTTGACCGCGTACATACGGCGTTCCGCCTTGGAGACACTGCGCACGCCGTAAGGAGCAAGGAATTCTTTTTC
>CAKVBG010000203.1 GCA_934725345.1 uncultured Eubacteriales bacterium
AAAAGAAAAATGAAGAGAACCAACAAAAAAGGCTTCACCATCGTGGAACTGGTCATTGTCATCGCGGTGATTGCGATTCTCGCGGCAGTGCTGATTCCGAACATTTCGCGGCTGGTGAAAAAAGCGCAGATTTCGAGCGATCTGTCTCTCGTGAGAAATCTGAACATGGCACTGGAGACAGAAAGCGCGACCATGGACTACCCGACCGCGTATTCGGCATTCCAGGCGGTCAAGGAAAACGGCTACGACATTGCGAAAATCGAAGCAAAAGCATCCAACAATCAGATTCTGTATGATGAAGTCAACAAGTGCTTTGCGTACATGAACGGCAGTAAGCTGGAGTACTACCCGAATTCGACAAAGAGCGACAAGACCACGCCGGATTATCAGCTTTGGGCGGTTTATACCGATTCGACAAAGGCGAAGGATTCCAAATACTCGGTGTACTGGAACGGCGCGTCCGGCACAGAGATGACGCTGAGCAATGCCGGCTTTGACGCGGGCGATACGACCGGAAATAAGATTACCTATAAGGGCAGTCAGTCGGTTATCATCCGCACCAACGGCGGCGAACTGACGGTCAACGCACCGAGCGGACACGTGGAGCACTACGGTCTGGCGAAAACGGTCGACATTCAGAAGATTTCCGGTACGACCTACATCGAAATGGGTATTGTCGGTAAAATGACTACTACCGCAGCGGCAATGCACGTTGTCATTAAGCCCACGGCAGTGGTTGGTGAACTTAACAACAAGAGCCCTAAACTTGTTATTGAAAACGGCGGATTTGTTGCGGGTCTTGCGACGGGTTCAGAGGGACCTTCGTCCGGTGCTGTAGCAACCACCAACAATGTGATTTCCGTCTCGACCTACGAACAGCTTCAGGGCATGGCAATGGCTTCCACGGTTGGTGTCAATCTGACAGGCAAAACCATTGAACTCGCAAACGATATCGATCTGACCGGAAAAGATTGGAAACCGTTTGGGTTTGATGAAAACTATCCTTTTGAGGGAACGATTGACGGAAAGGGGTATACCATCAAAGGGCTGTCTCCCAATGGATACAATTCGGAGGCAATTATTACAAATGTGACGAACAAGGCATCAGGAACTGCCTATGGCTTCATTTGTATTGCAAACAATGCGACCGTGAAGAACATCAACTTTGTCGATGTCAACATTGCGATTGAAAACGGTTTGGCAGTCGGAGCAGTTGTCGGCGATGCACGTGGTAGCAGCCTCACCATTGAAAATGTAACGGTATCCGGTTCCGTTAGCGCAAAGGATAAGGTCGGCGGCTTTGTTGGTCTTGCGGGGTATAAAGAGACAAAGGTGGAAAACTTCGACTTGAAAATTATGAATTGCACAAACAATGCAAACGTTACTGCTATAATGACAGATAACTATAACCGTGCCGGCGGCTTTGTTGGTGGCTTGGGCGGTTCTGATAAGTGCAAAACTGTAACATTTACAAAGTGTGTGAACAATGGTAATGTTCACG